>JAAXGT010000166.1 GCA_012271205.1 Rhodothermales bacterium
GCGCATGTCTTTATTGCCTCGTCATTCCTCGGCACTACCACAAGTGCGGAAGGTGAATACGAACTCACTGGCGTGCAGCCCGGCGCTCACCGCTTGTACGTATCCATGCTGGGCTACGTACCCACATGGACGGATACGCTGGTGCGCGCAGGCCAAACATACGAGATCCCCGTCAGATTAGAACCGACAACGGTCCCGTTGGAGGAGGTAGTCATAAATGCTCGGCAGGCCCGCAAATGGCAACGACAACTCATCAAGTTTAAACGGCTATTCCTTGGAGAAACGGACAACAGTGCACTCACGGACATTTTGAATCCCGAGGTGCTGAGCTTTACCAGCCGTCTCGGAAAGCTGTCTGCCACGGCCAGCTCACCGTTGCAGATCGAAAACCGCGCATTGGGCTACCACATCCAGTACTATCTGAAGGAATTCTATTTTTTTGGCAACACGATCAAGTACGACGGAGAACCCTCGTACGCGGAGCTGGAACCCAAGGACAGCCTTGAAGCAACCCTGTGGAAGGAGCGGCGCCGGGCGGCATTTTTGGGGTCACAGCGACATTTTATGCTGTCGCTGATGCAGGGCAACACGGAACCGGAGGGCTTTGAAGTTTACCGGCGTTTCTCACTTGAGCCGGACAAGCCCAAGTTTGGCGCCGATCCTGAAACCCTGCTAGAGCCCGGCCCGACCCCCTTCGAACAAACCCTTACGTTCCATGGTGTACTGGAGATTGTCTACACGCACGAAATGGAGGATGAGGCGTTCAGGCGCTGGCAGCGAATGCCCGACTGGACACGACCTGGCCCGCAGCGCTCCTTCATGGAATTGAATTCGGGCCCGACGCTGATTGACGAGTCCGGCGAAGTAATCGATCCCTATGGCGTAACGGTGTACGGCTACTATGCATTTGAGCGCATAGCCGATCAGATGCCCAAAGAATACCGGCCGCTCGAGTGGCTCAAGAAATAGTGTGCGTCACGGATCCAGCACTATTTTCTGACCTGACCTAACTGAACGCCGGGCAGCATCGAGGATCTCCATGGCCACCATGTTGATCTCAAGCGAAGACGGACTTCCCTCCGGATCGACTTCTCCGCGCACCACTGCGGCCAGATACGCAAACGGGTCGTCGTATGGCGCCCCCCTCGGCTCAAGTCGAAAGGTCTCATCTGCTCCACTTGTGCGACGTATCCGCCCGCTGACTCCGTCGTCCTGAAAGACGTAGCCGCCCGTCGCATAGACGTGCATGTCCTTACGATTGAACGGCCAGTTCCACGACGCTTGAATAATGCCTTGCGCTGACGGGTAAGCCAATATGATCGTGGCTTCATCATCCACCGCACCGTATGGCGCTTCGGCCTTATATATCTGCGTGACAGCGATAACCGACACAGGCCGCTGCCCTTCCATGAACCACGTGATGAGGTTAGCACCATAACAGCCAAAATCCATAAGTGCCCCGCCCCCGTTTTTCTCTTCGGTGAGCAGCCAAGACCAGAACTCCTCTCCCACTCCGATTTCGACAGGGCCAGGGTGTCCATCGTATACAATAATTTTGCGGATGTCGCCCATGGTGGCTATTTGGTCTTTAGCATAGTGGACGGTGGGGTACCACGTGGTTTCGTAGTTGGTGAGCAGGTGTATACCCGCCGAATCCGCCACCGCCTTCATGCGTCGCGCATGTTCAAGCGAGATTGCCATGGGCTTTTCCACCATGACATGTACGCCCTGTGCGGCCGCTGCTTCCGTCACAGCCAAATGGTCATAAGTGTTTGAGAACACGGTTACCGCCTCTGGCTCTGTTGCCTCCAGCATTTCCTGCGCCGTCTCATAAACCAGCCGCGTATCGAAGCCGTACCTAGCTGCATACCTTTGAGCGAGATCTCGGTCCGATTCTGCAATGCCGACAATATCGATATCGCCGCGGTCTTCCCGTCCCAGAATCCATCCTACATGACCGTGAACCAAACCGACAACGCCCACGCGGAGCGTATCGATATCCTGTGGCTCGCCATTGAGGGTTGTGAGCCCCGTTAAGAACAATAGCACTGCAAGTCCTGTCATCTGCCGCTTGATATCCTTAAAAAGGCAAATTACGACGCACTATAGCGATACGGCAACGGATGAGTCACGAGCTTCTCTGCCTGCCGCGGTGTTTCTGTCCCGGACTGCCACACGACCGAAAGAATGACCCGTTTTGGAAAGGGAGCGACAGTATTGCCCCAGACCGTTAATAGGGCACCGCTGAAGCCGGATTCAAGATTCCCGCAGAACACCCACAGCATCTTCCGCCTCGACGGGCCCCTGCTCTCAGACATGGCTGATCCACTCTGATCCAAGTGTTTTGTCGGCTTCAATGCCAAGCCAGGTAGGCCATACCAACCCCTTTCCATTCAGTGACGTGCGCGTTTCTGTGTAGCATAAAACAAGCGGCCTCGCTCATCGAAAAACTCGAAGAATAGACGAGGGGGCAATGCATCTGTACCTGGAACAGATCGCAATTGTAGGAACCCTCCCGATCCTTCGGTCATGACGTAGGGCTGTATGATTTCTGCTTCAGGATCAGATGAAGCCGGGTCACCCGGTAATCGACCGCCACGTGAATTGGCATCCACCAATGCTCCTGACGCAACTCCTCGATACCCGTGGGATGAACGGAATGATATTGCCAGTGCCGATCGCCACACACGATAAAAAAGTTGCGCGCAATGCCTTGATCCAGAAGGAATGCAAAAAAGTCGTCCCGCTCGAACCTGAAGCCATTTATGTCTGCATGGTTATCTGTCTTGTAGCGGTCATCGGGCCCCACCAGGGGAGTAGGGGAAATCAAGACCTTAAATGTTGCATCACTTTCGCGTAGTGTGCGCTTTAGCCAATCCCTTTGGACAGCTCCCCAAATGGTTTTCCCTGGACCATCCGGCGCACTATTGGGTGAACGATAGTCGCGCCCTTCAACAAGCCAAATCTGCAATTCCTTTGTCAGTCGGTAGGTACCGTAGGTCACCGGATCTGTATCTTCCGGAAGCGCAACCGGCAGCTGCTCGAGAAACATTCTCACTCCGAGTGCATGCAGGGGACGCACATCTCCTGTTGTATCGCTATCGTTATAGCGATAATCGTGATCATCCTTCTCCCAATAAGTGGGCACTTCTGCAAACAGGTTGTGAAATCGCGGACGGACAAACTGCTCATGATAGCTGCGTCGAATTCCACGTGCGTCCACAGCCACACCATATGGCTGATTCGGAGCGTCGTAATACACATTGTCCCCTGTTCCGACGAAGAAGTCCGGTTTCAAGCTCAAGATCGTCTCCAAAGCGGGAAAACCCAGATCTCTGTCGGGACCGACATAGGACCGTTCCGGATCCCTGCAAAACTTGTCCACATTCATTCCCGTAACCACTACAACCCGCACTTCCCGCTCTTCGGTTTTGCCTCCCAACGTTCGAAACGTTGCGCGACTGCCGACCCAGGCGTTCAGGGTATCTGGTCCAAACCACAATCGGTAGTAGTAGCGCCTGCCAGGCTCTAATCCAGTGATACGCGCCTTAACTATATAGTCGTAGGTACTATCTGCCACTATCCAAGGAGTGCGTTCGGCTGATTTGAATGCCGGATCATTGGAGTACTCCCACCTTGCAATTCCAAGACAGCCTGGAAGGTCATGATTAATGAGAGACATACCTTCGGTGAGCCGAGCTTGCAGTATTGCGGTAGTTTCGGTCACAGAGCCCGTCATTTGCCCTTGTCCCAGAAGTGGTCGAGTGCACTCCTGCGCACTTGCTTGTTGTGAAGCCAACGAAAAGGCACCCGTCAAGAGCAGAGCGCATGCGTTCAGACGAACGGTCATTTTCCCATCTGTCGGGTGAGAGCCACCACTGCCCGCGGAAGCTCGTGCAGCCGGTCCTGCCACCTGCATTCCACGGATACCCGCCCCGTGTACCCAATAGCATCAAGTGCCTGGAACCATGCCGTAAAGTCGTCTCCATGCACACCTGGAGCCGCTCTATCTGTATCTTCCGCAACATGGCAATGGCGTATCGAAGCGCCGGCCAATGCCACATCGGATGCACTCCTTCCCTCCTGCGTGACGTGGTATATATCAAACGTGAGTTGCACGGCTGGATGATTTACCCCATTTACGATTTCCATCATTTCCGGCACCGTGTTCAGGAAGTTGGTTTCCTGGTGGCGTAACGGCTCTAGGCAGAGAGTGATGCCGTACGTGGCCGCCAGTGGTCCCATGGCCTGAAGCACCTCTGTTATCTGTCCATACGCAGCTTCTTTTGGAAACCCGGTCGGAATGTGCCGGGCCCCGCCACTCCCGAATACAATGTGTTCTATGCCTACCCTTTGTGCCCGGCTGAATGCTGTTTCCGCGTAGGTAAGCACTGCATCCAGATTCATGTCGGGTCCTACCACCTTGAGAGGTCCGGGCAAGAATTGGTTGGCCACCGGCACGGGCAGCTTGGATGCTTCCAGGATCTTCAATTTTTGTTCGAACGCGGACACGGGCTGCTCTGGCATAAGGAATCTCTGTACCGTCGGCTCGATATAGGCATACCCGCTGTCGGCGAATAGTGCGTGGTCGTCCACGGACCCACACACGCCAATTGCAAATGCGCCAATCCGGAAGCGATGTCCGATTGCAAGGGCTGTGCCTGCTACAATAGAACGCACAACGAAAGTACGACGCGAAATACTTGTGCTCATGGCCCGCAAGCGCAATAATCAGGCAGCTCATTGAGTGGGCACACACTTCTGCCCACACGGTCGGATTTTAGCATGACGGGGTAACCCTAGACAAAATACACTCTCGCGAAAGTCTTGGCAATTTGGCTTCCGCTACTATTCAATGATCGAACTGGACTTAGTTGGGGCAATCTCGTCTTCAAGGCCGAAATCTCCGTTGTTTCGATTCTCCCCACCCGCTGCAACTCAGCTTCACAATCGTGAATCTCACATTACAGCTACTGATTCCTATCTGGAAATAATTCGCCCACTAGTATGTATTGATAAGATGCGCCCTCTGCGCGTGCCTTGCTGATACCGCGCCGCACGACGCAAAAGCCGCCTTTTTCACCGGCACACTGAATCTATACTCGTATGTGCCTTGATCCAGCCCATTCTCAGAAAATGTTGAAGGCCTTCTTCCAGCGTCCATTCTGACTGGAAAGTACTTGGATATCAACAAGCCGCAATTGCTGCCAAGCATGCACCCGATTAAAAGGTGTCCACACTTCGGTATGCCTCGATGAGCGCCATCTCTCCTTCGGCACCGGGATACATGTTGCCATGCTCCATACCGAGCACACCGGTAAAGCCCTTGGAATGGATGTGCTTGAAGACATTGAGATAGTTGATCTCGCCAGTGGTTGGCTCCTTCCGGCCCGGATTGTCGCCGATCTGGAAGTACGCAATCTCATTCCACGCAGCATCAATGTTCGGGATCAGATTCCCCTCAGTTATCTGCTGATGGTACAGGTCGTTTAGGATCTTGCATGCCGGACTGTCAACGGCACGGCAAATCTCGTACGCCTGGGGAATCTTCTTCAAAAACAGCCCTGGATGATTCACCGGATTCAGGGGCTCCAAAACCATCACCAATCCATGCGGCTCCAGTATGTCACTACCCCGGCGTAGACTCTCCACCACGTTTGCCGTCTGATAACCCATGTCCAGTCGCAAATCCACATGTCCCGGCACAACCGTCATCCAAGTCGCATTTACGCGCTTGGCCACCTCTACAGACTCCTCTATGTCCGTCAAGAACTGCGCACGCAAGTCGGGATCACCATTCGCGAGATTCGGCTCGCGCCAGTGAATGGAGTGTGCTACGAACACCCCCATCTGCATACCACGCTGTGCCATTGCTGTTGCGATACGCTCCTGCACATCAATGGCACGTCCCTTCATGCCGTTGTCTTCCCAAGCCGTGAAGCCCTGGTCCGCCGCAAACATGATCTGGTCTACCAGGTCGTCGCCTGCATTGTGCTTGAACATGCCAAAATGCGGTGCATATCGAAGCTTGAACGCACCGCTGGCACTTACTGACTGGTACGGCGCACAGCCGAGTGCGACCGCCCCTGTTAGACCCGTGGATACAAAATCACGCCTGTTCATTCCTCGTCTGAGCAATATAATGAGTTACCGGTTTACACCCGCACGTTACACATCGCAAAGCCGCACAGCTTCACGCAGGGAAACCAGGGGGGTGCGACTGGGCACGAATTCCTGCCCCACAAATCCACTGAACCCGGTTTCTGCTATAGCACGCATGATCGCCGGATAGCATAACTCCTGGGAATTATCAATCTCATTGCGGCCCGGATTGCCACCTGTATGATAGTGCCCAATGTACTGATGATTCTCCCGAATCGTGCGAATAACATCCCCCTCCATAATCTGCATGTGGTAGATGTCATACAGCAGCTTGAATCGCTCTGAACCCACCCGTTTGCAGAGGTCCACTCCCCAAGGCGTACGGTCACACATGTAATCGGCATGATCGACCTTGCTATTTAGCAGTTCCATGCAGACTGTTACTCCCAGTCGCTCTGCCGTCGGTGTGATAGCTTTCAGCCCGTTTACACAGTTCTCCAATCCGGTTTCATCATCCATTCCACGCCGGTTCCCGGAAAAACAAATGACATTGGGGTAACCGGCTTCTGCCACCTGCTGAATTCGCTCGTTGAATAGTGGGACCAGCCACTCGTGGTTGGCCGGGGCATTAAATCCGTCCGGGATACGCCGTTTGCCTTCCGCCACCGGGCCAAACGGCATCGCACAAATCAGCTTGTATTTTTCTAGAATTGGCCAGTCTTCCGGTTCCAGAAGCTCGACTGACTTGATGCCCATAGTCGCGCAGGCTTGAGCCAATTCCTCAACGCTGAGATCCGGATAACACCACTTGCATGCGGAATGATTAATGCGCCCCTTGAGCTGGGCAGTGGCACCGTACGGCACCAATCCCACCGCCACGCTACCCATTAATCCTGTCTTGACGAATTGTCTGCGCTCCATAGCTATCCTTCTCTGAGCTGCGTTTAGCCCTACGGTGTGGTGGGCAGGATCCGGTCCATCCGCTCAGCGATTTCACGCAACCTTTCCTTGTCTCCGCCCGCAATTTCAGCCGTAGCCCAGCCCTCATATCCAATCTCACTCAATGCCTCCACGACCGCGGGCCAGTCACAATCGCCCTCCCCCAGCGGCACGCGAAAACCTGCATACGGCCCCTCCTGATCACGCTTCGCACGGCTGTATTCCTTGATGTCCAACTTCAAAATGCGATGTCCCAGCGTGCGTATCCAGTGCTCTGGCCAACCGTAATTAACGACATTGCCGACATCGAAGTACCAACCTACCAGATCGCTTTCGAACTCGTCTACGTACCGCACACACTCAAGCGGGCTCAACAAAAACATGTTCCACACATTCTCGAACGCAATCTTGACACCAAGCTCGGCTGCAAGAGGAAGCACCTTGCGAACTTCCAACTGCGAGCGCACATAAGCGTCCACGTATGATACCTGCTTGTTTACGACGGCCGGTACCAATAGAACAGTGGAGGCGCCGTAGGCGTGGGCATCCCTGAGAGCCGTCGAGAGTCCGGCCAGCCCCTCCGCACGCACCGCGGCGTCCGGGTCAGAAAGCGTCTTCTGCCAGTGCACTGAGTCCACAACGCCATGAATTGGCAGTCCGGAGACCTGGCTTGCCGCGATAACCTCATCACGATCCAAGTTGCTGGGGCTATCCATTTCCACGCCGTCAAAGCCCAGCTCCTGAAGCAGTTGAAACTTCTCTAATACGGAAAGTCCGTCTTCTTGCACCATGCCGAACTTGACAGCCTTCTTAATAGTGCCCTCGAGCTTCGCGGCCCGCATAAGCGAGAGCCCGGCGATACCCAATGTGCCAGTCTTTATAAAGTCACGTCGTCTCATCGCTCCCATTACCCGGCCGAAGCCGTAGCCTCTTTCATCGGCGAGCGCACAAGCTTCGTACGGCCCGGTACCGGAACCTCCGGTATTGGCAAGCTCCCGAATACAAAGTCTTTGGGCACAATATCCAGCCTCGACTCCATAAGTTCAGCCCACGTAAGCATTTGGCCGGTATAGGCACTCTCCCGCCCTAACACAGCGGTCAGCGTACTCTCTGCAATCTGCCGTGCCTCGTTTATGGGTACGCCCGCACGAATAGCCGCAATAAGATCCGTGTGCTCCTGCACGTAGGCATTATTGCCCGGCTCGCTCATTTCGTAGAGCACTTCGCCATTGTGCGATTTGAGCATCGAATACCGGGGGTGAAGCTCAGCCACACCTTGCGTGCCTACCACCCGATTTGTCACGCGTGTCGTTGCTCCGTTGATTTGCCGACACTTGGCCTCCACGATTACATCCTGCGGGTACATATACTCCACACTGAAATGGTCGTAGATGTGCCCGTAGGAGGGATCCACGCGCTCAATACGGCCACCCATTGCGACAGCCGACTCGGGATGTGCCTGGAACACCCAGTTGATGACGTCCAGATTGTGCACGAACTGCTCGACAATATGGTCGCCACTCAGCCATGTGAAGTAATACCAGTTGCGACATTGCCACTCCATATCCGACATGCCGCTTTTGCGCTTGCGCAGCCAGATGGGGCCCGTCATATAGTATTCCTGTGCCGCCACGATGTCACCAATCATGCCATCATGAATGCGCTTGACAGCTTCCATAAAGCTCGGCTGGCGCCGGTAAAGCGTACCAGCTACAACGGAAAGTCCCTTTTGAGTGGCCAAATCGCCTGCCGCCATGATGTCCACCGCGCCTGCGACGTCTACCGACACGGGCTTCTCCATAAAAACATGCTTGCCCGCTTCGATCGCCGCCCGAAAATGCAGCGGTCTGAACCCCGGCGGGGTGGCCAAAATGATCATATCCGCGTCGCTTGCAATCACGCCTTTGTAGTTGTCAAATCCCACAAAGGCATGGTCCGCATCCACTTTGAATGCGTCGCCCACGGCCTCCTTCAGATTCTTCATTGAGGTATCCAGGCGATCCTCAAAGAGGTCTCCCATAGCCACGATCTCAACGCCCTCGGACGATTCCACAGCATCTCGCGCAGCTCCTGTTCCACGGCCGCCACAACCGACCAGGCCCACACGGATCGTATCACCGCCACCGGCATAAGCGAAGTTGCCCGAAGCCATCAGGCCCAGTGTGCTGGCCGCCGACACTTTTATAAACTTGCGCCTTGAAAAGTCGGAGTTCAGTTCCATCTGGAGATCAAATTAGGTCTACAGCCTAATATAGAGGATAGCGGCGTGCAAAACTCTGGCCTCCGGCTTCCTGCATGACGTAGCCCTCTTCCTCTCGTTGCACGATTCGCAGCGCCAGTAAATCCTTGGCTTCGGCATGACTCAAAGCTTGCTGGAATTCCATAACGCTGTACGCGGAAGCCCATGCATCTGCAAGCATGCCCGTGGGGGCTATTACCGTCACAATGCGTTCGTGCGTGACCCCTATTCCCGTGCCAGGGTCCACAATGTGCGAATAGCGCACACCCTCATGCTCCAAGTAACGATATGTAGCGCCAGACGAAGCGATACCGCAGTCTGCTAGAAAAACCTCTTCTTTGGTCCTCAACCCACCGGGGCCGACCGACTCCACGCTTATACCCCATCCCACGGTGCCCGGCGGCGCTGCACCAATGGCCATATCGCCCCCAGCATCCACCAAGGCATAAGGATAGCCCAAGGTCTCGAGCAGTCCGAGTGCGATATCAGCCGCATATCCTTTGCCGATTCCTCCCAGATCCAAGCTCATACCCGGTTTTGTCAGGCGTACGGTCTGGTGGGCAGGGTTTAGCACCAAGTACCTGTAGCCAACCTTGGATCGGGTCGAAATCAACTTCTCTTGGTCGGGAAAGAACCCCCTGCGCATGCTCCAGCGCCAAAGACGCGAAAGCGGACCTATCGTTACGTCAAAGGCTCCGTTTGATGCTTCTGCGATGTGCTGCGCAGCCTCTAAAACGTCCCACAATTCCTGACTCACGCGCGTGGCACTGCCAGTTGGCAATTGACTCAGTTCGCTGTCAGATCGCCAATCGCTTAGCCGGGCTTCCAGTGTATCAATGCGGGCAAAGGCGGCACTTGCGGCTCTATTGGCTTGGACAGCGTTCGGGGCATAGAGTATAATCTGGATATCCGTCCCCAATTGGGGACGCTTAAATGCAAACCGCTCTAATGGCTGTGCCTGTGCAGCACCACTCAGCCAGAGTGCAACAATAAACCAGGCACGGGCCACCGCGCTACATCACCACACTTATTCCAGGAATGGCCACCGGGTAACGACGCTGGCCGTCCGGCATAACCGGCGGATCGACATCCCAAGCAAACGTATCCGGTACCAGTTTCAGCTCGCTGGCCAGTACCTCATCCCACGTAACTTCTTTGCCGGAGTAAGTGGCCATGCGACCCATAATGGAGCTCATGGTAGCAAAGGCACCGTTTTCCGTGTCGTGGTACTTGTACTCTCCCGCATTAATAGCTGCAAAAAGCTCGTCATGCTCCACCTGGTACGGATTGGGGTCTTCCTTGTCATTGTGCTTGTAGATAACCTCTCCGGCGGCATCGAATAACTCACCCGGCTTCGGGGCACTCCCCCTGGTGCCGTGAAAGCCTTCGGATACGCGATTCATGCAGTCGGGCATGTGCCGGCACTGGCTAAGCACCCGGCTGCCGTTGGCGTACTCAAACTCCACAAAGTGATGATCGAAGATTTCGCCATGGTCAGGCCCGGTCCGCACAAGACGTCCCCCCTGCCCCTGAGCGCGCACAGGATGTCCCTGCATGACCCAGTTGCCAACATCAATATTGTGGATGTGCTGCTCCACGATATGGTCACCACACAGCCAGTTGAAGTAGTACCAGTTCCGCATCTGGTACTCCATTTCGGTGAGCTTGCGACCCGCCTTCTCCTCGTAGGTGGCACGCTCGCGAACCCAAACGCCACCGCTATTCCAGTAAACGCGACCCAGTATAATATCTCCGATGGCACCGTCGTGGATGCGCTTTACCCATTCACGGTATACCGTCTGGTAGTGCCGCTGCAGACCGACCACGACATTCAGCTTTTTCGCTCTTGCCTTTTCGGCTGTCGCCAAGATCTGGCGTACGCCAGGCGCATCCGTGGCCAGCGGTTTCTCCATGAAGACCTGTTTGCCGGCTTCGATTGCGGCATCAAAATGGATGGGGCGGAATCCTGGCGGTGTCGTCAGTATCACGACATCCACGAGTGGAAGGACCTGTTTATAGCCGTCAAATCCATCAAACCGGCGCTCCGCCGGCACATCAATTCGCGCCAAGAGTTCCGGTGCACGCTCTTCCTCTTCGGGCTCCGTCATATTGGTGTAACTCTCCTCAATGCGATCCATGAAGGGATCCGCCATGGCCACCAATTTGACGTTTTCCGCCGCTTCAAGTGCTTGAATGGCCGCTCCTGTACCTCGTCCCCCGCAGCCGATTAAGCCAACCCTGATCGTGTCATCGACACCGTAATAGGCACTGGCCCCTAGCGGAAACTGACTTGCAAGCGCCGTGCCCACTACAGCGGCAGCGCTGCCTTTCATAAAATCTCGTCGCGTATACCGGCTGGAATCCTGGATATTATCCATGACTGATACAAGTTTTGGTTAACATCAGAAATGTAGCAAAAAACCGGGACCCTTATCCGCCCAGCACCTGCATCCAGAACTCCACTTGCTCCTCGGGTGGGGGCTCCTTCACCGGCCGCACAATCCTGAACCCAACAAATGGTGAATCCGTATTCCACCACATGCTACGCGGCACTTGGGGATCTCGACGTTTCCAGTCGAGATCTGACCTCAGGCGCTCACCGCATCGCAGTGCGTCCGGATCATCATCATAGGCCCCGCCGCGTACCGTGCGCGGGTGCAGCTTCGTAGGTACTGACCAAGGGTTTTGCGTGGCTTCTCCCTCCAAGGACGCATAGAAATCCTCCTGGTATTGATCAAGTGTCCACTCTGCAACGTTGCCGTGCAGATCAAAGAAGCCCCAGGGATTCGGCGCCCTTTTGCCCACTTCGTGGTATTCTTCATCACTGTTGCCTAAGTACCAGGCATGCTCATCCAGCCGGGCGGCATCCGCTCCAAAGCTGTACGCGGTTATCGTACCGGCCCGACAGGCGTATTCCCACTCGGCTTCTGTTGGCAAACGGTAAAAGCGACCCATCTTCTCCGAGAGCCAGCGGGCATAGTGCAGTGCACTCCATTGGGTCATGCCCACTGCAGGGAATCCGTTCGTCCCCATCCCGTGTGCGGGATCCTCATACGGCGGACTAGGGCGGGCAACCAGATCCGGATCAAAGTTCACGTTTGGCGCGGCCGCCGGGCTGTCCCGATCCCGGCTCTGGAAAAGCACAAACTCATCGTAGGTGACCTCATGCACACCCATGTAGAATGGCGCGACCTCCACCGTAACTTGCGGTCCTTCATCCGCATCGCGGCCCGCCTCACTCGCCAGCGTGCCCATCACAAACGACCCGCCCGGCACCCGAATGAGTGCAAACGTGACATTTGTACCCGGAATGGTGTCGGTTACGGTTTCGATTTGATCCGCCAGGGAATCCCTAGCTGCTGGCAACTCCATTGGTGCCGGAAGCACAGCAACCTCCTGCACTTTGGGCAAGCCTGTGCATCCCGCGATCAGAAGTATCGCGCCAATGCAGGCAGAACTACTGCGCAAACGCCGCATCAAAAGCAGCTGTGGATGGCTTGAAGTCCACATTCTTTACATAAGCGCACGCTTCTACTGCGCCATGCTCACGATCCATGCCACCGTCTTCCCATTCAATAGACAACGGGCCACTATACCCCGCACGGTTGAGCGCACGAATGATTTCCTCGAAATCAATCCGTCCGCGTCCGATCGACCGAAAGTCCCAGAAGCGTCCCGGATGTCCGAAATCGGTGTGCCCGCCAAAGACACCTACGGGTGTCGGCCGATCACTCCACCAGACATCTTTCATGTGCGTGTGGTAAATGCGGTCGGCAAATGTGTCGATGAAAGCCACATAGTCGACCCCTTGGTAGCCAAAGTGGCTGGGATCATAATTGAACCCGAACGCCTCGCGATGATCAATGGCCTCCAATGCGCGCTGACTGCTGGCCATGTCAAAGGCTATTTCGGTTGGATGTACTTCGAGCCCAAACCGCACGCCGACTTCATCGAACACATCGAGAACAGGATTCCAGCGCCGGGCAAAGTCCTCAAAGCCTGTGTTGATCATGGCCGGATCATTTGGCGGGAATGAATACAAGAACGGCCAGATGCTGCTGCCTGTAAAGCCATTGACAACATTTACACCCAGTTTCGCGGCGGCACGCGCCGTGTCCTGCATCTCGCGGGCGGCACGCTGCCGAACGCCCTCCGCATCACCATCGCCCCAGACATGCGGGGGGATAATGCTTTTGTGGCGCTGATCAATGTTGTCGCATACCGCCTGCCCCACCAAATGATTGCTGATGGCATACACCTTCAAGCCGTAGCCTGCCAGGATGTTATGCCGTCCCTGGCAGTAATCTTCTTCGCTCAGCGCGCGCTGCACATCAAAGTGATCTCCCCAGCAGGCCAATTCCAGACCGTCAAAGCCCCATGAGGCAGCCTTCTCGGCGAGCGTTTCCAGTGTAAGATCGGCCCACTGGCCGGTGAACAAGGTTACAGGTCGTGCCATTGTCGTCTGTGTATTAGCTCATTTATGACGGGGGTGTATATGATGCATCTACCCATGCGTGTTCTCGTCCGCTCCTGAGTGCGGTCAGGATGAAGTGGACACCACGCGCGCCGTCCTGTACACTCGGAAAGTCAAGATCATGCGCCGAAGGGTTCTCGCCGCACAGGGAGGCGGCAATAGTTCGGCCTGCATTCACATATATGTTGGCGAAAGCCTCCAAAAAAGCTTCAGGATGTCCGCTGGGCAGCCGGCTATTGAGCCGTGCCGCTTCAGCGAGATAATCGTTGCCACGCTTGTAGACGTGTTCCGGCCCGGAGAGCGACCGAAAATACAGCCAGTTGGGATGTTCCTGGAACCACTGCAATGAGCCGCTGGTGCCATGAACCCGAATGTTAAGGTTGTTTTCTTCTCCGATAGATACCTGCGAGGCGTGCAATACGCCCCGTGCTCCCCCCTTGTAGTGCACCAACATATTGACATCATCGTCAATCGGTCGCCCTTCCACAAATGTAGTGACGTCCGCGCACAGGCTCTCCAATTCCAGCCCTGTGATGTACCGCGCCAGATTATCCGCATGGGAGCCGATATCGCCCAGCGCCCCGGCACCGGCCCGCTTGGGATCGGTACGCCAGCTCGCCTGCTTATGACCTTCGCGCTCAAGAGGTGTTGCAAGCCATCCCTGGGGATACTCCACGACAATCTTGCGCACGGCACCTAGCCTGCCGTCCTGTACCATCGCCCGCGCCTGCTTCACCATCGGATAGCCCGTATAATTGTGTGTGAGTGCAAACACGGCTCCCTTATCCCGGGCTAGATGGCAAAGCGTCTCCGCATCTTCCAGTGTGTTGGTCATCGGCTTGTCGCAGACTACATGAAAGCCCGCCTCAAGAAATACCTTGGCAGCCGGGAAATGCATGTGATTGGGCGTAACGATTGAGACGAAGTCAATCTTGTCAGATCGCTGAGCTTCGATGGCCGCCATATCTGCAAAGGAGTCATATACGCGCTCCGGATCCAGTCCCAGCTCTGCACCTTGCGCGCGCGAGCGCTCCGGGCTTGATGAAAACGCACCCGCAACCAACTCCATGGTGCTGTCCAAGGCCGCAGCCATGCGATGTACCGCACCAATGAACGCGCCTGGTCCGCCACCCACCATACCATACCGCAGTTTTCTTCCTAATGGCATATGTACCAGTTTGTCTGATTGATTGGATTCAGGGCAGCCGGACGCGATTCAGAACGTGAGCGTGCGCAGATGCGCGATGGCGCCCGTAACACTTTGCATAGGATCCTCCGGATGATCATGCTCGACGAAATAGTGCTGGACCCCCGCTTGGTCGCTATAGGAAAAGAGTTCGGCAAAATCGATGGAGCCCTGTCCAACTTGCACCATCTCCTCAGCTGGGCCCATATCCTTGACATGCACACATGGAAAGCGCCCCGGCTGGCGAGCAAAGAGGTCCGTGGCGCTAACCCCCGCCTTGGTCGTCCAATACAGGTCCAATTCCAGTTTGACAAGGTCGGGATCAGTATCGGCCAGCAGAATGTCGTACGGGATTACACCGTCTGTTGGGAAAAACTCAAAGTCGTGGTTGTGGTATGCGAACTGCAACCCGTTTTCTTGGCAGTACGCCCCGGCCTCATTGAAAAACATGGCGTGTTGCCGGTAGTGCTCCAATGTGCGCTCTTCTTCGGATAAATAAGGGCAAACGACATACGTATGTCCCATAGCCTTAGCCATTTCAATTATGCCAGCCAAATCTGCCCGCATGTCCTCAATCAGAATGTGTGTCGCCGGGGCCGTCAAGCCCGATTCTTCGAGAAGCGCGTGAATATCTTCCGGACTTCGGTCGTAGTAGCCTGCAAATTCGACCTCCTTATAGCCCAGAGCTGCCACCTGACGGATAGTCCCCTCAAAATCGTTTTCCATAAGGCTGCGTACGGTATACAGTTGCACACCGATACGCTCCAGGGTGCGTCCCGCGTTCATGACAGCACCATCGCTGTCCGCTGCGGAATCACCGGAGCCGTTCGTACAGGCACCTAGCGCAGCAGGCATTGCGGCGGCAGAAATCAGAAATGTGCGTCGATTCATGATAGTCCAGTATGATTGTGAGATCAGGCCCACGCCCGTCCAATTTCTTCGAACGGCACATCGCCCCGGTACTCGCCCATCGGCATAACCCTCAATTCCTGCGTGGCGCCAACTTCCGAGGTATAGTACCCAAAGAGTGTGAGCGACTTAATGGTGCTGAAAAATGGTGTCTCCCCATCCTGGCCTGCATTCTGCCAGGCATACGCTTCTTCCTCCAACTTGGTCAAAAAGGCGACCTGATCTTCTTGATTGAGTCCGAGAAATGAGTCGCCTCCAAACACCCGAACACGCTGCTCCAAATCGTCCAGTCCTTCGAGAAAGGCCTGTGCCTCTTCCTCCTCGTACCAGTCCGTCAGCATGTTATCTATAAATTCGTGTACCCGTGCGGCACGGGCGCCCGGGGTATCCGTTTCCGGAATGATGAGTTCAGCAAGCGTAGCCACCAACTGATCCTTCCCTTCCGTAAGTGTGCGTGCGATAAATCGCTCTCCCTCTCGTCCGGCACTGCATCCTCCAAGCACACCAGCAATGGTCGAGGCCGAAAGCCCCCCCCCCATCAAAACGCCTATGCGCTGTAATGCTGTTCGCCGGTCCATTACAGATTCAAGCGTTTAAGTTCATCTGCTGCAAAATGCGCCGCCCGTGCCGTGAGGGCCATGTATGTGATGGATGGATTCTGGCAGGCCGACGAGGTCATGCACGCACCATCGGTAACAAACACGTTTGGTACCGAATGCACCTGATTATGGCTGTTCAGCACACTGGTTTGGGGGTCGTGCCCCATACGTGCAGTACCCATTTCGTGAATACCCAGCCCCGGCTCCGCCCCGAGTCCTTCCGTTACAAAGTTATCATACGGAGCGATATTTGTTGCACCAGCGGCCTCGAGCATATCCACGGCGGACTGCATCATGTCCTGCCGCATAACCATTTCGTTTTCTCCCCAAGTGCAGCTTATGCGCAGCACCGGAATGCCCCACTTGTCGGTTACGTTCCCATCCAACACCACGTGATTCTCATACTGCGGTAACGCTTCCCCAAACGCTTCAAACAACATAGTCCAAGGCCCAGGCTGGCGCAGGGCTTGCTTCAAGCTTATCCCGAATCCGCGCTGGGGTCGATTCCACGATGGCCTAAAGGCTCCACCCTGATAGCCAAATCCGCGCACATAATCACTACGCGCAGAGGCTCGTGACACATTGCGGAAACGGGGTACATAAATCCCGTTGGGGCGAACACCCAGGTAGTATGAATTCTCCAGTCCGGGCAACTCTCCTGCGGCCCCGACCTGGAAATGGTGATCCATCAAATAGTGCCCCAGTGCACCGCTGTCATTGCCAAGTCCGTTGGGAAAGCGTCTGCTCTTGGAATTCAGCATGATCTGCGTCGAGGCCAGTGCAGACGCACACAAGAAGATGATTCGCGCTTTTGCTTCCTGCATCTGCCCTGTCACACGGTCAATGTATCGTACACCTGTGGCACGCCCCGTTTCATCATCATAAATGACGCTGTGGACAATGCTGTCCGGCTGGAGCGTAAGATGTCCTGTAGCGGCTGCTGCCGGCAGCGTCGCGCTCTGGCTGCTGAAGTAAGCCCCTGGCGTGCAGCCTCGGTGGCAGGGACCACAATAGTGGCAGGCACCGCGCCCGTTATGTGGCTGTGTGAGCACGGCTGCCCGTCCAATGGTCAGGATGCGATCCTTGTGCACGCGAGCCATTCTCTCCTTGACCACCTGTTCGCCTCGATTAAGGGGCATGGCCGGCAAAAACTCGCCGTCGGGACAGGGATCCCAGCCCTCCGCCTGACCACTTATTCCTACGAAGCGCTCCACGTACTCGTACCACGGTGCAATGTCCGCATACCGGATGGGCCAGTCAATCCCGATGCCGTCGCGTTGATTAGCCTCAAAGTCCAGATTGCTCCACCGGTAGCACTGACGCCCCCACAGAAGTGAGCGCCCCCCCACTACATCCGCACGAATCCACGTGAAGGGATTAATTTCGACGTATGGATTCTCGCTGTCGTCAATAAAGAAATGCTCTGTGTGCTCACCAAACGCATACGTACGCGACTGTACGGCAAAACGCATCTTGTGCACGCGTGACCCCTTGCTGTTTCGCGCCGGAAACTCCCAACTCCGCTTGTGTTCAGTGACATAGCCAACTCCGTGCTCCAGGCTCCGCCCGCGTTCCAGGACCAGCGTTTCCAAACCAAGCTCGCACAACTCCTTGGCCGCATAGCCCCCACTTATACCTGAACCCACTACGAGCACATCATAAGTCTTGCGCCTTGGTGCAATCCTGACCGACTTTGGTATCATTCGTCACAATTAAACCCGAACCGCCAAAGTTAATGGAAAAATAGGTAGCTGCGAAATGCCCTGCGCGGCAACACGGCCTTATACCGCATGCCGTATTATGAGCCGTAAGCCAAACGCTTCGTATGCACCGCTTGCTCGTAATTGCCCTACCGTTCCTGATCGGCGCCTGCCGGCTGACATCACCCGATGGCCCGCCGTATGATCCCGAGCGCGCATTGGAGACCTTTGCAATAGCTGAAGGATTCCGCATTGAACTCGTGGCCGCAGAGCCGCTCACTGCCGACCCGGTAGCCATGGATATTGATGAGTATGGCCGAATCTGGGTGGCCGAAATGCCGGGCTATCCCTTGGATACAGGCGGTTCCGGTCGTATCAAACTTCTTAATGACACTGACGGCGACGGCAAACCAGACACAGCCATACTGTTTGCCGACCAACTCCGCCTGCCTACCGGACTGATGCGCTGGAAGAATGGTGTCTTGGTGACGGATCCACCTGACGTACTTTATCTGGCTGATCATGATGGCGATGGGCGTATGGATGAACGCGAGGTTGTGCTAACGGGTTTTGCACTAAGCAATCCACAGCACAATGCCAACACGCCACTGTACGGGTTGGATAACTGGATCTATGTGGCCAACAACAACACTATTTGGTGGACCGAAAAGTATGCCGGCCCATTCGGTGATCGCGGAGGAGAAGTATACTTTCCGGCCCGCCCGGAAGGCATGCGACTGCCACGCAATGGTGCCGACAGCAACGTGCGTTTTAAGCCAGATACTTTCATGCTGGAAGCGCTCAGCAGCAAATCCCAGTTCGGACACACCTTCGACCCGTGGGGGCGACACTTTCTCGTAGACAATAGCCACCACCATTACCACGAAGCAATAGCCGCACGGTACCTGCTAAACCGTCCGGACGTGCCTGTTGGCCAGGCCATCCACCGGACACCGGATCATGGAGATGCGGCCGAAGTGTATGCCATTACGATCAACCCGGAACATCAACTGCTCACCGATCGGGGCGTGTTCACGTCCGCGTGCGGGCTGACCTGGTATGCAGGCGGACTGTTCCCGGCACCATATGACGAAAGCGTGACCTTTGTTGCTGAGCCGGTCCACAACCTCGTGCATGCGGATAAGGTCGTGCCCGACGGATCTGTCTTCACCGCTCAGCGCATACTTGAAGGCCGGGAATTTCTGGCATCTCCGGATTCCTGGTTCCGCCCCGTCAACTTTACCATTGGACCGGACGGTGCGCTTTACGTAGTGGACTATTACCGGCAAATTGTTGAGCATCCGGAGTGGATGGACGACAGCCTTGCTGCTCACGGAAACCTTACAAGAGGCTCAGACAAAGGCCGCCTGTACCGCATCGTGCCGGACAATGCCACCACCATGGAATGGCATGATCGTATCGCGTTGGGCAAGGCTGCCGTGCCAGAGTTGGTACAACATTTGGCTTCGCCCAATCAGTGGTGGCGGCGCCATGCCCAACGACTCCTGGTTGACCGGCAGGACCCGGGCGCCGCTATCGAGCTCCAGCGGCTTTTCACAAACGGGCAGAGCCCCGAAGGCCGGCTACACGCCTTGTGGACACTGGAGGGACTAGGTTTGCTGACTCCGGATCTGATTGGGACTGCGCTCGGGGACGTGCATGCCGGTGTGCGCGAAAATGCGATCCAGCTCGCCGAATCGTATCTGGACCAATCACCCGAGTTAGTAAAAGAACTCTTGGCATTGAGTGGAGACCCCGACGCGCGTGTACGATTTCAGCTGCTGAACACCCTTGGCCTTGTACAAGCGCCAGCCGCAGAATCGGTTAAGGAAGCACTACTATGGCAGGGCTTTGAAGATGAATGGATACAACTGGCAGCCTTGTTATCACTTAATCTTTATCCTGAGGAAGTTCTTACTAAAATTCTGCACCACAATGAGTTACATGAATACAATGTAAGTCGATTTTTAGTGCGACTGTCAGCTATGATTGCGGAAGTACGCGGGCTGCATTCGGATCTGATACAAGAAGGCGCGTACTTGGCCGCACGCCTTCAAGGCGCATCCGAAGGACTTGCCCGACACAGCGAGCGTGTGCGAGCCAACCCTGAAACCTTGGCACGTTTTCTTTCGCTTGCGCTGGATGGGCCAGAGGAAATTGCTGCTGCTTCCACTGCGCTGCTTCGTGTAATTGAACTCCCGGCCCTTAACATTGAAGCAGAGGCATTGGCAGTAGCTCTTGACTCAACAAGGAGTGAAGCGGCCAGAGTGCGTGCCGTCGTTATACTGGGTTTGGGGGGAAGTAGCCCGGAAATACTATTGAAGCTATTGGACACAGTGCAGCATGCGGGTGTGCAGATTGCCGCCGTAGAGGTTTTGGGCGGCCGGCCTGGCATTGCATCGGCCCGTGCCCTGCTGGATCGATGGAATTCGGTTACGCCGATGGTTCGGGAAGCAATCATAAACTCCTTTGCAAGCCAAGAGCGTGCCATATTGTTGGTTGAGGCCCTTGAGTCAGACATGATCCTTCCTGCAGAAATCTCATGGGACCAACGAGTGCGTCTCATGCGGGATACGGATGAACCGGTACGCAGCCGTGCGCGGGCACTGTTAAAGCTTCCTTCTGCAACTGCAGATATTGACACCAACGACATGGGCCTTGGCGATTTCGGTCGCGGTGAGCGGATATTTGTGGCACATTGCGGCCAGTGCCACAAGTCGGGCAAAACCGGAAATGCCAACTTTGGGCCAGATCTGGCGACCATCAGGCATTGGCCCCGGCAGGCACTCCTGGACAAGATCAAGAACCCTCAGCGTTCGGTCGCCAGTGGATACGAACAGTGGCGTATAACGCTGACCAATGGAAACTCGCTGGACGGTGTCATTGCGGCTGAAACACCCACTACGATTACGATGCTGACGCTTACGAATACTCATACGCTGCGTCGGGACGACATGGCAAAGTTGACCGCACTACCCGGTTCTGCCATGCCTGCCGGACTGGATGCTGCAATGAGCCGGGAAGATTTGATCGATTTGCTTAGCTTTCTGCTACGCGAAAACGCGCCACGCTGATGCGTCAATCGATAGCTGCCAGATGCCGTACAGCGAAACCGAGCTTGTGCAGGCTGCTGACTACGTTGGTAGCAAGGTGGAGCTGTTCGTACGGATGGGTTAGAAACCCACAGAGCCCAAGGGTGAGGGGGGTTGGGATTTGGCGGGCAGATCAAACACATGCGCGATAATCTGTGTCTCAGCCAGCACTACTTGTGGTGTACGGATACCTCGTGCCCTCGGGTTGAGTAGCGTATCTTGCGATACGAAGAAGGGAAACCTAGCTTGACTAACTCGGCGCAACAGACGTGATTCTCGGACACCTTGTTCCAACCCCAACATAGGATCTGCATAGATGGCCAGTACGGGGTAGTTATTCAGGCTGTGATTGTTTTGCTGTTCGGACCAATGGCGAAGCACGTCTATTTGGTTAGCCGAGCAGCTAATTCCACCCAGAAGAACAACCACAGCTGTGTCGGGAATGCTCAATCCTTGCTCTGCGATAGTCGTCCTTCCTTGCGCATCAATGAGCAATGGTACCCTAAGTGGCAGGCCTACCAGTTCTGAAGCATGCGGAGGTGGAACAGAAGTGTTTGGACTCGAAGAGGAACCCAATTGGAGTGCGGTAAATGCTACCAAGGTGACTATAAACGGCACGGTGAACCACGCTATGAGCTGCAAGCAGTTAATCATTCGTATCCCCGGGAGGAATGAATTGATATTTAAGAAGTACAGGATTGCCGACCTCGCCATGGGGCAATGATTCATTTTCACCAACAACATAGAAAAAGCCATTTCCGGCGGCCATAGGCCATACGGGGGAAATGGTACTGCGACCCGGAAATTTCCCCGTGTTGCTGGCGACGCTTATTCCTTTAGGAACGCTCGTATTTCCATCGTCCAAATGCCAGGTGCTGTCCAAGTCTAGCGACAAGATCATTCGTGTAGATCGATCCAGTGCAAATATCGCAATAGTCGATGGATACTCCATCTGTAGCCTGCTTCGTTCTGCGGGGGATGCCCGCGGCAAATCTTCCGGTCTCCACTCGAAAAAATCCGGCCGGTACTGGATTCTGGTCGAACTTGACCAGACTGGTATCGCATCCATGCTTTCGGTATAGACGTAGTACGCCCCATCGTCAAAGCAATCGATTGATCTGCCCTGCTGACCAAGGTGATCCGTATTCAGTGAGACGAGTCGTGGCGGGTCTATGGGGATATCCACAACAGCCTCCAGCACTGACGAGAATACACTGGTTGTAGCTTGCCCAACTTTGTAAGTCTTGTGTGTGAATATCGAGTCCTCACGTGCACAAAACGACTTCACCAGCATCATCCAGGCTCTCTTTCCCACCAAGCAATCTCCCTCAATGTCGAATAGGGCGGACGGCCCTCCGATTTGCATAGTTAGTATGCGACCATCGCCGATAAAGCGGGAGCTCCAAGGGACAAAATCCATATCGTCGGGGAGGCATTCTGGCACCAAATAGGATCGTGCATGTGTTCCCGTTGCAGAAAAGAGATGGACACTCCGAGCTACATCATCGGTGACTAGCAGCTCTCCAGTGTCGCTGACATCCAGAAACGATATTTGTCCAATCAGGATCGATGAATCCAACCGGATTGTATCGGCGAGCACGAACAACTCGTGGAACGGTACGACAGGAGAGCGGAAGGTGCGCACAGAAGACTCACCTAAGAAACAGCCTGCGGCCAGCAGGAAAATGAGCACTTGTACGATAGTCCGGACTAGCACTGTACGCGGCCTGCAACTATGGTGTGACGACCATTTCACACAACTCACAGGCTGGCGGAAAATACCCTTCGGCCGTGCAGCAATCAATGCCCGGAATCATGCCACACGGAAATATGCATCCATTGGCCCACTGGCACATATCTGGTCCATCACATTGGGGAGCCCGCAAGCGAATAAAATGGTTATTCGGTACGGCGGTTTCTGCCATTACCTGTTCCTGAGTATGAAGAAGTAGGGCATATACAAGAGCAGCACATACAATGCCGGCGAGCGCACACAGGAGCCTCGCTTTCATTGCGTACGTTTTGGACAGCAAGTTTTTCATGATCAGAGAATGGGTTTGAGTCTCGGCCAGGACCGGTGGCTTTTGCATCCGGCCCCAACGCAGCTGTTGATCATTAGGGAAACTCTGATTTAATGCGTACAACAGGCCGGTATCCATCTGGTTCTGTATTTTGGACCTATCCCCGTTTGGCCTTGTTGGCCCGTGCATCCGCTCTCGTTTGAAGACGCCACGTTATTCACCCGCCAGGAGGAAACGCGTAAGCAAAAATTATGGCCCGCGATGGATCGCGTCCTCCCGTGGAAGGACCGGATCGCTACGGTGGAGCCGCACGATCCGAAGGGAGCGTTGGGGCGTCCCCCATTCCTTTGGACACGATGCGGCGCCTTTACTTCATGCCGCCGTGGTTGGGATACTCTGATCCCGCCATGGAGTAGGCCTTGTATGATGTGATGCCGGTCCGGGTGTTTGCTCGAGTGGACAGCACACGAAAAAGGGCACACGTGGCATTTTGGCCTGAAGGCCCATGTGGGCACGGATGTGAACGGCCTTGTGCACACGGCGGTGGTGCCCCCGACGAAGGTCCATGATTCGACGGTTAGGGAGGAATGTTTGCACGGAGAAGAGGAGGAGATTTACGGGGACCAGGCGTACGTCAGTGAGGAACGCCAGGCCCAAGCGGAGGCGGCGGGAAGACGTGGCCAGCACCTCGCCAGCGGACACCCAACCATCAGTTGAGTCGGGAGGAGCGGGCATTCAATCGGGAATGCAATCGTACCCGGGCCAAAATGGAGCCGGTGTTCGGGGTAGTCCAGCATCTGTGGGAGTATCAAAAAAACGCGGTACAAGGGCCTTCACTAGAATGCGACCCAGCTATACACCCTATTGGCTTTGGCCCATCTCTATAGGGTACGCCAACATTTCATGCCGGCCTGGGACCGGTGTGTCCTTGAAGCATGGATACGGCTTCAAGGGCACCAAAAACAGACAAAAACTCCAGAATGTCACCCCTAATCCCCCAATCTATGGGCTCCAGGCAAGACATCTGCTCCGGAAGGGCTTTGATCAGAGCTTCCTCAGGACATCCGCCAGACATAAACCTCCTTGCTGTCCCCTTTTTGTCTATTGGGACCGCTACCAATATTTCGCCTCAATCCAATGGGTATAAAAGCTGGTGGTGATCGGGGGGATGTCTGTGAGGTGTTCGGGTTTTTCGATGCACGGGAGCTGGTTGCAGCGGGCGGGCTGCATGAGGGCGTTGCGGGTGCTGGAAGCGGAAGGGCAGATCACGTTGCCGGCGTCGCAGCGTGATCTGCGGATGGGCTAGCTGATATCGACACTTCCAGAGTCACCTTTCTCGTCAGCTATTCCTTGAGGGCCTGCCGGTCCCGCTAGTCCAACTGGCCCATCACAAGCACATAGAAGGCAAATAAGCACAGGCAGCGGCCAGAATACTCGTACCGTCATGATGGTGGCACCTCGAAGAACCCGACGTTGATGTCAAGGCGTTTCCCTCCCTCGTATATCACGGGAATCCATATGGCAAAAAACAACACAGGCTACCCCCATGCCTGACTGCCCTCCATCATTCCTACTACAGCGAAGAAACCGGCAACGATGTCAGAACCCACACCAGACTGTGAGCCTTGCTACCTTTCTGGGCCTTCTTGGCAAGCGGCAAGAGCAGATATGTACCCAGAGTGACAGCAAGGGAACTAACAAAGCAGTAACCATATGCTCAATGCCAACTGGCAATTCAAGACCACGAAAGTAAAGAATGTTGGCCAAAGCCGGGAATGAGGCGGAAAGTAACACCCGTCGGACTGTGAATTGGGGTTTGCTCATTGTTCGTGACATTTGTCAAGGCACCTGTCAAGATCCTTGTTGCTGAAACCCCTGTTTTGCCATGAATGGCAATCGTTCGGTTCAACGAATTGGGATTTGCCGCTATCCCTTGTGCGGATCGGGGATAGTGCAGGGCGTCAGAAGAATCGTGCCGTCGTCATTGTACGTAGCGTTGTAGCCGGTCACCTCAAACCTATTTCCGTTCATTCGGCCCCAAACACCTTCGCAGTGATTCAGAACATTTTCGACGCACCGACCAAATTTGATCCAGCCCGTGGGCACGTTCACGTTTTTCGAGCAGTGTACGACAGTACTCGTTTCGGCCATTTTGCCACTTGAGAAGCCGATTCCGAAGAACGTTGCGCCGGACTCAAACTCGGTTAGGCTGACATAGCGCACTCCGCTTTGTGTTATGCCCTCAACCTCAAGCCCTACAGCCTCAATGGCTGCGGGGGTTCGTGACAACCACAGCGTACCGTTAGAGAGCAACTTGCCAGTAACCAGTTCCTGCAGTTCGGCTGTGAAATCGGGCTCTGATTCTTCAGTGGCGGTTTCGCATCCGGCTACCAGCATTGCAGCCATGAAGAAAGGAGTGAGGTGTTTTGCGGTGTTGGCGAGGACTGTCATGGATGTATCTTCGTTTGTTGATTGACAACGTAAAGATCCCAGACCCTCGGTCTCCCTGTCGAGAAACCGTGTCAGACATATTCGGGTTGTGTGCGTTGAGTGTGTTTATGCGCCGTTTAACTTGGTCTGGCCCAACGCCAGCGCGGCCAGCATTTCCTGCGCCCCATCCATCTTGGTCTAGATGCAATCCAGCCGCCCGTCAATGGCGTCCATCCGGGCCAAGGCTGCTGCCTTAAATTCCTGGCAGCCATCGGTTACGCTTTCTCCAGAATCATTTCAGCCATGGCACTATACCGGGCTTAGGTCTTAATTACGAGCAATCGACACGGTTCTCGTTCCAATATACGGCTACGGCAATCCGCATTAAATGTTTACCTTTGTGATTTCAACGTCGTGCTTTGGCCTCGTATCCTCGTGGCAGAACCTGACACGTCGGGTTACTCGCCGAATACAACAGCCGATTGAAAGCGCGGCCTTGTAATCCGTGCCGGTAAATAGGCGGAACATCTGGACGTGTCCGTTCGGACGCCGGTTCTGCTGATGATGGATACATGACCGGCATCCATCACGTTAACCGGAAGCTACTGTGATTGCCCAAATCGTTGCTCTCGCCCAGTTGGTCGTTGCGTCTTGCTTGCCGCTTGTGCTCCTTGGATTCAAGTGCTTTTAAGGCGTATCCAAGCTCTTCCTGGATCGTGTTCGCGCTGTGCCAACGTTATGGCCCAGTGCGTGCTTGGGCTCCCAACTGCTTCACAAACCCGGACCGAGGCCCTTAGAATCAATGTATCGCACTCTTTTTTCGGCACGATTCTTTGCTTTTTGTCCACCGCTGCCGTCGCCCAGTGGACCATGAATACGGATTTGGCCCAGACAGCCCAATGGTCCTTGCCCGTAACCACATCGTCAACTCCCCGTTCGTTCAGGCATCGAATGGTGTCTGGGCCAATATCACGCACGTGTGCAATGGCCCACGCAGCTGGTTGCACGTCAAGGTTGGCCCGGAAATCAGCAACCGAGTCGTACAATCCGTGTCCTTCGCGTCCGGCGCGACGGTACACACTGCCGGCGAATATGTAATCGTATCTGCAGCGGTGACGGCAGAATTGCTGCCGCTGATGAGAGGGGCCAGCAGGTTGACGGTAACGACGACGCTGGCTGAGACAACAGCAGCATTACGGCTGTCTTTTCCATGAACGGAGCCAATCAGGCATTGCAACAGGTTAAGGATCGATGTGACCGCGATGCTTCCCGTCTTCCACGGGGTTAACGTACCGGATCTAAAGTCTTGACAGCGATAACGTATTGTCTGGGGTCTGACTGCACTTGCCGTTGGCCCAACCGCTCTGGTCACACCAGTCCGGTTCGTGACCCAATACCCATCAGTTTAGCGGAGGTTAATATGATATCGATGATCAAACTGCTTACTCTCCTCGCACTCGTCCTGATTGCGACAACCGTTTTACAGGCCACGCCTTGGCCCCGTCCTAGACCGTGCGGTCCAAGGCGGACGATTTTACGGACGAGACAAGCTGATATGCCCGTTCCCCGGAAGGCACACACAGCCGGATGGCATCCACGTATGAAGACACACGGTCTGAGGTGCTCCCCAAACGTTGGACAGAAACCGACTGGATTTAAGATAGTGTTTGCCCGAAAACACCCTTTTTTGGCCCTGCACGCCCCTGTTGGCCAGGCGGATATGTGTTGTTGGCGTCCAGCCAGGCCAGCTTAGCTGTGTTCCGCCCAGGTGCGGGGTGTCTCCAGGCACGCTTTTGACATCTGGCAGCTATTTTCTTGGTTATGGACACGCTAACATTATTGGGTAGATCCACCGGTCCCCAGCCCCGGTGTCCAGCATCTCAAGTCCGACGGATTGAACGGGCTACGCGCGCCTAAGCCGCCTTGCGACGGGCCGCATGCCCGGCGTCCTAGCGCTGCTGCTTGGCCTTCAACCGCTGCCCCAGTCGGGGCCCATTGGCCGCTACTACGCCCCAGGCCCCCGGGCAGGCGAATCCCTTAACCCCCTGCGTACGTAGCCCCGGTGATGCAGATTATGGATCGCCGATTCAACAGCCGGATGTGGTTGACAGGCCGCGGCCAAGTCCGGGGCCGTTTCCCGCTCGGGGTCTGGCGGCGTCCCACGCCCCTTCCGCGGCATCCCATTCAAGCCCCGCATCTGGTCCAACGTCTGCCAATTGTCCGGGCTGTAGTACCCCTGGTCCAGGCGGCCCGAATGCAAGGGGGGATCCTTCTGTGGGGCCTTTTGGATGAAGTCCACCATCATGTCTGCGTCCATACCTTCATACCAGATCTCGTATGGCCGGATGAACGGGTGCGGATCTTCGAGCCCGCCTACCGGCAGACCCCGTTCGGCCATCACCCCCGCTTTCCCCTGGTTGATCCACCGGGGGGCGGCGCCTGGATGGAACATACCTTCTCCTCATGGGGAATCGGCTCTCCCTTGAGTAAACGACGGTCTACCTGATCGATTGGCCGTACGGCAGGCCCCCGATCGTACGCGAGGCGGTCCGGGTCCAAACCCGGGGACGGCCAGCCGTCCATGGACGGCTCCGCCTGCTCAACCACCGCTTTGCACCGCGACAGGTACGCGTGGATGTGCTCCGGCTTCCGCCGCCGGGGGTGGGGGCGCCCCTGGTTGAAGGCGGGCTGGACCCTACGTGGTCCATTCTGGTGCTTACGCCACCGGTTGATTGGGGGCGCGGCACCGGGGCGCGCGACCGCCCGGATCAGACCGGGCACCGCCTCCCCTAAAAGACGTCCCTCGGTCGGCCAGGGTACATCGGTCTGGGCTACAAAGGAATCTAACCGGCCTTTCCGCGGCGTAACCGGATCTTTCAGCACCACCGGAGGCCCCGCTTCCACCCCTACTTCGTTGATCTCTTGTAACGCCGCCTCGGTCAACAGACGGACCTTATCCATGACGGTCTGCCAAGGATACCGCCCCTCACTCCGTAGGCCCCAGCAGCTGGCGCAGTACCTTGTGGGGGTGGGCCCGGTTGACCCAACGGTCAACGTCACCGTTCCGAGCCATTTTGAGTACGCCCAGAACCACAATGCGCCCCCATTCCAGGCCCGGACGACCCCGCTTGTGATCCCCCTTCGGCTTTACCTGGCACTGGAGGATTGCCAAGCCTTGCTTCCGGGTATCCTCCTCCAACTATAGCGCTTGGAGGCCCCGTAAGGCCGCCGGCATGTCGTCGCGATCCTGGGGATCGAAGACCCTGTCATGGATGGGAATCGGACCCCACTGAAATGGGGAATCTATGGGGGTTCGCATAAAGCCAACTGGATAAACCGGCCGAATAGCGGCCTACAATACCCCCAAACAGCCTGAATCCGACGCACTGGGTCAAATGGAATCCAACGTTCACCATACGCAGTGGGGAGGCCCCAATCGCCTAGCAGCCTGTGGATAAAGTCGTTGTCTAGCCTTATTCCGATCCGTTGGGTATTATAGGGTCAGAACTGACTTAATACGGTCATGGCGCTTGGC
>JAAXGT010000144.1 GCA_012271205.1 Rhodothermales bacterium
GGCTCGCGCGGCCGTCTTCGCCATCGGCTGCGCAACGTCCCGGAGTGGCGCCTGTAAAAAATCAAGGCGATCCCAGGGCTTCCGCCGCCCGTGCCCATCGTTTTCCTGCGTCAACAGGCCCGCCGCTCAGCCCGGTCATGAACTTCCGTGTCCAAGGCTGGCCGCCGTCGTATGTAGGCCCACGGGACCGGAGCCAGCTGAACGCACGTACCTGGGGACGATGCCGGTCCGCCCGACTGCGGACCCGACCGCGGGCCGACTCCCCGTCTGGATCCGGCCCGAAGCACTCGGTCCACCGGCCCGCCGCAAAGTACTCGGCCCAGTTTTCCGCGTCGCGGCGGTCCGTCTGGATCCGATCACCCGGACGCCGGGGCCTCGATCCGGGCGCCATAACGGCACCGTCCACGTTCAGGGCCTGTAACGAACGATACCGTACCTAGCCGCAGGAAGAGGCCTCCTAGCCGCACCAGGGCACCCCCAACGGGGCCCGCACAGGCCCCATGAATTCGGACCGAGGCCCCGCATCGTGGGCGCAAAAATCGGTGCGGTAACAGATACGATGCTACCCTGGGTCGTACACCCAGGCCACAAGGGGGTCGCGGTGCACATCAAGACCGGCGAAGTAGCGGAAAGAAGTTTGCATGGCCATTCAGCTTTGGTGAAAGAGGATCCGAGTCCAGGTACGTACCCCCAAGCCCGGAACGCCATGCTATGATATCTGGTAGGGCTTCTCCTGACGGGACTGGCACCCGATACCCTGCGCCAGTTAGCCTGGCGCACCGGATGCGACTTGCCGTAAGACCGCAGGAATACTTCGAAGTCCGCCTGTAATCCATTCTCCTGAAAGACGTGCAGGACGGCATTAACGAAGCTTGACTTGCTGCCGTGCCGTGCGCGAATCCGAATACATGCTCTATCTGTGCACCAATTAGCGCCATGCCGCAGAACCGCAGCATAAACGTAGCCAGCGCTTTATCGCCGCCGGTCCATTCATCAATGCACCGCAGCCACAACGAGGACGCCTCCGCCGCAGGTGAACAACGCAACGTCTTGCGTATCAAGTCCGCGCGAGTGGCTGCACGTATTTTGCCGGTGCGCCGGTCCAAGACGCCGCCGGGCGTGCCGCACAAATACGCATCCGCATTCCAGTCTTTGGACTCCGGAGCTACATCCGGATGCACGGAACCCCGCTCCGCCGCACCGCGCACCGTATGCCCCTTCCGCAGATTCGACGCTTTCAGCTGTTGCCCAAGAGGCCGCTTGCCGTCCTTCCGCCAGGGTGCCCCGTTCCACCGGTACCATGGTCCGCGGTCATGGTCAAAAATGTACCCGCCGCTTACGGAGCCTCCATAAGGCGGCGCACGGCCTGATAGTCCTTTGTGTCCACGTCCTTCAACCGCGCGGCAGCGGATGGCTGAAAGATCATGAACCGGACGCGATAGTTACCGAACAAATTGGCCGCGGGCGGGGTGCCAGCCGGTCTGGTCAGCTCCAAGATACCGAAGCCGAGCGTGTACCCGAACCCGAAAAGAATGGAGAAATCGATCACTGGGAGCGCATGCCAGAAGACGCCTTGAGAGCCGCGGTCTGTATACGCCAGGACCGCGCCATTGACTAGCACGCTTTCGGTTATAGCAGCAATTGGGTAACCTGCTGTCTCCACGTTTCCATTGACGCTGAAATCCGTCGGGCCGACAATTACGTCATGCGTGCTTATATCGAGCGTACCGGGCGGACCCTGTTCTCCGACGGCCCCTCAGGTCCGGGCGGCCCTTGCTCTCCTCGCGGTCCCACGGGGCCTTCGCAGGCGCATACGATTAATGCCAGCGCAACGGAAACAAGCCGCACTAGCATTTCTGTGCCGCCTTGAAAAAGCGCCACTCATTATCCAGACCCTTGGAAACAACATGAATAAACGGTATGCCGAGAGCGAACATGGAAATCGGCCAGCCCCACGTGTTAGCTGGATCTAGACTGGCCACAAATCCGGTGACAAAAAGCGCCAGGGAGACAAACGCACCCAGATTCCAAGCCGGACTCCAGCGCTCTATCCGCTTGGCTATCGGGGGGTACAGAAATATGCCTATGGCCAGCACTAATGCGATAGCTGCAGCCAGCATCGTCTGGCCTTCGGCCTCCTTCCAATACAAATGTAGGCTAAAAGCCGGAAACACGATAGCTAAAAGCAACCTTCTTGCAATCCTTTTCATTTGTCTTATTCTTCTGTGCAGTCTTCCAGACATACGCCATAGTCTTGATCAGCAGCACGGTTTGCCTGCCAATAATCCCAAATCACGTTTCCCGCACACCAGCCGTACAGGCCAATTGCCATCCAAGGTTAAAGGAGTAGTTGCGAGAGCAACTGCAAAACCACCGTAGCCAGCGCACTCGATGACGTCGGCATTAGCCTGCCTTCTGTTACGATCCCGTGTCGAGTCATATACCGACTTGCATTCGTCTTCACACGGCCCTGTTTTATACATAACAGGCTTTATGATCCGATCCTTTACCAGATTAAAGGTCGTATCCCCTGCTGCAGACGCCTCCACCATGGCGAACACCTCAGCCATGGGACCCTCATATTGAGCCAACTCCAAAGTAATGGACCACGCCTCAACTACCGTCGCTGAATCCGGATTCACTTCCATATCAGCTATAAGCTGTTCAAGCCTCGCCACCAGGTGCGGCGGCTCATTGTCGATTATCGCCGGGCGCTCTAGAACTTCCTCAACTTGGTGCACCTCCAGAGGCTCGGTTATCGAGGATTCAGAACAGCCGCTCAGAAGAACAACGGCCGCGAGTATTGCCAGGGAAGGCTTTCATGGTATAAAGCATAATAAAAATGCGCAGAAGGGTTTCAGACAAAAGTATAATATGCCCCCTCACTTTTGCAACTGTTTTTCGGGCGTTTCTGCAAATTCCACCTCCAAGCCTACGACCTACGCCGCGGATTCCGGCCGGGCTCCGTGAGCGTCTTCATGGCCGTGCCGCGCCCTTGGAAGTCGGAGCTCCACAGGTCCGCAGTACTGAACGCCACGTCCGTTTCCAGCACGCGCGCGCTCCGCTGCCACCTGATTCAAGAGCGGCATCAAACAGCCGTGCGCAAAGCGCCTCCACGCTTCGCGCTTCGCGGCACCGTCCGCGCCAACGCCGTGCGGCTCGGAGCGTCCACCTCCGAGACCAGGGCGGTCTAGCCGCGCCCATGCATCCGGCTGGCTCAGCGTGCGCAACACCTCGTTCTGGCGAAACATACCGCAAGGTGCCCGGCCCTCTCGCCAATGTTAAGGACGACTTGTGACTAAAGGGCAGGGCTAGGCTTTGAGGCTCACCAATACACCAACGAGCTACGGCGGGACATGGAGCGCAGCGTATGGGCCGCCGAGCTGTCGGAGAAGCTGGAACGCCCGATACGGTTTTCGGTCCGCGAAACTTGTGGGGTAGCGACCTTCTGGGACGTGCGCAGACGCTCAGGGTGCTCAAGCAGGCCCTGCCTGGGCTCGGGAAGGAAAGGCTACTGTATTTCCTGGCATGCTGCGCCGCGCGCAGAGCACGGAGGGACGGAGGCAGGCACATGACCATGCTGGTTCATACGTCTCCTTATGTGGTTCTGCACGAACGGCTGGCAGAACTGATCCAAGCCTGGATCAAAAGGAATCGCGAGGCACTGGTGCGGCGGGACAGTGAATTAGGCAAACGCACTGCCAGTCTCTGGCGGGATGAGGCCAAGCGACTCGCAGCGGATATCACGAGTGCCCGAGTGATTCAAGGCGGGGAGCTTTTCGACCACCTTCCATGCGTGCTTGATGCTGCGGAAATAATGATCGAGAACAGTCATAGCGAGGACCGGATCAACTACACGGAGGAGCCCCGCACCTACATCGTGGTAGGAGGATCAATTCTGGCTCGGGGGCTGACACTTGAGGGCCTGATGGTCAGCTACTTTCTGCGGCCAGCCAACCAGTACGATACACTGCTCCAGATGGGGCGATGGTTTGGCTACCGGTCCGGATACGAAGATCTGCCCCGCATCTGGATGCCAGAGGATCTTGGTCTGCGCTTCCGGGAGCTGGCTGTGATAGAGACTGAGATACGTGAAGATATCTCACAGTACTGCAGGGAAGGATTATCCCCGATGGATACAGCCGTTCGAATACGCGCCATTCCCGGCATGGCTATTACGGGAGCCAACAAGATACGCGTGGCGCGTAAGTGTTCGGTAAGCTACTGGGGAAGGCACCTGCAGACCGTGAGATTTGAGCACAGAAATGCAGCACTGCTGCGGTCGAACTGGAAGGCCGCGGAGAAACTCATCCGCGGGGCCCAGTATAGCGGCGAAAGAAAGATGCCAGCAAAGCTTTGGCGCGATGTTCCGAAGCGCCTTATCATCAATTTTTTCAGGGACTATAGAGTCCATCCGACACAATCTGTTCTTGAGTTACAGCTACTGATGGCATTTGTAGCCCAAAAAGACAGTCGTCTTGCACACTGGAATGTGGGGATTGTGGAAGCAGGGTCAAAAACTTCGGAGGCGCAGCTTGGTGGCGCTGGAAAGGTGCGATTGATCGTTCGCTCGCGTTTGCGCGGCGGGGACGAAGTGGCAGACATCAAGACACTGATGTCAGTGAGAGATATTCTGTTTGACTGTGAGAGTACACAAAAAGGCGTCGACAGGAGCTGGAATGGCCTGAAAGAAGCGCGACGTGAAGAGGTGGGCAACAGGCCGCTGCTTCTTCTCTATCCAATCGACAGGATTTCCGAACTGAAGAAGCGTAGAGGTCGGCTGCTCAAGTCACGTGTAGCTCTGAACGCGGTTCACGATGTTCTCGCATTCGGACTCGTGTTTCCTGGTTCCATAACGGAAGGTGAACGCTTTGTGTCAGTTCGCCTTAAGCCACCGTCAGCTGAACAACTGGCGGAAATGGATGACCAAGACAAGGCGCAGGCCGGGATTGCCGGTGGCTGAACATTTCCAGGAGGCCAAGACGGGCTGGGCACTGCTGCGTACCGGTGGAAATCAGTCCACTGGGCTGGAAGTTCCCACGCGCCCTACGGGTGTCAGCATCGCGAAGGGCGCTGTACGCTTTGCGCTCGGTCCACGCGGTGAAGCACGCCTCTTGCTGCCCATACGTGACCGAGAAACCGTTTCTGATCTTGTACACGCTGCAGCTATTGACCTGAATCATGCCGACTATAGTATCGGGGGCAGAAAGGTGCGGTTTCTTGATCTCACTTGCCGGGACGGAGAGCTTGAAAGCGTATTCGCCGAAGTGGCAGACCAGATCATTGCAAGAATAAAGGCCGGGGAAGGGTGCATAAGTGCAGCCAGGTCAACGATTGAGGACTTCCGCAGCCTGGTTGAGTACGTTTCACCTTCTGCCAAACCGCTGGCCGTCGTTGCCGGCTTGGTGGGTGAGCTTCTGATCCTTGACAGGATGCTGTCCAGATCCCCGGATGCTTGGACTAGGTGGCGTCGCCCATCTGGTGATCGCCATGATTTCAGAAACGGAGACATATCGCTAGAGGTCAAGGTATCGACAAGCCGGAACGGATTGGTCACAATAAACGGACTGGATCAGCTGGAAGCACCGAGAGGCGGCAGCCTGCACCTGTTGCACCTTGTGCTTGAGCCGACAGCACAGGGAGACCTAGGTGTTGCGACGCTGGGAAAGGGTGTCCAAGAAAAGGCGGGCGATCCAGATGGTCTTCATCGCGTGCTCAAAAGTTTGGGATGTTCAGACGTTGAGGATGAGCACTGGAATCAGTCTACGTTCAGGCTCGAATCGGAATCACTCTACGAAGTAACTGAAAGATTCCCGAGGCTGGTTGCTTCCATGCTGATCGGTGGAGAAGCCCCCCCGGAGGTCAGAAGCATCAGATACCGCTTGGACTTGAGCGGTGCTGCCGATCTCCGCAAAAACCCAACTGAGTCCAAATACTTGGACATGCTCTTGACATGAATGAACGCCCGCTGGACTTGGTGTCCGAACCATTTGGCTCCTTGGGAAATCTCGGAGAGAATATTAGTCGCCTGCTTGGTGCTCCATCTCTTGATCCACTGGAAACTGTGGTCAGGGAGGCAGTACAAAATGTCTTTGATGCAGCCCTTCCCCGGTCAGGACCCGAGGTAGTGTTTCGTATCCGAAGGCTCACGGAGGCTCAGCGGTGCTTTCTAAAGGAAATCGTCTTCCACAGGCTGCCGAGAGAGCCAGGGTCCAGGAATCCGCTTAAGGCGTTTCTTGATAGCAGTCAGGCGTGTACGCTGGAGATCTGCGACTTCAATACCTCTGGGCTCGCAGGGCCGACACGGGCTGATTGCAGGCCCATAGGCCCCAACGCGACCGACTTCATCGATTTCATTTATAATGCCGGCATTCCACGCAACACGGCGGGAGGCGGTGGAACCTATGGATTCGGCAAAGCTGCTCTGTTCCGGGTAAGTCGCTGCCGCACCATACTGGTTGACTCCTTGGTTGCCGGAAAGGCGGGGGCTCGCCGCCTGATCGGCTATCATATGGGCCCATCGTTCAGCAAAAAAGAACGCGGCCAGTCCCGTCTTTACACGGGGAGGCACTGGTGGGGGCTCAGAGAAGACAACCACGTCGAACCGTTAACGGGGGTCAGGGCAGACCAGATGGCTGCGGCGGCTGGCTTCATGCCTAGACCTCCGGGGCGAAGCGGCACATCGATCATGATTCTCGACTTTGCGGTTGACAACTGTGACTCCGCTGCGTTGGGAAGGAGGCTTGTTGAACTGCTCTTGTGGTACTTCTGGCCTAGGATGTTGCTTAGTACGCCGCATCACCGACGCTTGGAATTTTCCGTTGAAGTGATGGGCCACCCGGTATATGTGCCCTCTCCTGAGGAAGTGTCACCGCTGGATCTTTTTGCGAAGGCGATGGAGGCGAATCGGCAAGGTAAAGGCAACCACGTGTTTCAGATCAGATCGAAGAGACCCAAGAAGTTACTGGGCTGTCTCTCAATAGAAAAAGGCTTGCGTGGCAAGCGGCACGCGTTCGGAGAAAACTCCATCGTTCCTCCCACGTGCCATCACATAGCCTTAATGCGTCCAGTGGAGCTGGTGGTGAAGTACTTGGATCTTGATCCATTGCCGGATGAACGATCAGAATGGGCCGGTGTATTTGTTGCGAGCTCTGATGCTGAAGTTGAGAGCGCGTTCGCCAGAGCAGAGCCACCTGCACACGACGACTGGAGACCAGCATCGCTCGAGAAAGGGCGTGCAAAGACGTTCGTTAGTGTGGCCCTGCGGGAGATCGCAAAGCGGGCGCGTGAAATTGTAAATCCGAGTGTCGTCCCTTCTCCGTCAGATCTTGAAACACCATGGCTTGCGAAGGTTGCGGACAAACTGGGCGAGAGACTGCATACTAACCATAACCCCCGCCCGGTACAAGGTGGTCGCGCACGCAAGCCACGCGCATCACGCCCTGTCTTTAAACGCCTTGAAGCTGACGAAGAAGGCCGGCCAGTGGCGGTGTTTTCTTCTACAATCACACAAGACAGCAAGTGTAGTGGAAAGGAGTTGGCCGTAACAGCAGCGATAGCCATCGATGGAACCACAGATAGCCGAATCGCCGCCGCGGACATGCCATCGATATCTGCAATACGGTCTGAGCGAGGAGGGAAAGCTGTTGCTGGTGACCGGTTGGCACTGAATGGTCGCGCAGGCGCCTTCGAGATTCTGGTACAAATGCCTGTTGATTGCGCCGTGGCGGTCAAGGCACAGGTAATGGCGGAGAAAACAAACAAGTGATGGACCGCCATATAGCATTTCCGTTTCTTACGCTCACAGAGTCCGCTGTAGTTTCAATGCCGTGGACCATCACAGTTGGGGATAATGATCCGATAAAGGCAGGCACATTCGTGCACCACTGGGACAGCTCCACTGAAGTCCGGCTCGAACGACAAGTGCGTGTAAACCGCAATGCAGCCGCACGGGAACTCGAGATAGATGAACGGGAGCTGTGCGTGACCTTGGTTTGTCGTGTCGGTACTGGTCAAGGTCGGCTTCCCAGACTGATTGTTCAGCGGCACGAGCATCCGATCGAAGATCCCGACAGCCATATTCCCTTAGATCTGATTCTTGCCGGCTCTCAGCTTTCAGCAGTAATTGATCTCAGGACTGAAATCATATTGTCCAGACGACCCGTACGAACAGCGGGAAGTCTATCTCCCAGCAGGTCGGGCGATAAGGTCTGGCAAGACAGGCACACGATCCGGTTGGAAGGGCAGGATCCGCGGTTCCCTGTGCAGGTGGTCGACCTTCGGAAGCAGCTCAGCGAAGAGAATATGGCTCGGGCTCCGTGGTATCTCTGGTGGCCCCGGGACGATTGGGAAAGGGATTTTCACGGTTCACTCCAGTTGTTTCTTAATTCGTCGCGGCTGGGGTTTCTTCGCAGGATCAAGGAAGAAGACCCGCATACCCTTCAGCTTTTGATGGCGGACGTCATGGGTCAGGTGTGCGGGCGATTGGTCATGGAACGGGATGCGGATGAGCGCATCCCGGATTGGGCTGCAGGGACGCTGGGTCGGCAGGCGGCTGAGTGGCTGAAAATGGGGTGGCCGGGTAAGACGATAAAACATGTTCGCGGGGTTTTCGAGAACGAACGGGGTCGCTTTGGAGCAGTGATGCTTTCAATTGCTGAGTTAAGTGCTGAGTAGATGGTCACGCTTTTTCCAAGGCTACTTGGTAAGGATGCAGGAAAGTTGCTGGACGACTTCCTTTCCCGGCCTAGAGACTGGGGGGAGTTTCGCTCTACCAAGTTGCCTGATGCTGTATGTTATGCTGCAACAGGTGGCAGCCGGGTCCGTGCCGGCCAGCTTGAAGACTTACGCGGAAAAATTCTTTCTATCGCTGGCCATTGCGGATTCCACCGTGACGGTATGCACGATGATCACGCGGAGTTTGATGTGCGTACGGCTGAATTTCTTGGCACATACGGGTTACTGTCGATCGGTGAGGCCTTGCGTGATGATGTTTGGGCCTTCTTCGGCGTGGTGATGTTTCCGGATATTGTATTTTGGCGCTTTGGCAGCACACGTCGCCGGTATCTTGGTGGGGTACGAAATGCTTTCCAGCGTCTGTGGATACGCGCTAGGCTTCTCGATCGCGGCTTGGGAGCCGCAAACCGGTGGCAGCTCCTCCGTGACCTGACCGAGGATGCGTTCGTACAGATTTTCGAGCGCCCCAGTATAGGGGCTGATGCGATTCTGGCACGGGAGATTGCTGAGGCATGGGTACGAGCCGCTGCACGATATGGCCAGAAGCGTATGGAGCCAATTATGCGTGGGGCTACACTTCGGGTACGTATCTGGAACGAGATCACGGCATTGTCAAGCTTGCCATCGAAAGAGATTAAGCGGACGCTGAACAATATTTTCGATGCTGCAGCACAGCATCAAGCCAGCAAAAATAAGCTGCGTAGCGGGGAGTAAAGAGTGCAGTTACTAGTGTATCCGAGAGTGGTAGGCCGCTGGTATAAGCACTGAACGGGTCAAGTTACGGGTCCGTCTGCCCTGCAGCTGACACTGAAGTTATACCCCTTTGTACACATTCAGAGCATGGATATAGGCTTCTACCCGTCGGGAGGTGGATTTCGAGCGTATCGTGGCACAGCCCATTGACGTCAGGCTGCACGGTCGTGTCAAGGTGGTTTTGTAAGGCCCTTACCAGCCCGTGTAAAAATAAGGAATTAGATACCAAGCTAACATCCGTATCACGTAGGCGAGGCAGGCATACACTGCTTCGGGTTGCGGGTCGGCATCGGGGACTCGAAGAATCCGAACGGGCTGGAACATGCGCTGAAGTACTGGCTCAGCGATGCTCCTTTCTATGTCCGCCTTGGTTGGATGGCCGGCTGGATCCACACGGTCGGCGGTTCCGACTTCCCCCTCGTGTCGGTCTTTTTGGTCATTAGGCGGCCAAGCTTAGGGGCTCGCGCCTCCCTGCCGCGATCCCCTTGGATACGGTTCCCGATGCCGCCAAGCAACTGGGGGGGCTAATAGGGTCGATCCCGCCCTTACGTCGGGCCACGATGGGGGCTTCCTGGTGGCGTGTAGGGGAAAAGCAGCAGACCTTCCGCACACACCGTAGAGCGGGTCGCCCGTCTTTAGGGCGGCCCGTTGGCACGATATTGAGGGGTGAGCATCCGTTCCTAGTACCGCAGTTGTTGGCCCTCCACGGGCCCCGCTCTCGCCTGTTAGGGCGCCCCGCGAATTCGGCCACGTAGCGATTCAAGTACGGCTTGTTCCTTTGGTGATACATGCCGGTGTGTCCACGCTTCAGCCTGGCCCAAAATGATTCCATGCCGTACGGGCGGACCTAGTCCCGCCCGTACTCGCCAACACTGGGCTTCACGGATTCGTGTGGCCGAGCACCCATGGGCTTGTACGCGGGGGCTTCATTCGGGCATACCGTTGCTCCCTCGGCTGTAGGATCACGTACGAATGGTTGCAACGTATGGTCGGGGACTTCGGGCCCCACGGTGCCGTGCCCCGCGTTCAAACGCTTGTTGGCTTCCGGGCCCCTTGGAGGTCTCGTCGGCTTCTACCGGCTGAAGGAGCCGGCTTCGTACGCTTGGCGCCAGCGGTGCAACAGGTGCCCGGCACTCTTTGGCGCAAGGCCCAACTCGCGATGAATCTTCCTGCTGGAAATGCCCTTCCGGTTGGTAACGATCAGATAGGTCGCTATCGCCCAAGTCGGGTAATTCAGCTGGGGTCGTACCGGTTTTTAGGGTGAACATCTTTTTGTTGGGACCGTCACGACAGCGATGGGTCATCTGGGGGCTGGATGCCGGCCTGAAAGTTGCCGGATCCACAAGACGGACAGGCCGACCCCTCGGGCCACACGTAGCCGGCAGCCAGTCATACGCTTTCTTTTCCGTGGAGAACCTCCGTACCATATCCCCGATGCCGAGGCCCTCGCGGCAATGCTTTCCGGGTGCGTGGGTAGACATGGCCCGGCGTGATGATGTCAGTTGTTGATACTTTCGACGCCGGGCAAGGTCCCACATTCAGGCAAAACATGTTAGTTCCGTATATAATTCCCAATCGATACCCTGCCTGATCCACAAGTATAACGTCGCACAGCGGGTAGACACTGCTTCTGAAACTTTTTGTTCTCTCCGCTCAATCCTTGTCTCGAGTCAAGTCCTAATTGTGCAGTAAATTGGGGTTTGACTATTGGCCCTCCATTCCATGAGCAGCGCAACGACTGGCTTATGTCGAGGGTTTAGGCACATGGTTGACGCTTTGGGGAGCTTGACGGATAGTGCCAGATGCAGGCAAGTTGCATTAAAGTTGATTCCTCCGAAACGCAATTCGAATACTTTTGAGAGGTGTTACGCGACCGAACTAATCCAGTGAAAGAAGGAGCCGCAGATTAAGTTGCTCAGTAAGGCGTGATCTCATTCGATAAATTTGAACTGTCTCTCAGGCGCTTACAAGAGCAGCACAACAACTACCAGTTACAGGATCCCACGCTTTCGGACCTTAGCAGGGAGGCTATAATGGAATCTGTTATCCAGCGCTTTGAAACTTGTTATGACTGCCTGTGGAAAGTGCTGAATCGATAGCTAAAAGAGGAATTGGGAACGGCCGATACCCCCAACAGCCCCAAGCCCATCATTAGGCTGGCTTTCGAGAATGACTTGCTGGCCAAACCACTGAAGCAATGGCTCCGATATGCAAATGCCCGAATCAACACCGCACATGATTATGACGGCGAAAAGGCCAAGGCAAGCCTCTTGCTCGTACCTGAGTTTATCGAAGATGCATTGGGCTTTACGAGATCATGACCGGTACACAATGGGTGTAGATCGAGCCATTCAAATATCGTCCGAGAGCAGAAGGATCATTGAATCCTTGCTTGATCGGCACTTGCCCGGCGTGGAAGCGTGGGTATACGGATCCCGTGCCAAGTTGACTTCGACACCGAAGTCAGACCTCGACCTCGTGGTGTTTGCAACTTCCGGGCAGGAGCTTCAGGTCGGAGATTTGCGGGAAGCATTCGAAGAAAGTGATCTGCCGTTTCGAGTAGACCTATTTGTTTGGGATGAAGTGCCGGAGGGATTTCGCCGGCAGATCGAGGTGGATCACATTGTATTTGTCAAGCGGAAGCCCGTAGTCGGATCAGCGAAATCCCCGGTTCCTGTCCGTCCGGCTGGTACGAGAGTCCGGGCGGTCTAGTGTTGTGTCCCATACATACCATATAATACTTGGATCTTTTGGAGGGTGGAAATCTGCGATGGCGGAGCGCCCGTCAGCCTGTCGCACCACTGCTCCTCACCCCCTTTTGGACCTGTTGATGTCCATTTGGCTTCATAAACGCCATTGTCCAGAGCTTTCTTAGAGCCAAGTCCGGTCTGTATATTCGTGCTCCGATCTGGTGCACAATTGTGCCTGCGGCCAATTCGTGATCTTTTTCTTGCCACTCCTGAAACTGCCGAGAGAAGCGAAGCTTCATGACAATTGCTGAGATATTAACCTTCATCGATACCGGATTTGTAGCATTGCCGGAATTCCAGCGTGGGTACGTTTGGAACCGGGCACAAGTACGCGGGCTGTTCGACTCGCTGTACCGACGCCATCCTGTTGGCGGGCTTTTGGTTTGGACCACGGAGTCTGAATCTGCACAGCATCGTGGAGAAGGAAAACTGGCCGCAGGTGTGGTCAAGTTGCTCCTCGACGGACAGCAGCGCATTACTTCCATTTACGGTGTCGTCCGAGGCCGCGCGCCGGAATTCTTTGATGGTGACGCCCAAGCCTTCACCGGGCTGCATTTCCATCTCGAAAACGAAGTGTTCGAATTCTACCAGCCGATCAAAATGAAAGACGATTCGCTCTGGATCGACGTGACGAAGATCATGGCTGGCGGGGACGACGGAGTGGCAGATCTGATTGCGAGGTTGGCCCAAGACCCGAAAGTCGGGCCCAGGTTCGCCACATATGTCCAACGCATTACTAAGCTCCAGGGAATTTTGAACATTGACTTGTATGCTGAAAACATAACCGGTAAAGACAAGACACTTGATACAGTTGTAGAAATTTTCAATCGCGTGAACAGCGGCGGCACCAAGCT
>JAAXGT010000044.1 GCA_012271205.1 Rhodothermales bacterium
CCCTGTAGTTGGTCGGACGCTTACGGCCGGGGCGTCCGCTGAAGCATCGCGCCCCGCGGGCGCGGGCGTTTCGGGCCCAGATGGTGTTGGACCTTTCGACGACGACCGCGTGGGTGGAGCGGGGGCGTTCGGATCCGACGCTACGGCGTCGGTGTGGATGGTCGGGGTGGCGCGAGGGGCCGAGCGAGGCCACGTTTTCGCGGGCGTTCCAGGAGTTTGCGGAGGCGAACCGGCCAGCTCGCCGGCCCGCCGTGCTGATCGAGCCGGGGTACGCGGATCAGCTGGTGGGCCCCATTTCGCGGGAGGCCACGACCATAGAAGCCCGAGAGAAGCCGGCGCCCCAGGAAAAGGGGGTCCGGCCGAAGCGCAAGCGGGGCCGCCCTCGCCAGGGAGAAGAGCGGCCCAAGGAGCAGAGCCGGTTGGACCGTCAGCGTACCCTGAATCTGGAGGAGATGCTGGCGGAGCTGCCGAAGCCGTGCACGGTGGGCGTCCAGCGCAATGCGAAGGGATATAAGCACTCGTGGACCGGGTACAAGCGACATGTGGATGTGGCCGACGGCGGTATTCCGATCCGCTGTATGGTATCGTCGGCCTCGCTGCATGACCGCCAAGCGGCGATTCCCCTGATGACGAAGACGGCGCAGCGGGTCCGCAACCGGTATGACCGGATGGACCGCGCCTGTGACGCGCAGGAGATCCATGCGCACAGCGAACGTCTGGGCCCTGGACCGATCATTGACCCGAATCCGCGACGCCACGGAAAAGCGGAGCGGAGCCGGGAGCAGCAGACGCCGCGCGCCGCCGGACTGGGGCTACCGCATCGGGAGCGCTACCAGGAGCATTTGACAGTTGAGCGGGCCTTTGGACGGCTCAAGGACGAGTTGGGCGGCCGTCCTGTGCGAGTGCGGGGTCACACTAAAGTGACCGGCCACCTGATGTTTGGGGGGCTGGCGCTCCCGGTAGACCAGCTGCTGCGCCTTTGGCACTGAACCCGGCCGTTTTGGGGTCATGGTCACCCGCTACGGGTTCCGGTCGAGCCGGAGCCGGGGATAGGTGCGGGCGGACCACAGGGATTGTGACCCAAATCGGCCACGGCCAGCCCCCAGTGGGAGTGGCCGTGGCCTATATTCCCAGAGAGAGATCGGGAAAAGGCGTCGATCCCTCACATAATCCGGGACCATTAGCCCCCTGCGGGCCGCTCGGATCACGGCCAACATCAAATGTCCTGAGTAATTTTGTAAGAGCCTCTATAGGTTATAATTCCCTGTGTGTGCTGTGAAAACTAGGAGGTGGTAGGATGGCATAGAAACCTTTTAGCGTGCTGCATGGAAGATGGGGGTTGCCCCCGGAGCCGCCAAGCAGGTGGAGGCTTCAAACCGCCGCCGGCTGCTGCGCTTAAGAGGCGTGGTGGTGAGCGAGTCCGGAAAAGGCCGGAGTAACCCGGTCCGGTAGGATCGGTAGAGCGGAACGAAAGGGAACCGTTGAGGAGGCGTCGAAAAGGATGAGAGGAGGTCAAAACCAAGGTCCAGAGGGAATCTGGGGAGAACACCGGTTTGCGGTCCAGGCGGCCTCCGGCGTAAAGGTGGCAGGACTACAGATCCGGCTTCAAGGCGGAACACCGGGAGGCACGATTTAGGCGGATCGGGTTTCAGCTCCATCCCCGGCTCATAGTAGCACCTGTCGAAGATGTATTGCGCTTTCACATCGCCATCCATCGCAGAAATGCAACTACCGGACCGTTTTTAGCAAGCTCGTCTCGCGGGGCGGCATCCGTGCATTTCAAAACCGCGCAATAGCCGGTAAATGATTGCCAGTTGGGACAACCCTGTTGGTTTAAAGTCTGTTTGCGCTTGCCACTGGACTGGTCAACTTTGCTACGTAATTCCCCAAATTAAGCTCGCCCAAAGGCTATCTGCGTTCACGGCAACCACAGAATGATCGTTACCCCGCGGGTAGTGCACCAGCAACCTGATTCCATAAACAGGTTGCAAACTGGTCATGTCGGTTTCATCCTTGACTCCATCTGCATCATTGTTGTGCCACAGTGCAGCCGAATCAAGGTAGTGTTGGCAGACAATCTTGTTTAAACCGTAACAATGATCCTGTTACGTGAAGGGGCACCTACGGGTAAACTACCTGCCGAACAAATAGGAAAGCAGGTATGGTTCGCTTTATTGCTGTCATTTCCGCTGGGCTCATCCTTGTGCTGCTGGCCATCAGCCTCTGGTCAAGATCCTTCGGTCCCAAGGAAGGGGACTGGTACGTGCGGGTGCCGCAAGACTCTCTTCTGGTCGATCGCGCAGTCTACAGCGATAGCGCAGCAAGTCCGCTTGCCAAACGCCTCGTAAGCGACATGCTTACGCGCGAACTGCGCGTCCGCATCGAAAAGGCCGGTCTGTGTGACGTCGTGTCTGCGCATTACGAAGCTGTAAACGCGAGACTGCAGGAGAGCGAAGCCCCCTTGGAGCAGGCTTTCTTCGCTGCGCGTCCAGTGGCGCTGTTTGATTCGACCTCCCGGCGCTGCTTCGCCTACTCAATCGCTTACAGTGTGCCGCTGGATGAGCCTTTCGAGTGGAAGCGGCAGCTGTTGACGAGTGTGCCGCTCCGGCTGACCCTGATTCATCCGTTGGAGGATATCGAACATTTTCGCCATGAATCGTCATCTCGCTAACGGTCTGTGGCTTGTGGTATTGCTGCTTTCTGCATGCACAAGCCAAGCGCAACATTTCGACCAGCTCACCCGGCCGGTGGCAACGCTGACCGACAGTGTGCAAATCAAGGCTATGTTGCACGACCTCCTGATCCCGGTCACTGGCCCGATTCACAGGGCCGACATCATCGACTTTACCAGTAATGGCTTCGGGCCGGACGATCTCATTCTCCTTTATCCCTCCCTCGAATCCTATCTCGTTGGCAGAAACGTACCCCGCTCTCTCCAAGACGCCATGAAGTCCTGGGAGCTTGAAGCGGACTACCGACTGGACGCCACGACGGGGGAGAGCGTGAAGGTTGAGGATGACGCCCACCGCAGGCAAGATGCGCGGGCAGCCCTTACGGGAGCTGTACTGGCAGCCGTGGCCCGCTATTACACAGGGGACGCCATTGACCTTCTCCTCAAGCGCGATCCCGGTGGGGTGCGTCTGGAGATGTGGAATTTTGATCCGGCGGCGATGCGCTACCGTGTGCCTCAGCGTGCACTCACACAAATGACTGTGAGCGTACCCGGACAAACGTTCCGTTTTGGCCGGCCCACTTTTGTCATGGCTTTCCGTGACACGTCGAGCTGCGTCCATGCCGTGGCCACCGACAGCACGGTCGTAACCCGTGCGTGCACGCCATGAGATTCTCGATACTGTTCCTGCTCATCTTTCAGCCTGTGGCGGCACAGGAGGCACAACTTCCGGCCCGGCTGGAGTTGGTCACGCCTTTGGCTTCGTGTGCGCTCAGTTTGCAAAATGATCTGGACTTGGGCACCGTGCAGGCTGCGTTAGTAGATACGCTCTCGGTACCGGCCACCGGTTCTGCCCCTCCGGGAGGCATGCCCGGGCGTTTTGCAGTCCACGGAGCCTATTCGTCCGGTTTCCTGGTGGAAATCTACTTCCCTTCCATGCTTACGGGCCCGCGTACGCCCCTGCCGTTTGAGGGCACGTGGGCAAGGGCGACTTCGGTGCGGTCGAATTACAGCAGTATTGCAGGTAGCGCATGGCACGGCCGGACTGACGGGGCTTTTGAAACCCACTTCCGTGTGGGTGGCCGCATACACGGGCTTTCTGCCACGACCGCACCCGGCCAGTATGCCGGGAAAATCACCATTATCACAACTTGCCACTAACAGTCTTGGCGTCTATGAAGAATCTAATCGCTCTTGTTCTGTTCAGCTTGTGTCTTCTGCCACACGTGCAGGCACAATCCGCTTCTGTGGACGCAGAGATCACCCTGGTCACGCCGGCCCCCACATGCGCCTTTTCGGTGTCGTCGGATCTGGATTTTGGCCTTGCCGAAAAACCGGCAACCGGTTCCGCTTCGGTCACTATCAGCGCTACTTCCGGAACGCGTACTGCGAATGGTACCACTGTTTCTGGCACATCCTCGGTTGGCCAGGTACAGCTATCCGGCGCAAACGTGGCGTCGTACACGGTCTCACGCAGCTTCCCTGGCACGCTCGACTCCTCGAACGACAATCTCAGCTTTGCCGGGACGTGGGCGGAGTCCTCCAGTGCTTCCAGTGGATACTCGTCGATTTCCGGGAGCAGCTACAGCGGCACTTCTAGCGGGGCCGGGTCCACCTTCACACAATACTTCCGCTTAGGCGGAGAGGTGAGTGGCATCAGCCTGGACGACGAGAGTGCGGCCTACGACGGCACTATTTCAGCGAGTGCGACCTGCAACTGAGATGGTCCTGCTAATTCGCCTTATTTCGCTCGCGCTGGCCGTGGCGCTGGCGTGCGGACCGGCACATGCCCAAGCCTCGGGCACGATGAGCGTGCAGCTGGAAGTCTTGCCACGTGTCCTGACGGTTAGTGTGACTTCGGCCCGGATGGACTTCGGGCAACAGCGCGCAGATGCCGGCCGAGTGGTGCTGGATCCGTCCACAGGACTCATTTCAACCAAGGCTGCCGGAACACACGCCTTGGGTGAAGTGCAGCTGCGCGGCCCCGCGCACGCCGCGTACGCCGTCAGTGTTGCGCATCTATCGCCACTCAAACGTGCGGGATCCAGTCATGAAGTCAATTTTGAGCTCAAATGGGCCCGTAGCGAAGACTGTCAAATCCGGAGCTATCGGATGCTCCGAAGTCCACAAAACGCCGACGGCATCCTTGGCCCAGGTGGTTGTGCCGTACTGCGGTTAGGCGGATCGATTGCCCTGTGGAACGCCGCCGAAGGCCATTATGCCGGCCAGTTGTCCGTGCGCATTTATTCCCTCTAATATGGCGATGATCAGAATCTTTCCGGTGTTGCTGATTGCACTTTCGACGGCTTCCACAGCCCGTGGACAGGCCGCGCTGAGCGTGACACCGGCCTACGCTGTCGTGACGCAGGAGACACCGTACGGTGCCTTTACGCTGAGCAATGAAGGCACCGAACCGGTTGAAATCACCATCAGCGCCCGATACGGCGTAATTGCTTCCTCAGACTCGACTACTCATGTAGTACTGGGCGAGGGGGGCCGGCTCGGCAATCTCGCAGACCGGCTTACGTTCTTTCCGGACCGCTGTATTCTAACGCCCGGGAATGAGCGCATCGTCCGCTATTTGGTGGACGATGCTTCTACTGTGCCGCATGGTGGGCACATTGCGCTGATGCATTTCGCGATGCAGGAGCGCGCCGTAGCCCGGCAGGATCAGGTGCCGGCCGTGGCCACAGCGCTAAGCATTGTCTACAACCTGGTTACGCCCCTTATCTACTTGAGCGGCCAGGGTGCACCTGATTTAGATGTGCAAGTATTGGCCGCCCGGCCAGGGGCTCTGGACGTAATGCTGCGGATTCGGGGTGTATGGCCCTTTCTCGGTGGTGTAATTGTGAAGGATGGATCAAAGCAATTGGGGAGGGCAGAGGTAGCGGTCTATACCGAGCGTCGTCTGGTGATACCGCTGTCCGGGAATGTGCTGCCGGAAAGGCTTGAGCTTCACTTTGACACCCGATACACCGGGTTGTCGCATAACGTGAGGCAGTATTTGATGGCCCCGGAACCCATCTCAATTGCGCCATAGCCAATGGTTCGTACGCTCCTTGGCACAGCCCTGCTAATGGGCTGCATGACCACACACGGTGCCGCGCAGCCCGGCAGCGTATTTCTGGAAGTACCCCTGCTTTTGGAATCGCCAGGCCGCCAGCAAGTCGTTCGCGCCTGGAACGACGGAGAGCGCTTCTATGTGGATGCCGCCATGCTCCTGGAGTTGCTGGGCTTTACAACAGCCAAAGAAGGTGCAACACTGACGGCGTTGGATGCTAAGCGACGAATGGTGTTAGACTTTGCGCAAATGCGTGCTCTGACCCCCGAAGCGATTTCGCTGCGAGAATTGGCCTTCTATGGTAACGGACAATATTTATTGTCCACAGAAGGCTTGAAGCTCCTGTTTGCTGCCGATCTCCACTTTGATCCAGAACGCTTGGAACTTCGGATTTCTACGGCGGCCGAGCGGTTTGATGCCAGTGTGCTTCATTCACGCCGTGCGATGTGGAATGAGGCTCCGGGCCCGCTTTGGTTTGGTCGTGAGCGTAAGTTCCTGGGCGGTGTAATGGCCAGTTGGCGTCTGCATCGCGATACGTATTACACGAGTGTACACTTGCAATTTACCGGCAGCCTTTTGGGAGGCGCGGTTCAGGGGCTGATCGGTGGAGCCAAACCAGTTGGTACATACCTCTTTGATCGTCCGCACGCGCGCGAGCTCACGCGCATCGAATTTGGTCGATTCACCGATGGGTTGCGAGGCATATATCTGAGCAACCGGCCGCTTGCGCGGCGACAGTTGCATCGAATACACGTAATTGCCGGCCGGGTGGAGCCGCATGCGCTGGTGGAGGCTGTGATCAGTGGTCACTTGGTCGATCAGGTGCAGGCCAATGCGGAAGGATATTATGAGCTACGCACCCCGGCGTGGTATGGCACGACCATAGTGGAGCTTCACGTGCGTTCGCTGGGAGGCACCGCCTCAACCGCCCAACGACGGTATTTGCTTACGGATCATACGCTCGTTGAGCCCGGACGTCTGTACTATGACCTGCGTGCCGGGCGCGCAGGCAAAAGAAATGTCGTACAGGCCGAGCTTCAGTACGGAATGCTGCCCCGCCTGACGGTTCGTTCCAAGGTGGATCCTTGGCACCAGCAATACCAAACGGGCCTGACCGTAAGTGTGTTGCGCTTTGTTACGGTCAGCTATGATGTGACGTGGCCTTCGCGAAACTGGCTAACACGTCTTCGCATCTGGCGACGCAGTCTCAGCCTGGATGGTGCCTGGGACTGGCGGGCGCCTGATTCCAATGGCAAGCACGCGCAGCTTTCAGGTGTGCTAGGACCGCTAAGCGTGACGGCTTCTGGCTCCAGCTACTCGGAGTCAGGACGCTGGAAGTCGAGTTTTCTAAGTTCAAGCCTTTGGTACCATACAAAGGATGGCCTGTTTGTGCGGGCCAGATGGCATGGGGAGCAGGCTGAGGCTAAAGACATTCCGCTGCACAAAGTCGGCGAATGGCGGCTGGCAGTAGGGCAATCGTTAGTCCGGGCACGTGTGGCGGTATATGCCAGCGGTCAGCGCAGATGGCATGGAGGCGGGGTAGAGTGTTTTGTGGCACTCAGCAACTGGTCACTCGGCTTTACTGCTGCGTGGGACAAAGCCGCGGGCGGCTTTGTCGGCGGATTTACGATACAGATCAACACACCGTTGGCCCTGCTTACAGCCCGTGCACGGCAGTCTGGAAATGGCTTTACCCATGCACAGAGCCTGCAGGGAAGCATCCACATGGGACGAAGTATCGCTTTTATGCGGGCGGCGCATCAGAAAAGTGCCGTGCTGCTGCGGATCTTCGAAGATGCAAACGGCGACGGCCGCAAGGACAAGGATGAACGGCTTCTTCCGTACGTAAAGGCCCAGCTGTATCATGCAGCGTGGGAGCGCCTTCCGGACGGCGTTCTGCGGGCTGCTTACCTGGAGCCGTATGCGGCGTACCAAGTCCAGATCTTGGAGTCCTCCATTCGTGATCCGCACCTCACGCCGGCGACAGGGTACACGTTCAGTTTTATTGCTGATCCGGGACGTACCAAAGTGATCGATGTGCCAATGCAACGTGTGCCGGCGATACGAGGCACCATTGTAAATGCGGATCGTGCCCCCAGCCGTCTGCGCGTCCGTATTTCGGGTGTGCAAGACATACCTGTATTCCGTGATGGCGGCTTTACGGTGCAACTAAAGCCAGGCATCTACACGCTTTCAGTCGAAGATGTGCTGACCGGTGAAGTTCTGCTCACGCAATCTGTGCAAGTCAGGGCGTCGTCCCCGCCTATTGTGCTGGATATGGCGCGGTCATGATTCGCATTGCACTCTTTCTTTTTGTGGTTCTGGCGATACGCCCTTGGCCTTCGGCCGCGCAACTCATTATGCGCCACTCAGCGCATCTTGGGACCTGGAATGTGACTGCATACGCGGAAGATGATTGCGAGAGAGGTGACGGGGACTATCGCTGCGCAGAGGTGGTGACGGCCTTTTTCTCTTTACCGGGTGCCACTTATCATGCCTCTATATCGGCCACGCCGCTTAGACGCGGGCCACATGTCGTTGAGTGGACTCCCTACATCCTTTGCCCGCAGTCCAGCGTGCGTGTGCCCACCTGTACGCAAACAGGAACGGGTCGTGAACTATTCTGGCAAATTGGCGGGCGCATCAGGTATGCCACAAGACTCGAGCCGGGCCATTACAAGAGTACGGCAGTACTGACGATAGACGGCCCGGAAGGCCTGCATACAACGCGTGTTCTGACCACATTTGAGGTCGAGGACACGCAACTGAGTTGCCGTGTTTCCTCGGGCGGTGACGTGAATTTTGGAAAAGGTGAAGCGTGGCAATCGGGTACGATTACGCTGGATCCGGTTACTGGAAGCCGCAGCTACGGCCTCGGCCAACAGGACGCTCCCGAAGCATCCACCTATTCGCTAGCAACAATAAGCGTGTCTACAACGGCCAAGTCGGCTACGGTCACGGTCACTTCACCGAGTCATTTGCGTGCGGGCACCCATACGGTCACCTTTACGAGTCTGCTGGCCTATCAGCCACCTGCGAGTAGCATGTACGAGCTGCTCCTGACTGGTTCTGGAAACCGCTCGGTTAAAATAGGCAGCAGTGGACGCTTGGCATTCAGGCTTGGCGGCAGGGTTACGACTGGCAGTACCGCCGAGATTGCGACATATGCCGGTACTGTAACCGTTGGCTTCTTGTGCGCGCAGGATCTGTAATCATCAACTATCAACAGTATGACACACAATCTTTGGCAGGAGGCAGTAACGGACTCACTTGGGGTTGAATCCGGCGTCAGGTTTTCGCTGCTCGAACTGTTCGGGCAGGCGGGTGGATTTCAATGGCCGATACTGGCCACACTGGCTGCCGGGCTCATTATCCTCATGCTATGTGTCGTGCGCCTGTATTTTGACCGGCGTGCCGCCATAGGCCTTATGGGGCTGCCTGTGGAGAATTCGGGCGCGCAAGATTTTGAATTCGTGCTGGCTTCAAGTGAGGACAGCCTGTATGCGAGGCTTTTGGCGGGACTGCTCCGGATGTACCGGGCAGGCGGGGCGTTCCAGACGCTGGGGCAGGAAGTACACACGGTGGCGTCCGCGGCTCGCGAAGGATACACCCGCACTGAGCGCCTGGTAACCTAC
>JAAXGT010000123.1:0-463 GCA_012271205.1 Rhodothermales bacterium
GGGAATCGCCTTCATAACCCTGAGGCGGCGCCATAAGACCCTGAGGCAAGACCTCTGGGCGGTACCCACGAACGAATGGCGCCAGATCTCGCTCAAAAATAGCTACCGTACGGACCGCTTCCCACGGATCTTCGACCGCCCGATCGCCGAGCCCGCGTAGGACGGTGTCTTACGTCAGATGGCGGTCAAGGGCCTCGGTCATGACCAGCCGACCGGGTTGATCCCCAACCACATGACCGGCCGCGCCGTACGTCGGGTGGATCGTTACGCGCGTCGCCTGATCATGGAAAATGGCATAAGCGAGGCCATTGACTTCTTCCACATGGAGGCCCTCAGTGCCGCCGGGCCGATGCGTATCCAGGTCGACATTCAACTGACCGTCAGGGCTAGTGTGCTGTACCGTCTGTTGGGAATTCGGATCGGAAAAGGCCTTGAAGGGGCGGAAGCACGCACGATCTATCGC
>JAAXGT010000123.1:484-39642 GCA_012271205.1 Rhodothermales bacterium
AAGTCACGTATCCGCGCCGCGCCAACCCCCCACTCTTGCTGGCAGCCAACTACCACCAGATGAGACCACCAATCCCCTGGCTCGACAACAAAGTCCTTCACCTGAAATTTGCCTGATCCCGCAAATGGTCACATCAGTATTCCCGAATGGGAATTCAGGCTCGGTGGAGCGCGGGTTCAACATCCTCACCCGGAAGGCCATTCGCCGCGGCTCCTTCTCTCCTATCATCCAGCTCAAGGAGAAGATCCTCCACTTCATCGACCCCTGTAATGCCAGTGCCTAGGACCGTCACCGCAGATTCCATCCCTCAGAAAATCCAAAGACTATGTGTATCTATCTCTGGTAAGGAACATTAGGCGACATCGGCCGCCATTCTCATGATTTAGCTGCCGAAGCTATGACGGGCCCTACGGCCAGTTGCCAGCGCGCGACTGACCGGGGAAGTGCAGAATCTACCCATTGAATTTGAGGTCCCTAAGCTGCAAGCCGAATGAGCCTTGGTACGCAGGATTCGTTTTCTTGCCTTAGCCTACGCCTGCTCTAAACAAGATCTTTTCATTGCCGTTCTCGGCGATTGGCCTGGTCTTCTACCAAGAATTTTGCCTTCGATTGAAGCCCCGTGTGAGGTTCGTCAAATCCGCAGGTCCGCCAAGTTTCACGATCATCGCTTGCCAGCCGGACCATGGCCTTGGACAGTTCTTCGGCGTCAAGCACCTCGGCAAGCTTCATTGCCACAACCAAGGGGCGGAATCCCGCATTGGGCGTGCGTTCATTCCGATAGGTGGCGTCCTGACAGGTCAGGTGCAGCAAGGCTGCGCTTGTAATCCGGTCACGGGTATGGCTATCCAGATTGTCGGGCCAGCGTTCGACAGCTTCCCCCAAGATAGAAAGACAACCAGCAGCCGTCACCAAGGCCCTGCCGGGATTGTTGGCGCAATCAATGGCCTCGTCTACGATTTGGGGGCCAAAATCAAGCAGGGCGTTCTTGACCCCCCAGCCAGTGTGGGTATTACGCATAAGCGATGGAATGGTCTGCGGGTCGTTCAGTGCAATGACCGTATGAAGAATGCTGAAGTGCATTTCGCCTGGCATTATCTTGTAAGGTTCGCCACTATCCATGCGGGCATACTGCGCCGTTTCCTGCTCCAGTACCTCAATGAGCGCTTCCACCAAGGGCGGGCTCGCTGTGAATCCTGGTTCAAGGTGCCAGTAGCGTTTGCTCTCCGGATCGGGATAGATTGGTATTGCATTCAGTGCCGCGTCCACTCTACGGTAATCACCGCTGAGCAAGTCTGCCGCAATGTCCGCCTGCTTGCGTTCCACGCTTTGAGATGCACTCGTGTATGTCACGAATAATAATGAACCAACTCCCAAAATCAGAAAAGCACTACGAATCCACCGAAACGATTGCACAGTCATGAGCTATAGGTATGTTTATCTAATGAGGACCACATTCACTGCCACGCTAAGTGAATGTGGCTGTTACTGCTATAAGTTCTCACTTCCGCAACACTACCATCCGTTTCAGCCCAACTGGCTATTGAGTCCCTAACCGCCTTGGACCATGGCAGTGTTGTTGTCTTAAAATCAGCCGCCTGTCCATGTATGTGATGACTATTTGAACCGGAATTGGGCACGTTCGCGTTACCGTCAGGGCACCGATAGCCTGAGGATACGGACAGATCCGTTTCGAACCGTAAACGAACTGCGTCTAACCCATTTTCCAGAGCGGAGCTAATGTATCCGTAGCCATCGTGTTTCCCGTTATGCGTGCCCGTGGCACCTACATACAGGTACTGAGGCACTGTGTAGAATTTAATGCAAGGCCAATGTCCCCGCACACCACGATTGTAGTATTCGTCCTCCAAGTCACATTGGTGCTCATTTGAGCAATCACATTCCTCTTCTTCCTCCTCTTCGTCGCCTCCGCCCCCCCGTCTTCTTCGCCATCCCCTTCGCAATACAATAAGGAGATAGAGTCTCCGTCGCACCACAGAATTTCGCCGGTGTCCGGGTCTTCATAGCAGAAAATATAATAGTAGCAAGTCCCCTCCACCCCATGGCTCTTGCCGGCTCCCGAAACACGCACGTCAATTCTTGCCTCGCGGGGCTTCTCGCCAGCTTGGAATACCCGCCCGCGCTGCGGCGCATAGTAGATACTGAACTCCGCAACGGACACGCGTGTGCCTTGGAATTCCTCGCGCCAATAACTCGTCAGGTAACGCGTAAGCGTTGCGGGACGAGCAGTGCCGGACATAATGAACTCAAGGATCTTTGCTGAGTGTACTTTGCCCCTCTGCCCAACCTCGAACACGACTGCACTCATAGACGAAAAGGAATCGTTCACCGGACGGAGGGCTGTCCCGCTCAGTTGTGTCGCGACCACCTGTCCGCCATTCTGGTGCTGCAGCACTTGTGCTGTGGACCAGTCTGGAGGCGGCGTTGTGCCAGTTGGGCCAAGTCATAATTTGCAGGCTCCGAGGGTTGGTAAACCATGGCGTCCTCATAGTAGGCCTTGGCCGCTGCGATCATGAAGGCATTGTCTGGCTCCGTGCCAACGCCTATGTTGTCGCAACTCGCGGAGACGATTATTACTAGAGACGCAAAGAGCAGACTGTTCGTTCTCATTTAGGTAGCGTATGTGATCAAAGGTAAAACGGAATAGCGATGGAGATCAAGGATTAGTGGTGAGTGACAAATACGGTTCCTGAGAGGGCAGGATGATTAATAGGGTGTTCTCACCACGGTGCATTGGCATTTGTTATTCCTCTGTCACTGGTGGGGCGGTTGGCCTGAAATATTACAAACTTCAGATTGGAGCGCCCCCCTGTTGCTGGATACGTCGAAGGGGTCACACAGGGCTACATCCGTCACGATATCACTACGCTCTTCCCACCTTGGACGTGGCCACCGGCCAAGCCCTCATCCCGGGCAAGGAACGGTCTCCTCACCCGGAGTTTTTGAGCTTCCTCAGGCCCATCGACGCCAACGACCCCCGGATCTGGATGTCCACCTAATCGTCGCCCCCAAAAGCCCGACAAGGTCCAGCGCTGGCTCACCACCTGGCCCCGCTACCCCCTCCATTCATCCCCACCTGCTCCTCTTGGCTCACATTATCCCCCGGAAGGCTATACGCCGCGACTCCTTCTCTTCGGTCGCTCAGCTCAAGGAGAAGATTCTCCACTTCGCCGTCCCCTGCAACGCCGGTGCCCAGCTCTTCCTGTGGACCGCCACCGCAGATTCCATCCTTCAGAAGATCCAAGACTATGTGTATCTATCTCTGGTACAGAACACTAGGCAACACCGGCCGCCATTCCCATGATTCAGCTGCCGAAACCACGATGGGTCACCTACGGTCAGTTGCCGGCGCACGACTAACCGGGGAAGTAATGCCGGAAAGCTGACTGGCAGGGTTTCAGGGAAGCGTAGTACACAGAAAGACGAATAGGGATAATGTGCCGCCCCCCATGGGAGGGGCCGTTTGTATCAGGTGCTGCAAGGGTCACACACAAATCTGGTGCTAGTGCCACGGGGATTCACTATCGGCAACCGATTCACTCAGGAAGGGCATACGCCACGTAAGTATCACCTGATTTGGTGCCCATTTTGCCACCGCCGGCCGCAATGACTACGAACTGGCGCCCCTCCACCTCATAAGTGGCCGGGGTGGCATAACCGCCAGCTGGCAGCTTCGTCTCCCATAATACTGCCCCGGTGGCCTTGTCAAACGCCCTGAAGCGCTCATCTTTGGATGCGGCAATAAAAATCAGACCGCTCGCCGTTACTACCGGGCCACCATAATTTTCAGTGCCCGTAGGCGGAATGCCCCGCGCAGTTAGTTCATCGAACTTCTGGGCCGCAGGAATACTTGCAAGATGCAGTTGAGGCGTTCATACCTTGCCAATCAGGCCCGTTTCAGTCGTCTTAGGTTCAGAAAGCTGGAGGAAAACCTGTGGCCGTTCCTTATCCAGCGCGGTCGGCCCCACAATCCCCCTAGGTGGAGCCCCATTATCATCCCCCAAGGGCCATTTGCAGCCCATACAATCGACGAATATTCAGACTTGCACCCAGTCCCACTCATCTCGTACCCGGGCCTAGGCCCCGCCTGCTACAGGGTCGAAACCCCAGTCCCGCCTTACCCCAATCTATAGACAATTGGAACTTGACTCTAACATCATCAACTTGACAAACTTCAGCCGGGATAGGCAATTTCCAAATTGGAGACCGGGGATCTACCGGTCTACGTGGCGGTTGCCTCAATCAGCTTGCCAATGAGTTCAGTAACGCTGACACCATCGGCCTCGGCATTGAAATTGGCAATAATACGATGGCGCAATACAGGCACCGCCATCGCTTTTACATCGCTGATTAGCGGAGTTAGCCGACCATCCATGGCGGCCAAGGCTTTCGCACCCAAGATTAAGTATTGTGAAGCACGGGGGCCGGCACCGTACGCGATATAATTGTTGACAAAATCCAGTGCGCCTTCACGGTTTGGTCGAGTACCACTGCTCAGCCGTACAGCATACTGTATCACATTCCGGGCTGCCGGAATCTGCCGTACAAAGTCTTGGTAAAGCAAAAGCTCGCTCCGTGTCATGGCCTGCTTGACCTCATAAGAAGTCAGACTCGTCGTAGAGCGCACCACTTCGACCTCTTGGTCGAACGTTGGATAGTCAAGCCACAGATTGAGCATGAAACGGTCCAGCTGGGCTTCAGGCAAGGGATACGTGCCTTCTTGCTCAATCGGATTCTGGGTGGCCAATACAAAAAAGGGCTCCTCCAGCGTAAAAGTCTGACCACTGGCCGTTACACGGTGCTCCTGCATGGCTTCGAGCAACGCCGCCTGCGTCTTGGGCGGCGTCCGGTTGACCTCATCAGCCAGTACCACGTGCGCAAAAACCGGGCCCTTCACAAAACGGAACACCCGGCGTCCAGTGGTATGATCTTCCTCAATGATCTCGGTGCCCGTGATGTCTCCGGGCATAAGATCCGGCGTAAACTGGATCCGGTTGAAGGAGAGGTCAAGTGCATTAGCCAGCGTGCGAATAAGCAGCGTCTTGGCCAATCCGGGCACGCCCACCAAGAGCACGTGCCCCCTTGCCAGCAGGCACACCAGTACATGCTCAATGATGTCATCCTGGCCGATAATGACCTTGGCAATCTCCTTGCGCAGACGTGCACGGGCTTCCAGCAACGCCTGTGCCAAAGAAGGGTCAGCAGAATCAGAGGGCATCGGGAAAAGGCGTCGAAATCGCTCTAACAATTACGTGGCCCAGAGGTCAATTGCCGGCCGTAGGTCCATTAATTACTTCGAGTGCCTTGCCTCGCTTTTCGACATACACATCCCCGCGTAATATATCCAGCCAGCGCCGCATTTCCCGGTTACGTTTGTCATCAAGAGCCAACGCTTCAATTCGCGCATAGTCCGTCTCAATATCCACGCGGTGAGCCGGCACCCGCCGCTGAAGCATTACGATATGCCAAGCCAGACTCCCATCGAGCAGCGTAACTTCGCTCGGATAGCTGATCTCGTCGATCGCCAGCGTATCGGTATTGGCCTTCCATTCAGGGCCCAGCGCGTCCACAAACAAGTCACGCTCTCCACTGGAGGGATCTATCATGCGCCCGCCAATTTCTGCCGTGGTTTCCTCCTCGGAATGGCGACGGGCCATAAGCTCAAACGGCAATTCGTAGGTTACGATCGAATCGCGCAAGACATCCAAGAATGCAATGGCCTCGCTGGGGTCAGATTTGCTCTGGTCAATGTTGATGAGAATATGACTGAAATCCACCACGTCCCCCACACGCTCATTGACTCGCAAAATGTGATACCCGAAAGGAGATTGGAATGGCTGCGACAGCTCTCTCGGCGCAATGCGGGCCGCGACTGCCGCGAACTCAGGCACAAGATCTCCCAGAACCATGTCCTCGTAACGCCCCCCGGATGAGGCCGAGCCCAAATCCTCCGAAAACCTTTGTGCCATCTCATAGAGTGTACTGCGATCGGCTACAATCGAATCGCGGATCGCGGTAATGATTTCGAGCGCTTCACGCTCGGCTTCGGGTGAAATGGACGGGTATCGAACGATGTGGGAGACACGTACAATTTCCGGGAGCTCAGGCAATGAATCGGTCGGAAACTGTGCAAACCACTCACGAACTTCTGTAGGCGTGATCCGGAGTGTATTTATTTTTTGTCCCTGAAGCTGCTCTGCAAGCAACCGATCGCGAGTCTCGTCCCGAAGATCCGCGCGAATCTGGATTTCCGGCATGCCATAAAGCTCTTCGAGTCGAGCAGTGCCACCCAGCTGGGCCGTCATGGTCTCGATACGCTGATCGAGGGACTGGTCGATCTGATCCTCGGACACAACAATGTTGGTGTCGCGCTTGGCATGCTCAGTCAACACAGCCTGATCGATGACCTGCTCAAGAACTTGATGCCACAACTCATCCGTATAGGGGAGGCCCTGCTGGTTTCCCATAACCTGGACCAGTCCATCAATCTCGGACCGCACAATGATCCGGTCTGCAACGATGGCGACAATCTCATCTAAGACCAGATCCTGTGCCCGCAGGGGGGCCGACGGCGCAAGGCACAGTGAAAGCAGTGCAAAGACGTGACAACCCCTGACTATCGCAGAGCGGAGCATACCGTGGTGTCAAAAGAGGTGTAGAGGGTAGAGACTAAACGGTTCGGGTGCCGAAATTGTTGGACAGCAGCCGGCAATTAACCGATTCTCCCATTACCGGATTTCAATCTCTTCACGGGCATCCGCCTCTGTGCGCAATTTTTGTACCGTACGTGCATAGTTTCGTTTCCGGGTTTCAATGTTGAGTTGGCTAACCACAAGATCTTCCACCCAGGCCAATTGGGGTATGCTACCCACTGGTGCCCGGTCGGCGAGTTGCAGCAAATGCCACGTATTGTCACTGGCAATAACTCGCGCGCGCATATCCGGCGTCATTCTGCCTACCACCGAGCGCACCTCCGGTTGATTTGCAAACAGACGCGCTTCAGGATAGTAATTCTGTGATAATGCATGTGAGGCTGCAGGATCACTGGCAAAACGCGTCGAGAGAATGTCAAAAAGCGAGTCTGCTGCGGACGGTGGTACGGCATTAAGGAGCTCAGCGGCTAATTCTACTGAATCCCGGCTGCTACTCGAAATGTGGCGTATGCGGACGAAAGGCTCGAGAAGGCGCATACGCTCCTTATTCGTGTCAAAGTAAGCAGTGACGTCGCTGCGTGTCTGAACCGCTGACGCTTGGGCATGCACTTGAGAGACCATTGCTTCGATTAGTACCGCCCGCTCGCTTGCCTCTAGGCGATCTCTGACTGCCTCCCGTGCTTCCAGCCGAAGGCGCCGGGCTTCCTGATACAACAGCTCACTGGTAATCCACTGATCAATAAGCTGCTTTCGTGCCTCTGTCGTGTCCAGTCCAACCGCTAGGCTGGCCAAGCGTGTGTCCAGTTCTGCTTGTGTTAGGAAGGCATTGCCGACACGAGCCACAAACACCTCCGGTGGTTGAGATTCCTGACAGGCAGCAAGAAGGCCTGCCAATAGAATACAAATACAGGCTCGCATTCCAGCGGCAGTCCGGTTATTGAAAAACGTGTTTCAACCGATCCGGATACGTTTCCACACCATACTTGGTGCGCAGCCGGCTTAGCAGCCGCTCCTCTAAAAAGATTTGGACCTCACTGATTACTTCAGCCTTGGCCTCCTCAAACGTTTTGGAGCGTGCAGGCTCAACGCCGTCCAGCCAAAGCACAACGTGGCGGGTGCGCACAGGAAGCACGTCCGTACGCTCGCCGATTTCCAGGATTATGGCTTGGTCATACACGCTGTTAGTGATCCCCTCAACGAGCACTGTATCCTGGCGGAGTACGCGATTTTCATCCTCCGCAAGAGAGTTTGCAAGCTCATACCACGTCATGCCGCTGTCAATACGCGCTACGACATCTGTCAATATGGAATCGTTATAGCTGCTGACTTCGATTATGCGAAAGCGATCCGAAAAAGTATATCGGGATACATTGGCCTCGTAGTGTGCAAGGAGCCGTATGGAATCCGTAGTGGCCGCGTTCCAAACGGAGTCCTCCATGAGCTTAAACAGCGTGAGTCCCTCCCGAAAATCCTCCATAATGTCCCGGAACTCCTCATCTATCTCCTCCAAAGCCAAGGCCTTGTGCGTAATGGCTGCAGAATTCAGAAAGGCATCAGCTATCGCAATTGCCTGCAAGCGTGGCGTTGCTTCGTTGCGTGTACGGTTATTGGGATTTTTTGAAAAGGCCGCGAGCTGTCCCAGCGTATATACCGAATCGCCCAGCGTGGCAATGGGCAGCCGTGCCAACGAATCCATAGTCGCGAGATCCTGAATATACAGCTTCACGGAATCACGCCGGACACCGCCTACGAGGCGTGATAATAGCATCGAATCGACGGCAGAGGAATATCGCGCGCGGGCCGTTCTCGCCAACTGTTCTTCCGCACGGCGCATCCGGGGCATATTGCGAGCTATGCGCTCCAGTTCGCCATACTCTTCTTCGAATGTGCCGAGCGAGTCGTGTTCAATCAGTTTGATCAAGTGCAATCCGAAAGCACTTTGCACCACATCTGAAATATCTCCCGGATTCTCGAGACGGAAAACCGCCTCGTAAAAGCCGCGATCAAGCTGCTGGTCTTCAAACCGGATCGTCCCAATATCTCCACCACGCATCGCGCTGTTAGGGTCTTCGGACCATCGCTTTGCCATGTCTTCAAATGTGGAGCCATTTTCCAAATACAGCTTGATGCTGTCCATCCTCGCAAATGCTGCCGCGGTATCCTCCGGTGTCATGCCCTTGAAGTGCACCATAATGTGGGCGGTACGCGCCCCTGGCCTGGCGGGCTCACGGCTGTGCACCTTGACCAAATGGTACCCGTATGCAGTACGGAATGGCTGTGAGACCTCACCTACTGGTGTGACATAAGCCATGTCTTCGAATGCCTTTACCATTCGACCTGCAGTAAAGGTGCCGAGATCACCGCGGTAACCCTGTGGAGACTGGGGATTCTGGGCCGAAGGATCATCGGAGTACTTCAAGGCGACTGCTCCAAAGTCCATTCCCTGCATCACCGAATCGCGCAGCGCACTTATTTGCTCAAAGGCACGTAGCGTGTCGGAGGGAGACGGAGTGGTGGCTGCCAGTCGGACCATGATGTGGCTGGCATGCACGACCTGTTTTCGCTTGTGGTACAGGTCGGTCAGGATGGGTGCCAACACTTCCTGGTCCACCAAGTAGGGGCGGGCAAACGAGGCCCGATAATTGTGGATCTCACCCTGTATACCGGGATCCTCGTAATAGCCGGCTTCTTCGGCCTCGAGAATTTTGAGGCGGAAGTTTACATACCGATCAAGAAAATCCTCGTAAGCTCCCAATGAGTCGTCGAGTGCAATATCGCGGCTACCAACTGTTCGGGCGTATCGTTCCTCGAAGGCCTCTATATCCACGATTTCGTCGCCGATCACTGCCAGTACCGTGGTCTCGGGACCAGATACCTCTTGTGCGCTGGCAGGCAGCGCACCCAAAAACAATAAAGCAGACCATAATGCCCGCTGGAAAAGCTTCATGATTTATCAGCAAAAGTCAGTCTCAAAAAAGTGCAATCTATTTTCACCGTGTTTGCTTGAGTGTGTTCCACTCTTGGATCCCAGTTGCAGGCATAAGGTTAAGTGTTGTTTTAGCTTCCAGATGCTATCAACTCCAGTTCGTGTACGCTTCGCTCCCAGTCCAACCGGTTACCTCCACATCGGCGGGCTACGTACAGCTTTATATTGTTACCTGTTTGCACGCCGTACCGGCGGACGTTTTATACTTCGGATTGAAGATACTGACCAGTCCCGACTTGTCGAAGATGCCGAAGAAGATATTGTCGCCTCGTTGAAATGGGCCGGTTTTTCGGTCGACGAGAGTCCAGAGCAGGGCGGCCCCCACGCACCATACCGCCAATCTCAGAGGGGGGCACTTTACCGGGCTCATGCCAGCACTTTGATTGACAGAGGGCACGCGTATTACGCGTTTGATTCCCCAGAGTCGATACGATTGCTCCGGGAGCATGGCCAGGCCTACGATGCTGCCCACCGGATGCAGATGCAGAACAGCCTGGTGCTGCCGAGGCATAACGTGGAGGCCCGGCTTGCAAATGGCGATGCCTACACTGTCCGGCTACACGTCCCGGAAGACACTACGATCTGTTTTGAGGACTGTATCAAGGGGACAGTAAAAATACCTTCGAATAGCCTTAATGATCAGGTTCTGGTCAAATCGGACGGTATGCCGACATACCATTTAGCCAACGTGGTTGATGATCATTTGATGGGTATAAGTCACGTTATACGTGGCGATGAGTGGCTACCGTCCACACCGAAACATGTACTTCTGTACCGGGCGCTGGGATGGCAGATCCCCGTAATGGCTCATTTGCCGCTTATACTTAGTCCTTCCGGGGGCAAGCTTTCGAAACGCAGTGCTCAGCGGTTGGGGATTCCGGTAGATGTGCGAGATTACCGGACGGCCGGTTATGAGCCAGAGGCCTTGTTGAACTTTTTGGCACTCTTGGGTTGGAATCCAGGCACAGACAAAGAAGTCTTCTCGTTGGCTGAGCTGGAGGAGACGTTTTCACTGCAGCGTGTTGGCACTTCTCCCGGCCTGTTTGATCTGGAAAAGCTGAAATGGCTCAACGGCCAGCATCTCAGCCGCATGCAGCCGTCTGAAGTGCTGCAACGCGCCCGTCCAGCACTAGAAGCAGCGGGCATCGCCCCAGACGAAGCATATGCAACTGAAGTAATCCGACTAGTCAAAAACCGTATGCATCGTGCGAGTGATCTCGCAGAATTGTTCAGTTATTTCTTTGCAGATCCAATCACGTACGATGCGGCTGGCATCCGCAAGCGCTGGAAACCCGATTCGCCCAGTCTCGTGCTCCGATATGCCGATCGTCTCGCCCGTTTGGCCCCTTTCGATGAAACGTCACTGGAAGCCGAACTGCGAACACTGGCCAAAACAGCTGGTGTAGGGGGCGGGCGTCTGATTCACCCCGTCCGGCTGGCGGTCAGTGGTACTACCGCTGGCCCGGGCCTCTTTGCCATGCTGGCTACATTGGGACGGGACTCAGTAATTCGCCGCCTGCAAGCTGCCGCACAAGCGCTTGCCTGATGCGGCTTATTGTCCACACTCCTTTACATGCAGTGATTCAGCTAAGACCACACGCTACTGTACCTGCATGGACGGCCGGAAAGGGCTTTGTATCGATTACGCGAACTGCAACGGAGTTGTCTATCATTTGTCCTGAATCGAGAGTGCCACCTGAATTTCCGGCCGCGCGTGGTTGGACGCTGATCGAATTGGAGGGGCCGCTGGATTTCGGCGCTGTCGGCATTCTGCATGCGCTGCTCACACCCCTTGCCCAAAGTGGTGTGCCGGTGCTCACAATGGCAACACACGACACGGATTTTGTGCTCGTGCGCGACGCTAAATGCGCTTGTTCAGCCCTTGCAGAGGCTGGCTACCAGGTCACTTGGCCAAGCGGGTGAGTGCGGCGTGTACGAGTGCTTGCACCTGATGCGGTGATGCCTTCCCACGAGTTTTCTGCATAACTTGCCCGACAAAGAACCCGGCCAGCCCGGTCTTGCCACGATGGTACGCCTGTACACGATCAGCATACGTGGTCAGGACTTCTTCCACAAGTGTCACCAACGTGCGTTCATCGCTCACCCGGGATGCCCGCAGCCGTTCCAGAAGAGTCTCCGGGTTGCCGCCTTTTTTGAGCATGGTAGCAAGCACTTCACGAGCCTCATGCGTAGTTGCGTGCTGGGTATTTACGAGCGCGACGAGCTGCGCAAATTCGACTGCTGTAAACGGCAAGTCGGACAAAAACCGGCCGTTCAGCGCCGGAAGTAAATGGTTGGCCATCCAGGTGGCTACCAGAGCCCGGTCCACGAGGGCGGACGCGCCAGCGAAAAACACAGGGCCACCCTCCGTTGAATAAATGGGTATGCCAACTGCAGGAGGAATTCCTGCCCGGGCCAGCCAGGCCCGAGCTTCAGGCTTAACAGAGGGGGCATCCGGAATGTGTATGTGTGGCTGAGGCTTCTCTGGGACGGTTTTAGCCACCTTTGTCCTGCTCCATGAGTCGCGCAAGGATACGATGCAATTGAATGCTGCCACAGCTTCGTGCGCGTGTTCGGGATCACGCCAGAAATAACCCAGTCGCGTAAACTGATATCGTTCTTCCGGATCATCTTCCAGCACACTGGGCTCTATGCGCGCGTGCTCGTAGACTACAAGCGAGTCCGCATTCAAATCCGACAAGAAATCCTCGCCCGGTGCCGCAGCATTGAACAGGTGGTCATACAGCCGAACTGTAACCGGAATGGAGCGCCGGGCGTCCACCCAGTGAATAGTACTGCGCGCCTTGGGCGTCGGGTTCTTCGCTGTAGTACTGGCAGAATCCTTGAATACGGTGCAGTACAGGCGAACTGGCCGACCAGCCCGGTCCTTTTCCACGCGATCGCACCGGATAACATAGGCATGCCGCAAACGAACCGAGCCACCCGGAATCAATCGCCGAAATCCCTTTGGTGGTTCCTCAGCAAAGTCATCCTGCTCAATCAGGAGCTCGCCGGATAGTGGTACCGGACGTGTTCCCTCGCGTGGAATATCATGCGGCCAATAGGGGGCCTCCAGTTCTTCTACCAGCCCGTCGCGCCAATTCATGATCGTCACTGGCAGTGGATCCAAAACGCACATTACACGCTTTGCCTTGTCATTTAAATCCTGCCGAATGGCATGCTCCAACTGGCCAGGATGGTACGTGCTGTCCACCTTCGTCGTCCCGATGCAAGTGCAAAAGGTGCGGATAGCATTCGGTGTTACGCCGCGACGTCGAAGCCCGGCCAATGTTGGCATTCGCGGATCGCTCCAGCTGTCCACGTATCCGTCACGAACCAGCTGCAACAGTTTCCGCTTCGAAGTCACGGTATAGTCCATATTCAGTCGGGCGAACTCGTATTGATACGGCCTGGGGTTGATACCCAAAGCGTCCAAATACCAGTCGTAGAGTACGCGGTTGGCCATAAACTCCAGCGTGCAGATGGAATGCGTGATTTTCTCGATCGCATCGCTCTGCCCATGTGCCCAGTCGTAGAATGGATAAATGCACCACGTATTGCCTCGGCGATAATGATGGGCATGACGAATGCGATACATGAGCGGATCCCGCATTTTCATGTTGGGGTGCGCCATGTCAATTTTCGCGCGCAAGACGCGTGTCCCATCATCAAACGCTCCTGCCCGCATTTGCGCAAATAGGGCCAAGCTCTCTTCCGGACTGCGTTTTCGAAACGGGCTTTCCGAGCCGGGCTGCGTTACTGTGCCACGCAGGGCACGAATGGTTTCTTCAGAGGAATCATCTACGTAGGCCAGGCCCAGTTGAATGAGCTTGCAGGCCCAGTCGTAGAGCTGTTCGAAGTAATCGGAGGCGTAGAATTCGTTTTCGCCCCAGTCGAAACCCAGCCAGCGTAAGTCCCGCTTTATAGCATCCACGTATTTCTGATCCTCAGTGGCCGGATTCGTGTCATCAAATCGAAGATGGCACTGACCGCCATACTCGGCCGCCAATCCAAAATTCAGTGTACTGCTCTTAGCGTGCCCGATGTGCAGATAGCCGTTAGGCTCCGGAGGAAACCGCACGGCAATGCGGCTTACTTTGCCACGCTTGAGGTCGTCATTTATGATTGCGCGAATAAAGTCGCTGGCACTCGCCATGGGTAAATGTTAAATTGGCTGCCTGGTATAACGCTTTCGCCTTCGCAAGAATCCCCGCTACCGGGCAAGGAATTCCTGGACCAGCATGCGCGCGGCGGCTCTTGCGGTAATCTGCCCTCGGGCCACCTGATCCTGCAGGCTGGACAACTTCGTCGCCTGCGTTGTTGCCCGCGTGAATTCCAGTGCCAGCATCCTCTCGGCTGCCCTTAATACTTCTGCTTTTGCCTGCATCTTTCGACGCGCAACAAACTGCCCTTGGGTCCGCATTTCTTTTTTAAAGAGCTCGACCGCCTCCCATACCTCCACTACGCCGTTCCCGGTAAATGCACTGCAGGCCAGAACCGGTGGCTGCCAAGAACTGCTCGTGCGCATCGCCAGTGCACGCCGATATTGCCTGACCGCGGTTTCTGCAGCAGACTTCATTGCCCCGTCCGCCTTCGATACGGCTATAATGTCTGCGGTTTCCAGAATGCCCCGCTTGATGCCCTGCAGCTCATCTCCCGCATGAGCTAACACTAGGAGTACTACCGTGTCCACGATATCACGCACGGCAATCTCACTTTGGCCCGTGCCCACCGTTTCAATAAGCACAACTCTATAGCCGGCTGCTTCGCACAGCAGCATGGCTCCATGCGTGGTGCTTGCGATGCCGCCCGGAGCTACCCGGGAAGGAGATGGGCGGATATAGGCCTTCTCCTCAGCCGCCAGTTTAGGCATGCGCGTTTTGTCCCCCAGAATACTGCCACGGGTAATGGCGCTGGAAGGGTCAATTGCGAGAACAGCCACGCTACAGCCACTTTTAACAAGATGAAGACCTAATGCTTCAATGAATGTGCTCTTTCCGGCCCCGGGAGTACCGGTAATGGCTACGCGAAGCGCACCGCCAGTCTTTGACATACACGCCGCCAGAAGCTCATCTGCAATATCCTGATCCGCTTCCCGTGAACTCTCAAGCAAGGTGATGGCACGGCCAAGAAGTTTGCGATCCCCCGCAATGATTCCTTTCGTCCACCGCTCGGGCGATGCTGCAATCTCGTGCATTAAACCGCGTGGCGCGTCAGCAAAAGCTCTAGAATGCTCTTCGCAGCTTCCGCAACGACGGTGCCTGGACCAAAGATGCTGCTGACTCCTGCTGCATAAAGCTGCTCGTAATCCTCCGTCGGAACAATTCCCCCCACAACCACTAACGCATCGCTGTGCCCGACTGCCTGCAATCTGTCTAAGAGCTCAGGCACAAGCGTTTGATGAGCACCAGCCAAGCTGGATACTCCCACAACATGCACGTCATTATCGACAGCCTGGCGAGCCACTTCATCCGGAGTCTGGAATAGCGGCCCGACATCCACGTCAAATCCGAGGTCAGCAAACGAGGTCGCAATAATACGTGCACCACGATCGTGACCGTCCTGTCCTACTTTTGCGACCAGGATTCGTGGACGACGCCCCTCCAACTCGGCAAACCGGTCTGCCAGTGTACGTGTGCACAATATGATATTGTCTGTAGGCATTGCAGTGGCGTAGACGCCGCTGAGTACCGGCGTTCGTGCGACGTAGCGTGTAAATTCGTCCTCCAGCACCTTGGAAATCTCGCCTAGCGTAGCCCGAACACGCGCTGCTCTGATAACGGCGGCGAGAAGGTTTTTCTTCCCGTTCCGGGTTGCTTGCTTCAATTCATCCAGAGCCGTCTCCAACCGGGCGGGATTGCGCTGTGTTTTCACCGCCTGCAAGCGTTGCTTCTGGTTTTCGAGCACTTCCAGATTGTCCACTCGCAACAATTTGAGTGGGTTATCACCAGCGCACCGGTAGCGATTCACACCGACTACAATCTGTCGGCCACGGTCTATACGGGCTTGTTTTGAGGCTGCTGCCTCGTCGATACGAAGTTTAGGCAGTCCGGCCATGACCGCTTCTGTCATGCCACCCAGAGTTTCGATTTCCTGTATGTGTGCCCAAGCACGTTCCGTAAGCAATCGCGTGAGGTTCTCCACATAATAGGAACCGCCCCATGGATCGATGGCTCGAGTAAGCCCGGATTCTTCGCGCAGCACCAGTTGTGTCGTACGGGCGATCCGGGCCGTCTGGGGGGAGGGTAGGGCTAACGCTTCATCCAACGCGTTGGTATGAAGCGACTGTGTCTGGCCGCAAACTGCAGCCAAAGCCTCAAGCATAGTCCGAGCCACATTATTGTAGGGTGACTGTGCGGTGAGGCTGTATCCGGACGTCTGGCAGTGTGTGCGCAGCGCCATGGACTTGGGGTTCTCGGGGCCAAAAGGCTTGATCAAGCGGGCCCAGATCAGGCGGGCGGCACGCAGCTTTGCGATTTCCATGAAGTAGTGCATGCCGACGCCGAAGAAAAAAGACAAGCGTGGTGCAAATGCATCTATGCTCAGTCCTCGCTTCAGCCCCGTACGTACGTATTCCAGCCCGTTGGCTAAAGTATATGCCAGTTCCAAATCAGCCGGTGCGCCCGCTTCATGCATATGGTAACCACTCACCGACACCGCATTAAAACGCGGCATATACTGTGCGCACCATTCTATGACGTCACCAACTATACGCATGGACGGCATTGGTGGATAGATATAGGTATTGCGCACCATAAACTCCTTTAGGATGTCATTCTGTATGGTGCCCCGCAAGTGGCGGACGCCTACCCCGGATTCTTCAGCTGCAACAATGAAAAAGGCGAGTACCGGCAATACGGCACCATTCATTGTCATGGATACACTGACACGCTCCAGAGGAATGTCGGCAAAGAGCACCTTCATGTCCTCCACGCTGTCTATGGCTACGCCTGCCTGACCGACGTCACCGCCCACACGGGGATGATCTGAGTCGTATCCACGATGTGTGGGCAAATCAAAGGCGACGGACAGCCCTTTCTGCCCGGAGGCCAGAGCATGGCGGTAGAAAGCATTGGAATCCTCAGCAGTGGAAAAGCCAGCATACTGTCGAACGGTCCAGGGTCGCTCTGCATACATAGTGGGGTATGGGCCACGTAAGAAGGGCGGCTGACCTGCGGCGTACTCCAGATGCTCACAGGTGTCCAAATGCTCAGATCCATACCAAGGACGCAGCGTAATTTGTTCGTCCGTTGCCCACAATGGCTCCGCCGGGCGTTCAGGCTCTACGCCCTTAGGTGCATACGAGAGGGAGGCAAAATCAGGCCGGATGGACATCGATCAGATCTAAAATGCTTGTAGCCGCAGCCGTCATATCCTGCCCTGCGCGCAGCAGCGGCCATTCGGAGGACTTCGCCGGCAATATTTTCTCCCCGACTAGAATTACGACGAGTCCATCTACACTGGTGGCCTGAGCTTGTGAAAAAGCCAATACCACATCCACGGAGGCATCCATTGTATCAGCCAATTCAAATCCGCCGCAAGTCAATACGCGAAGCACCCAGGTATGCACACTCTCCTGTGCACACGGCAAAACGTACGCCACAGGACGACGGCCTCGCGCAGAAACGCGGCTGCGCAGCGCTGTAAATGGTGACGCCAAGCGGCCTGCATCAGAGTCATACAAGGGCCACGCACTCGGGTCAGGAAATTTGTTTACGCCAACAAATGGAAGCTCGCCGCATCCTATAAGTCGTCTGCGCTCACTGTCCGCCGCAAGTACCAACTCTTCGGCAAAGGCCTGCGCCTTCAGAAAACCGCCACGCTCATCCAGTTCCTGAAACAATGCCCAGGCGTTCGCTCCCAGTTTCTCGGTCAAGACCTCGATGTACCATGATCCAGCGGCTGCATCGACGGACTGATTCAGCTTTGCTTCATGCTGTAATATCAGTTGCATGTTGAGTTCCAGACGATTTTTCCCTACATGAATCACGTCGCAGCCACCAACTGCGGCGGCTGCATGCTGCAAACTCAGTCGTGCCAGATGTGTATCTGGATCCAGTGCATTGGAATACCTTTCGCTCATCACGCCCTGTACAAACACGGGGGCATCAACTATGCCAAAGGCCGCAAGTACTTGCATGGTTAAGTGTCGCAATGCGCGCAGCCGTGCGATCTCAATCAGATAACGCGGACCCACAGGAACGGTGAAGTATAGGCGATGAGCAACATCCCGCCCGTCTAGCCGGGCAAACGTGTCGGCCATCAAGCCGATGGCAAAGGCCAACTCGTGCACGTGCGTGGCGCCGGCCTGATGCCAAGGCACAAGGTCAACATGAATGGTTTTGAGGTGCGTGCCACGCGCGGCCTGAATACCGGCAGTCAGATCGGCAAGCGGCCGCTTGGCATCGATAGCGACGGCACCGTGCAGGTCACAGGGTAATACGCCCAGGCGCTTTGCACAGGCCATCAGACGCTCCACCCCGGCTGCGGAGGCCAATGCTCCCTCCAGAAAAAGCGAAACCTTTTCCAGTGGCACTCCCGCCAGTTCGTCCTTGAGCGCGTTTCCATCCGGCAATTCAGACAGCCCGAGGGCGGTCGCCCCATCTTCAATTGCCTTGCTTGCACCGGAAAGCTGTACATCACGGCGCACCAACCCTCCGTTGTGGCTGAAGGCATGTGGCCACCGGCGCTCACTCTTGCAGTATACTGGGCGTATGGAGATGCCCTCCAGCGTATGCCAGTCAAGATCCGAAGGCACTTGTGAGTCCCAGCCCTCAATCGGCGGAAAGAAATCACGTAAGGCCAGTGGCTCAGCCATCTTATGAAGCGGATCAGCCCGTCAATATACGCGCAGCCTTATGCAAGGCTACGCCAAATTCGGACGATGTCATATATAGCAATTCCGTAGGCGACCGCCACGTTTAGCGATTGTTTGGCACCGTACTGAGGAATCTCCAGTGCATATTCAGCCAGCACAAGAAGGTCTTCACTGACGCCGCCCAGCTCATTGCCGACAATCAGGCACAGCGGAAACGCGGTCCGGGGCAAAGCCGTAGTGGCTGTTGGCGTGTCCGTAAGCTCCAGTGCGGCTACCGTGTATCCGCAGCCAATAAGTGACCTGATGGCCGTTACGCCATCTTGTGCATAATCCCATGGGACCGTATCCTGCGCACCAAGGGCCGTTTTGTGCATTCCCCGGTTGCTGGGCGTTGCCGTGATACCCGTCAAAATCACCCGCTCAACCAGTGCAGCGTCCGAGGTTCGGAACACCGCACCCACATTGTAGAGTGATCGTACATTATCAAGCACCACCGTTATCGGGTGACGGGGCAGTTTCTGTACCTCACTGGGCGAAGGGCGGGCAATTTGTTCGTGTCGAAGCTTTTGCATAAGAATTAACGTGATTGTAGCCATCGACGGTCCTGCAGGATCCGGAAAGAGCTCAACCGCCCGTCGGGTGGCCACGGCTTGCGGTTATATCCTTATGGATTCGGGAATGATGTACCGAACGGTTGCCCTTGCGTTCTTGCGACATGCCACCGCGTACACCGAAGCAGCGGCAAAAGATCTTCTGGCCTCTGTGCATCTGGAAATTACATTCGACGGGACGCGTATGGGTATGCGCTTGGACGGTCACGACATTACTCCGTTGTTGCGTGCGCCGGAAATCAGCGCCATGGCCAGCAGAGTGGCGACAATGAAGTCGGTCAGACAATACTTGTTGCCTCTTCAGCATGGGTTGGCAACTCGCTATGGTCTCGATTCCGGATTGGTTGCGGAGGGACGGGACATGGGTACGGTCGTCTTCCCGGAAGCCGATCTCAAGTTCTTTCTCACCGCGTCCATGGACGTTCGTGCACAGCGCCGCCTGTTTGACCTGCATAAACAAGGAGAAAATGTCGTTTACGAAGAAGTTCTCAGTGCTATTATTGCACGTGATGAGCAGGATTCGAAGCGATCACTCGCGCCACTTCGCCAAGCCGCAGACGCCATTCTGATTAATACGGACCTCCTTTCACTGGACGAGCAAGTAGACCTGGTGCTCAATTACATTTGGGAACGCGTCCGCCAAACCCGTCGTTAATATTTGTTCGGTTGGCGAACGTGTGCGCCTTGCAGGCGTAGTTTCCCGCACGGTTTGTCGCTATTTACCCCTAAAACCCAACCCGGCACCAGCTGAAGGGAAGCGCAGCTTGAGGTGAATCGGGCTTTATGAGCTTTTATGTCAATCGAAAACAAAGACAATCGAGAACGACCCGAAGATACAAAAACAGACATAGGCACCAGCGCAGGGGCCACTGCTGCCGAATCGGAGCCAGAGATATCAGAGCAAGCTCCAGAAATGGTTGGAAGAGCACCGGCGGTCGAGGATATCGTGGTGTCGACGAAGACTCAAAGAAGTGTGGCGTTGGACGAGGACCGAGATGCTGCCGGAGCGGAGGTTGACCGTGCGATCGGAGATATTGTGGTCGACGCCAAGCAGGAAGTGGGCAAAGCCGGGTCCGAATCAGAAATAGCGTCGGCAACTGAGGCAGCAAGTGAGGAGGAAGTTCTCAGTGCGGCAGCCTCAGCTACGGGAGACTTGGCCTTGGCCGAAAGAGCACCAAGCAAAGACGGGACGGTTACTGTTGGCTATACCGGGGTGTTGGAGGGCGAAGTGTTTCTCCTCTCCGATCTGGAAAAGCGACTTATGCCGGATGAATCCGAGCAAAAGAAGCGTGCCAGAATGAAGGAGCTCATTGAAGGGTCTTTAACGGCTGTTTCCCAACACGAAATTGTTGCCGGGCGTGTTGTGAACATCGGCGAGAAAGATGTAGTTGTTGATATCGGCTTCAAGAGTAACGGCGTAATCCAACGTAACGAGTTTGCCGAAGATTTAGAGCCGGGAGCCGCGGTCGAAGTCTTTCTTGAACGCTTCGAAAATTACCACGGGCAACTCGTACTCAGCAAAGCAAAGGCCGACAAGATGCGTCGGTGGGAGCGCATCGAAGACGCTTTCCAGAATGAATCCGTACTCGAAGGAACCATAGTAAGGCGCATCAAAGGCGGTATGATCGTGGAGCTTCTGGATGGCTTGGAGGCCTTCCTCCCAGGCTCGCAGATTGACGTGCGGCCGGTACGAGATTTTGATGCGTACCTCGACCGCCGCATGGAATTCAAAATCGTCAAAATTAATGCGGCCAATGAGAATGTGGTCGTCAGTCACAAAGCCCTGATCGAGAAAGAGCTGGCAGTACAGCGGGAAAGTATCCTTTCGACTATGGAGCCCGGACAGATACTCGAGGGTACCGCCAAGAATATTACCGACTTTGGTGTTTTTGTTGATCTGGGGGGGGTGGATGGTCTCTTGCACATCACGGATTTGTCATGGGGGCGCGTGTCTCATCCCAGTGAAGTGGTTACGCTGGACGAGCGACTTAAGGTCGTTGTGCTGGCGTACGACAAAGAGCGCCACCGTATTTCGCTCGGCCTCAAACAATTACAGCCGCACCCGTGGGAGAATGTTGAGGAGCGTTACAAGCCCGGACAGACTGTAGAAGGCAAAGTGGTTTCCATCACGGATTACGGCGCGTTTGTGGAGCTCGAAAAAGGCATAGAAGGCTTGGTCCATATTTCAGAAATGAGTTGGACGGACCATATCCGCCATCCTTCGCAAAAAGTGTCTCTGGGTCAGGTTGTGCAGGTGGCCGTGCTCAGTATCGAGCATGATACAAAGAAGATCTCGCTGGGCATGAAACAGTTCGAGAACAATCCGTGGGAGGGCATGGCCCGGCGCAACCCTCCCGGTACGGTATTGCGCGGACGTGTACGCAACATCACGCATTTCGGTGCCTTTGTCGAAATCGAGCCGGGAATCGATGGCTTGGTGCATATTTCCGATCTCTCGTGGACCAAGACCATCCGGCATCCTGGCGAACTGATCAAGAAACGCCAGGAACTCTCCGTTGTGGTGCTGGATGTGGATGAGAAGCGTCAGCGCATCGCCTTGGGACATAAGCAGATTGAGACGAACCCCTGGACCAACTTGGCATCGGTATATGAAGCAGGCTCGGACCACAAAGCGAAGGTGCAACGGGTGGACAACAAGGGACTCATTGTTGAACTGCCTCTTGAAGTAGAAGGCTTCGTGCCGGCCAGTGAGCTCAAGGTAAGCGCTCAGAGAATATTCTCGACCTACCGGGAAAGGGATACGCTCAATCTGCGCGTCATTCGCATTGACATCAACCAGAAGGAAATCATTCTGAGCGAAACGGCCCGGGATCGCCAGGAGGCCCGCAAAATCCGTGATGCTGAAGAGCGTGCCAAGCGCGAAGAGAGAAAGCAGCAAGATCGGGCGGTGCGGCAGCACGCGAAACGGGAGAAAGTTGCGTCGGGGCCAACAACGCTGGGTGAATTGAGCGGCTTGGAGGCTCTCCGGGATAAGATGGCCGCATCCGAACGCGCCGAGGCGGAAGCAGCGGCCAAATAGCGTCTTGTTCCAGTAACACGATGACTTTGCACGACGTGCTCTCGGCCCTCGGCATTGCGGAGGTACCGTTAGGATTTGCCGTGGGCACTCGGTATATGGCGGGCTCTGGTCCGGCCATGCCGTCTTGCAGCCCGATAGACGGCCGTTTATTGCGTGATGTAGGCTCCGCTTCTGCGGCCGAAGTCACAGACGGGGCCCGCGCAGCTCAGGAAGCTTTTCTCCGTTGGCGTCTCGTGCCCGCGCCGCGGCGTGGCGAACTGGCACGGTGTTATGGCGAGCTTTTGAGAGAATACAAGGAAATCCTTGGTGCACTCGTGACACTGGAAGTGGGGAAAATTCGGGCAGAGGCGGAAGGTGAGGTGCAGGAAATGATCGATATCTGCGACTTTGCCACTGGTCTCAGCCGCCAGCTCTACGGGCTCACCATCCAGAGTGAGCGCCCGGCCCATCGTTTGATGGAGCAATGGCATCCGCTGGGACCGGTGGGGATCATTTCAGCCTTCAATTTTCCGGTGGCCGTATGGTCCTGGAATGCGGCCTTGGCCCTCGTGTGCGGCGACTCTGTTGTTTGGAAGCCCTCGGAAAAAACGCCGCTGTGCGCATTTGCCTGCCACGAACTACTGATGCGGGTCGTGCGCGACTTCGACGAGGCTCCGGATGCATTGAGTGTCGTCGTTAACGGCGGACAGAACATTGGCCAGGCTCTGGCCGCCGCTCCGCAATTGCCCCTCGTGTCCGCTACTGGCTCGGTGACCATGGGTCGCAGTGTCGGTCAAACCGTCGCGGCGCGATTGGGACGGGCCCTGTTGGAGCTGGGGGGCAACAACGCGCTTATTGTCACGCCTACTGCAGACTTGGATTTGGCTGTCAAGGCCATTACGTTCGCAGCAGTTGGTACGGTCGGGCAGCGGTGTACCACGTTGCGTCGGCTGATAGTGCACAAGAGTCTGAAAGGCGAAATCGTTAAACGCCTTTTGCAGGCGTGGGCAACGATTCGCATTGGCGATCCTCGTGAAGAGGGCGTCCTGATCGGCCCGCTAATTGATAGCGCAGCTGCCGAAGCCATGGAAAAGGCGTTGGACCAAGCTCGGGCACAGGGGGGAAGGGTGCACGGCGGTGGCCGAGTTTTGACCGGAGTGCCGCGGGGCGGAACCTACGTGCGGCCTGCACTGGTGGAGCTTTCATCCGACGCTCCGATTATCCAGTCCGAAACGTTCGCACCTATTTGCTATGTCGTCACCTATGGAAACCTTGAAGAGGCCATCACAATTCAGAATGGCGTACCACAAGGTCTCTCCAGCGCCATATTCACCGGTAGTGTTACGGAGGCGGAACAGTTCTGCGGACCGGCGGGAAGCGATTGTGGTATTGCCAATGTAAATATTGGAACCAGCGGAGCAGAGATTGGGGGTGCATTCGGGGGCGAAAAAGAAACGGGTGGCGGCCGTGAAAGCGGCTCAGACGCATGGAAGAATTATATGCGGCGAGCAACGAATACGGTTAACTATGGCAGCGCTTTACCTCTCGCCCAAGGAATTCGGTTTGAATAGGAACATGAATCCGCTGGCCCGACACATTCATGCCGTACCGCCCAGCGGGATCCGCCGCTTTTTCGAGATTGCGGCAACTATGGAGGATGTGATCTCGTTGGGGATCGGAGAACCCGACTTTGTGACACCGCAGCCAATCGTTGAAGCGGCAGTGGCATCCTTGGCCGCCGGTAAAACGGGATACACGTCAAACGCGGGTCTGCTTTCGTTGCGGGAAGCTATTGCCAAGCACTTGGCGACATCCTATGGCCTGACTGTGTCACCTTCCCAAGTCCTGATAACTGTCGGTGTCAGTGAAGCCTTGCAACTGGCCATGCTTGCGCTGCTGAATCCGGGTGATGAAATCCTGATTCCGGAGCCCTGTTTTGTTTCCTACGGCCCTGCCGCCGCATTTGCCCATGGGCGGGTGGTTTATGTACCCACTTCTGCAAAGCGCAAATTCGAGGTGACGGCAGAGGATATAGCACAACGCATCACACCGCGAACCAAGCTGCTCTTTTTGGCTTATCCGAGTAATCCAACCGGAGCCGTGCTACGGCGCGAAACACTTCTGGATATTGCGGAACTCGCCGAAAAGCATAATTTCCTGGTGCTTTCCGACGAAATATATGACCAGCTCATATACGGTGATGCCCATAAGCGCGGACACACGTGTGTACCGACGCTTGATGCCTTGCGTGAACGCACGGTGCTTTTGGGAGGCTTTTCCAAGGCATATGCTATGACGGGGTGGCGCATCGGATTTGCCGTGGCGCCACCAGACATCTACAAGGGCCTTTACAAAGTGCACCAGTATCTGGTTATGAGTGCACCGACTATGGCCCAATACGGTGCTTTGGCAGCATTAGAAGAATGCGCATCTCACGTCGAAGAAATGCGGCAGGCTTATGAGGTACGGCGCCGCCTGATCGTGGACGGGCTTCGCGTGGCCGGACTGCCCACATTCGAGCCTGAAGGGGCCTTCTATTGCTTCCCGGATATAAGGTCGACCGGTCTCTCCTCAGAGGACTTTGCACAGGGACTCTTAAGGGACGAAAAGGTGGCGGTGGTGCCCGGAGATGCTTTTGGACCGAGCGGGGCAGGCTTTGTGCGTTGCTCTTATGCGACCGCCGACCACTTGGTGGAAGAAGCTATCCGGCGTATTGCACGATTTGTTCGTAAAGCCCAGGCCGCATGATACGGGCCGTCGCCATTGGTGCCGCATTGTCACTTGCCATACACGTGATCCTGGGGTGGGCGTGGACCTTGCTCGCCGGACTTGTGGCCGGGTTCTTCGCCAAGCGGCTACACGGGCTTGCCGGTGGACTCGCAGTAGGGCTGGCCTGGAGTATGCTGATTGTATACAGTTTCGCCGTTGCCGGGGCCCCCACAGGTCGGATGATTACGGTTACAGGCTATATTTTCGGAGGATTGCCAAGTGTGCTGGTCCTCGTCGCTACACTGCTTATTGGTGTCATACTAGGAACAGCGGGTGGTCTGCTCAGTACGCCTGTGTTGCATTTCTGGAATCGGGCCCGCCTTTAAATATGTCCCATGAAGAGATCCATAGCCTGTTAGAGCGTGCATCGGCGCTCGGAGGCTATCTTTGACCTTGAGGCCAGAAGGGCACGTATTGATGTGTTGAGTGAACGCAGACTGGCACCGGATTACTGGCATGATCCGGATCAGGCTCGGCGGACTGAGATAGAAATTGCCTCTGAGCAGGCATGGGTGGAGGCCTACGCCCAGATAGAATCACACGCGGAGGACGTCAGCACACTGCTTGAGCTAGCTGCCGAGACCGGTGAAGACCTGGAGTCGGATGTTTCCTCGGCGTGCGCGATGCTGGATGAAGCTGTCACAGCACTTGAGCTGCGCAGCATGCTGTCCGGAGAAGATGATCACAGAAACGCCATACTGTCTATCAATCCTGGAGCGGGAGGCACAGAAAGCCAAGACTGGGCGGAAATGCTTCTCCGTATGTACTCCAAGTACGCCGAGCGGCAAGGCTTCAAGATTGCTCTTTTGGGTTATCAGGCGGGTGATGTGGCGGGCATTAAGAGTGCCTCACTTGAAGTGCGTGGCGAGTATGCGTACGGCTATCTCAAGGCTGAAAGCGGGGTACATCGGCTCGTCAGGATTTCTCCTTTTGATGCAAGCAGCCGCAGACATACGTCTTTTGCCAGCATTTTTGTGTACCCGGAAATTGACGAAACCATTACGATAGACTTGCGTGCAGCTGACATTGAATTGCAGACGTTTCGCTCGGGCGGAAAGGGAGGACAAAATGTTAACAAGCTGGACACTGGTGTACGGCTGATCTGGACCGGGGCGCTGTCCAATGGAGAGCAGGTCCGCGTTGCGGCCGAATGTACCGAGGAACGAAGTCAGTTGCAGAACCGTGAGCGGGCGATGACCATGCTCAAGAGTCGTGTCTATCGGCTCGAACAGGATATCCAGGAAGCCGAAAAGAATAAACGCGAGGCGCAAAAGAAGAAGATCGAATTTGGGAGTCAGATTCGCTCGTACGTATTCCAGCCGTACACGATGGTCAATGACCATCGAACGGAGCTCAAAGTGGCCAACGTCCAAGCCGTGATGGATGGAGACCTGCAGGCATTCATCAAGGCCTATTTACTCAAGTAGGCACCATGGCACGCCGGTACAAGTACGATTATCTCGTCATAGGTAGCGGAGTAGCCGGTTTATGGTTCGCTTTGGGCGTGGCGGCCAGTGGCCGTGTGGCCATTGTCACCAAGAAAGCACGCGCAGAATCGAATACCAACTACGCTCAGGGAGGAATAGCAAGTGTCTGGCATGAGGAGGACTCCGTTCAGAGTCACGTGGAAGACACGCTTGCAGCAGGAGCCGGTCTGTGTGACGAAGACGTAGTCCGGACGGTAATCACCGAAGGCCCGCGGGAAATTCGGGCTTTGATCGCACTGGGTGCCAGCTTCACCAAAAGCAAGGGACAACTGCATCTGGGACGGGAAGGCGGCCATTCACACCCCCGGATCGTGCATGCACAGGATGCCACAGGCCGCGAGGTCGAACGAGCGCTGCTGGGTGCCATTCATGCGCACGACAATATCGACGTGTTCGAGTATCATTACGCACTAGACCTTATAACCGAGCATCATTTAGGGCAGTACGTCACGCGCCTAAGGCCTGACGTAAGTTGCTTCGGGGCCTATGTATATGACGAGCCCAATGATGAAGTGCATACATTCCTCTCTCGCGTGACAATGCTGGCGACCGGCGGCTCCTGTGCCGTTTACCGGCATACGACCAACCCCCTTATTGCCACCGGAGACGGTATTGCCATGGCGTACCGGGCCAAGGCGCGCATCGCTAACATGGAGTTTGTACAGTTTCATCCGACCGCCTTGTATCGTCCTGAAACGAACACTGGTGCCAAGCCGTCATTCTTGATATCCGAAGCCGTGCGGGGCTTTGGCGCCATGCTCCGCAATCAGGACGGCGTGCGCTTCATGCCCAGGTATGATCCGCGTGCCGAACTGGCGCCGCGTGACATAGTGGCGCGGGCCATAGATGATCAGCTCAAGCAGCGTGGTGAGGACTACGTGCTGCTTGATGTATCCCATCAGAACACATCTGCCCTTGAGGCAGAGTTTCCGCACATTGTGAAAACCTGCCGCCGGCGGGGCATCGACCCGGCGCGTGAATCGATTCCCGTAGTCCCCTCCGCGCATTACCAGTGTGGCGGCGTGCAAACGGATTTGGAGGCCAGAACAAGTATAGTTGGCCTTTTGGCGGCCGGCGAGGTGGCCTGCACCGGCTTGCACGGTGCCAACCGCCTTGCCAGCAATTCCCTTTTGGAAGCCTTGGTCCTCAGCCGACGGGCTGCCAATAGGGCTCCAGACATTGCCGCGGTGCAAAACTGGAATGAGGCCGTACCTGACTGGGATGCAACGGGTACGGAACGCCCAGGCGAGTGGGTACTCATTTCGCATAACCGGGACGAGTTACAACGTGTCATGTGGGATTACGTCGGCATTGTGCGCTCAAACCTCCGCCTGTCCCGCGCCCTGCGGCGTACTCGACTCTTGTATAAGGAGGTTGAAGATTTCTATGACCGGACGCGGATTTCCGGTGCCTTGTGCGAATTGCGCAACATGATTGCCGTGGCCTACCTCATTATCCGAAGTGCACAAATGCGACGTGAGAGTCGCGGACTGCACTACACGTTGGATTATCCAGATCGCATGACGGCCGAACAACGCCCCAGCTTGGTGTAAGCGGAACCAATCGCTCCCCGTACCATATATGATCATGCAAGTGTAATTTATATTTGCGCCGGTGGCACTGCCCGGTCTATTTGGGCCGGATTCTGACAGGCGGGGGCTCGAAACCGGGCGCCCTTTTTTGTTGGATCAGACTGCCGGCAACGACGCCCGTCGCGACTGTCGAGACCGGGCGTTTTTGAGATATGCTGCCTATGGAACAGCCAATGCTGGAAGCACGCGTACGCGCTTTGATTGAGGGCCTTTTAGAGAGGGGGCCGGTTTTTGTAGTGGATTTTTGTGTGCGTGGCACAAAGGGTTCGTATGCGGTGGATCTCTTCGTCGAAAGTGATGAGGTACTGGGCGCCGACAATTTGGCGGACCTGAGCCGGGAGATTAACTTTTTGCTCGATGCAGAAGATACCATTCCCGGCCCCTATACGCTGATGGTTTCGACACCGGGGGTGGATCGCCCGCTGCGCCTGCCCCGCCAGTACCGGAAGCATGTCGGCCGTACGCTGCGGGTACACTATCGGCTGACTTCCGGTCAGTTCACCGAGATTTGTGGCAAGCTGGTTGACGCAACCAGGCAGGCCATTCGGGTAGAGGATGCGGAACGTATTGAGGACATCAGCTTCGGCGATATTGCGTGGGCCAAGGTGCAATTACCCTGGTAAGACTTAGCAAACAATCATGCATAGTTCAGATCTGGTTTCTTCCTTCGCAGAGATCGCGCGGGAAAAGGACATCAATCGGGATACTTTGCAGTTGATCGTCGAGGACGTGATCCGCGCAATGGTTCGTACGCGTTACGGCTCGGACGAAGCCTTCGAAATCATTCTGAATCCGGACCATGGCGACATCCAGATTTTGCACGTGCGTGAAGTAGTGGAGGATTATGATCTGGAGGATCCAGTCACACAAATCGAGCTCAAGGACGCCGTACAGGTGGAAGAGGACTTTGAGGTCGAAGACGAAGTGGCTGAAGAGATTTCTATTGAAGACTTCGGCCGTCGTGCCGTACTCACCGCTCGCCAGACTTTCCGGCAGCGTATTCGCGATATCGAGAAAGAAAACATTTTTGCAGAGTACTCAGACCTCGTGGGCGAGTTGGTAGTCGGTGAGATTTATCAGATACGGCATCGCGAAGTATTGATGTTGCACAACCGTGTGGAACTGGTCATGCCCAAGGAGGAGCAGATTCCTCGGGACCGCTACCGCAAAGGTGACATGCTGCGGGCCATTGTCAAAGAAGTACGGAGGGATGCGGGTAGCAATCCGCAAGTCATAATAAGCCGGAGTGATCCTCAACTCATGGAGCGACTGTTTGAGCTCGAAGTCCCGGAAATTGATGAGGGTATTGTCGAAATCAAACACATCCACCGCGAACCGGGGGACCGCGCCAAGGTAGCGGTGATCAGCCACGATGAACGTATTGACCCGGTGGGCGCTGTCGTAGGACTCAAGGGTAATCGTATTCACGCCGTAGTTCGGGAACTCAGCAATGAGAATATCGATGTTATGGAGTGGACGGATGACCCCTACCTGCTCATCAAGCGGGCCCTGTCGCCGTCCAACCCGATTTCGGTAACCATTAACGACAATTTGGTTCCTCCGAAGGCTAAAGCCGTGGTGCGGGCGGACGAAGTCAGTCAGGCCATAGGTCGCGCCGGCATCAATATTCGTCTCGCTTCGCGCATGACTGGGACTGAGATTGATATTTATCGCGAAATACCTGCTGACGAAGAGGATGTGGAGATAGAGGAATTTGCGGACGAATTCAGCGAAGAGATTCTGCAGAAGCTTAAAGAGATTGGCTGTGATTCGGCCAAGGCGGTCTTGCAGTTGTCTCTCGAGGAACTGATTCGCCGTAGCGGGCTGGAAATGGATGTGGCCTCACGTATTCTCGCCATTATAAAGGCGGAATTTGAGGACGATGAGGAGTTGTTGGAGGAGGGGTTGGAGGTGTAGGCTGCAGTATTGTACATAGAGCCCTGGGGCATATGGCGACGACGATAAAAGGCAGGTTTAGGAAAGTTCGGCTGCACAAGGTGGCCAAGGAGCTTAACCTTACAGTTGACACAATTGTCAACCACCTGAATGAGCAGGGCCAAAGTGCCGCGCTGCAGGGCAACGGCGTCAACGCAGCCATTACGGACGAGGACGCCTACCTGGATCTTATTGATCATTTTGCCGAAGACAAGAATACGCGTGCCCGCGTACAGGAGCTAAGGGCAGCACGCGAGGCGGAACTGGCGAAAGCACGCGGGGACTCAGCTCCAACCGGGGTGCCTGAAGTAGTCGAGCCCGTTCCGCCGCCAAGTGTGCCGGAAGCCGAGTCCGTTCCGTTGCCAAGTGTGCCGGAAGCCAAGCCCGTCCCGTCAGAAGCTGTGCAGGAGCCCGAGCCCGCTCCACCCGAGACGGACGAAAGTATTGAAGCTGCACCTCCTGTAGTGGAAGTGCCTGCGGAGCCCGTGGTCGAAACGGAAGTCGTGGAAGTGGAAGGAGTGCCCGCCACCAGTGCCAAAGAGCCCGAGCCGGAAACTGCTCTTGTAGCCGAGGACTCGCCACCTGCTCCTGAGCCCGAAATAGAGCCGGTGTCCGAAGAGGCCCCTCAAGTCACTCCGGAGCCAGAGGAAGTTGCCCCCCGGGCCGAAGCGCCCGCGGCGGAAGATGTGCCGCCCGAGAAGGAGGAAGCTGAAAAGACGGAAGAGCAGCTCATTACAGCAGACCGATACAAGCTCCAAGGCACTACCGTAGTAGGGAAGATCGACTTGCCGGCAGGCGATGGTGCGCCGGCCCCCACAAAGCGCAAGAAGCGCAAGCGCAAGCGCAAAACCACAGTGTCCACCCCCCCAACTTCAACGGACAGGCCGGCCACGCAATCCGGTGCAGCCCCCGGACAGCGCCGGCGGTCGCGGAAACGCAAATCCAAGGTCGATAAAGAAGCCATCGATCAGACTCTTCAGGAAACGCTGCGCACCATAGATCAAAGCACGGCACGCGTGCGGCAACGGCGCCGACGTGCCCGGCGGCAGCAGCGGGCCGAAGAACGTATGAATGTGCAGCTGAAGCAGGAGCAGCAGGAGCAGGTGATTCGTGTGACTGAATTCGTCTCGACCGGTGAATTGGCCGATCTGATGGGGGTGGCCGTGACAGACATAATCACTATGCTCTTTGATGCCGGCATGATGGTTTCCATCAACCAGAGACTCGATGCGGACACCATTACGTTTGTCGGAGATGAATTCAACTATAGTGTCGAGTTCATCACTGAGTTTGGCACAGAGGATATTGTGCTGGAAGCGGATAATCCGGAAGACTTGGTACCCCGTGCCCCCGTAGTGACTGTTATGGGTCATGTCGATCACGGAAAGACTTCGCTGCTGGACTATGTGCGCAGTGCCAACGTGGCCATAGGTGAATCCGGAGGCATTACGCAGCATATCGGAGCCTACCAGGTAAAGCTGGAAAGCGGTCGCGAAGTGACGTTTCTGGACACGCCGGGACACGAGGCGTTTACCGCCATGCGTGCACGTGGCGCAAAAGTGACCGATGTAGTGATTCTGGTGGTAGCTGCCAATGACTCTGTGATGCCGCAAACCGTTGAAGCGATTAATCACGCACGCGCGGCAGAGGTCCCCATTATCGTGGCGATCAACAAAATCGACCTGCCGGAAGTGGATGTTCAGCGCGTCATGCAGCAGCTCTCCGAACATGGTGTCTTGGTCGAGCCTTTCGGCGGCAAGGTGCAATGTGCCAACGTATCAGCCAAGACTGGCGAAGGAATCAGTGACTTGTTGGATAAGGTACTCCTTGAGGCCGATCTCATGGAGCTCAAGGGCAACCCGGACCGACGTGCCCAAGGTATTGTGATCGAAAGCCGGTTGGATCGTGGGCGGGGTAATGTGGCCACCGTGCTGGTACAGAACGGTTCGTTGCATGTGGGCGATCCCTTCGTGGCCGGCATATATGGTGGGCGTGTACGCGCCATGTTTGATGAGTGGGATCAACGCATCAAAGTGGCCAAACCCAGTGAACCTGCACTTGTCCTCGGACTGCCAGGGCAACCCACCGTCGGCGACCAATTTGTTGGTGTGGCCGATGAACATGAGGCCAAAGAGATTTCTCAGCGCCGACAACAAATCTGGCGGGAGCAAAAAATGCGCCAGTACAAGCATGTGCGGCTGGAAGACATCGGACGACGCATGGCACTCGGAGACTTCAGCGAGCTAAACCTGATTATCAAAGCCGATGTGGGCGGATCGGTGGAGGCTATCAGCGATGCGTTGCTAAAGCTTTCTACCGACGAAGTGGCGGTCAACATCATTCACGCCGGTGTTGGGGCCATTACGGAAAGTGATGTCATGCTGGCGTCTGCTTCCGATGCGGTTATTATTGGCTTTCAGGTTCGACCGACAGCTGGAGCCCGCTCAGCTGGAGAGCGTGAAGAGATCGACATCCACACATACTCGATCATCTACGATGCAATCGAAGATGTTCGCGACGCGCTGGAAGGCCTGTTGCAGCCGGAAGAGACTGAAAAGATCATTGGCGTTGCCGATGTACGCGAAGTGTTCAAAGTACCGAAGGTCGGCAGCATTGCCGGATGCTATATAACCGAAGGTCGTATTCGCCGCAGCGACACGGTACACGTGCTCCGTGAGAGCGTGGTAATCTACAACGGCAAGCTGGGATCTTTACGCCGATTCAAGGATGATGTCCGCGAAGTAGTCGGCGGCTACGAATGCGGTATCGGCGTGGAGAACTTCAATGACGTCAAGGTCGGCGATCAGATTGAAGCCTACGAGATCATCGAAACGAAACGCACGCTGGACGCATAGCCATCATGAGTGTGCGTACAGAACGGGTTGCACGGCTGCTACAGCGTGAAATCGCAGACATTCTGACACGGGATTTCGAGGAGGACCGGATGCTGACGGTTACCGGCGCCCGTGTTTCCCGTGACCTGTCCATAGCCTACGTGAGCATCAGTGTCATGGGAGCAACCCCGGAGCAGCGCCAGGCAACTTTCAGAAACGTGGTAGATCGCACTGCCGCCATACGGGGGCAACTGGCCCGTCGCATTCGCCACCAGATTCGGGCCATACCCACCCTTCGTTTTTTCCTCGACGAATCTCTCGAGATCACTCAAAAGATGGACTCGCTTTTTGAGCATATACGCGAGGAGAAGGTAGCGCGTGAAGGTAACTCCGTCACGCATCACACAAATGGAAGGCCTTGAAGTGGCCCGGCGTGGGGTGGTAGTGCCCCGGGATGCTGACAAAGCGGTCCTGCTGGTAGACAAGCCGGCCGGATGGACATCCTTCGACGTGATACGCAAACTGAAGAAACTCTTGCCCGGTCGCAAGCTGGGTCATACCGGCACGCTGGATCCCATGGCGACTGGCCTATTGATTGTGCTTGTGGGCCACGCCACACGACTAATGGAGGACTTTTTGCGCTTTGACAAAGATTATACAGGTACGCTGCGCCTCGGCGAGTGTACGCCCTCATACGACGCAGAAACGCAGGTAACTGTACGCAAGGATGCTTCCCATTTAACTTTGGAGGCGATACAAGGCGTATGCAACACATTCAGTGGTACGATTTTGCAAATTCCACCAATGTACTCCGCCGTGAAGGTAAAGGGAGAGCGGCTTTACAAAAAGGCTCGCCGGGGCGAAACCATAGTGCGCAAACCGCATGAAGTGCATGTGCATGCGTTTGACATTATCCGTCGGCAGGGCCCGGACATATCATTCCATGTTCGCTGCACAAAGGGGACCTACATTCGCTCTCTGGTGCATGATGTGGGGGAAAAGCTGAGTGTAGGCGCGCATTTGATAGCCCTGCGCCGAACGGCCATTGGGCCTTTCCACGTAGATCGGGCCTGGGAGATGCCCAGCCTCGTAGATGCACTGACCCAAGCTGCGCGGACCACTTCATGAAGCTCGAAGCCGGTCTGGAGCAAATTACGCGCGACACCGCTTCCGTAGTGACAGTAGGTGTATTTGACGGTGTGCACGTCGGGCACCAGGCGGTCCTTGCGAGTTTGGTGAACCGGGCCAAACGCTGCGGTGGCATAAGCACCCTTATTACGTTTGACCCGCATCCGCGTAAGGTGCTGCACAATGAAAATATACAGCTTCTCACAACTGTAGAAGAAAAGGTGGGATTGCTTGCAAGTCAAGGCCTTGAACGGCTCGTGGTAATGCCCTTTACCCGATCGCTCGCAGCACTCAGTCCACAAGACTTCGTACGGAAATTCCTCTACGATCGAATAGGTCTGCGAGAAATCATAGTTGGCTATGACCACCGGTTTGGCAAGGGACGAGCTGGTGACGTAAACTTGCTCAGGCAGATGGGCTGCAAATACGGATTTGATGTTACGACAATCAACGCCAGAGCCGTAGGGCAGGATATAGTCTCCTCCAACAAGATCCGAATGCACCTGAGGACAGATGGAAATGTGCGGCAGGCGCAGGCAATGCTTGGACGACCCTATGGGTTGACAGGAACAGTTACACGAGGCGAAGGGCGTGGGCACACGCTTGGCTATCCGACTGCGAATTTGGCACTCCTCGACTCACGAAAATTAATCCCGAAACGAGGGGTCTATGCCGTGCAGGCACATTGGGACTCTTGCAAACGCGGGGGAATGATGAATATTGGCACCCGGCCTACCGTGGCCAGTAATGGACGTACGCATTTGGAAGTGCACCTGTTTGATACGGATGAAGTCCTGTATGGGCTGACGCTGGAAGTGCAATTCGTAACCCGTATACGGGACGAAATCCGCTTCCTATCATTGGGTGCCTTGCGTGAACAACTCTCCCATGATGAAGCAGTGTGTCGTTCGCTCGTAACTTGATGGAACCTGTCCGCCGTCCTCACGTACTAATTGGCTGAATTCACTTCGGCCCCTTACACATTACGTCGCTGCGGAGGGCCTTACGCAGCAGCCAGTCGGCGGGAGTGAAATGGTAAACAAGGTTGAACAGCAGATATATCGTGCATGATAACGAGTGAGCAGAAAGGGGAGCTTGTCAAAGAGTATGGCAAGAATCCGGATGATACCGGCGCACCTGAAGTACAGATTGCGATTTTTTCCACCCGGATTCGGCATTTGACCGACCATCTGAGGATCCACCCTAAGGATCATGCAACGCGCCGCGGGCTACTGAAACTAGTCGGAAAGCGGCGGCGTCTGTTAAACTATCTGATACAGATTGATATCGAACGGTATCGTCAAATCACCAAGGATCTCGGCTTGCGCAAGTAATGAGGTCTAAGCGGTTCGCGCAGAGTCACGCCTGCTGCCCACGGTCGGCAGCCTCATAAACATTTACGACGAAAATGACCCCTGAAGGAATCACGGCGCATATTGAGTATGCGCCCGGGCAATCCATAATTCTTGAAACCGGACGACTGGCCAAGCAGGCTGGTGGCGCCGTAATGGTCCGGCTTGGCGACACGATGGTGCTTTGCACCGCCGTCGTTTCCGACAATATGCGGCCCGGACAAAATTTTTTCCCTCTCACAGTAGACTATCGCGAAAAGTTCTTTAGTGGTGGTCGCATTCCAGGAGGATTTATCAAGCGTGAGGGCCGCTCTAATGACAAAGAAATTCTAACTTCGCGCTTGGTGGATCGTGCGATCCGGCCACTTTTTCCGGAAGGTTTCCGCAACGAGGTTCAGATCATTGGGAATGTGGTCAGCGCTGATGGAGAAAACAATGGGGACATGCTGGCGGGGCTGGGGGGCTCAGCGGCGCTCCTGTTGGGCGGTGCGCCGTTTGACGGACCCATTGCCGAAGTTCGCATCGGGCGGGTAGACGGCGCATTTATAATCAACCCGACGATTACGCAACTGGAGGCCAGCGACTTCAATCTGGTAGTAGCAGGCAAGCTGGACTCAATCGTAATGGTGGAGGGTGAGATGAATGAGGTAAGTGAGGAAGAGATGGTAGAGGCGCTGGAGATCGCGCACGACACCATAAAGAAGCTGTGCCAAGGGCAGTTGGACCTTGTTGCGGCCTATGAGGCCCAGCACGGTGATATCAGGCCTCTAGATTACGAGATCAACAGGCCAGACCAAGCCGTTGTGGATCAAGTCGCTGCGGAGATCGGTGAACAGATTGCCGCGCACATTCGGGCGCCTTATGAGAAGCAGTCTTTTTATGAAGGGTTGAGTTTGCTCAGCGACACAGCCGTCGAAGCCATTCTGCCCGACGAAGAAGTGGAAACTGAGCTGACAGCCGAGGAGATAAAGGCTGCTGCCAAGGTCGTTGCAAGTGACGTGATGCGTGAAATGGTGCTTGCTGACCAGAGACGAATCGACGGGCGCAAACCAGATGCGGTCAGGCCAATATGGTGTGAGGCCGGCTATCTGCCCCGTGTACACGGTTCTGCGATTTTCACGCGCGGTGAAACACAGGTGCTGGCGTCGGTCACCTTGGGCACGACACGTGATCAACAGGCTGTAGATCAGGTATTCGACCAAGAAGACAAGCGATTCTACCTGCATTACGAGTTTCCGCCGTTTTCCACTGGTGAAGTCAAAATGCTTCGTGGGGCCAGCCGACGTGAAATTGGTCATGGCTACCTTGCAGAGCGCGCGCTGGAGGGCATGATGCCTGACGGGGAGGAGTTCCCATATACGATTCGCGTAAATGCGGATGTGCTGGAATCCAACGGTTCCTCTTCCATGGCCAGTGTCTGTTCAGGCAGCTTGGCGCTCATGGATGCAGGCGTCCCGGTGCGGAAGCCGGTTGCGGGAGTAGCGATGGGTATGATATCGGATGGCACGCGCAACGTGGTGCTAACGGATATCCTGGGTACAGAGGACCACTTGGGAGACATGGACTTCAAGATTACCGGTACCCGGGATGGCATTACGGCTTGCCAGATGGATATAAAGGTGAGTGGGCTCTCACGCGAACTTATGCTGCAGGCCTTGCACCAAGCACGCGCTGCGAGAAATCACATTCTGGACTGTATGGAAAAGGCGCTGGCTGCACCGCGACCCAACATGTCACCCTACGCACCGCGTCTGACACAAATCACCATTGACGCGGATCTCATTGGTGCTGTTATCGGGCCGGGCGGAAAAACAGTGCGCAACATTCAGGCTGAAACCGGTGCAACCATTGAGGTGGATGATCGAGACGGCGTAGGATATGTGACGATAGCATCTACGGACGAGGCCAGTGCTCAACAGGCGACAGATATGATTCGCGCCCTTGTGGTTCAGCCGGAAGTGGGAGAGGACTACGAAGGTACGGTGCGCAACATATTGGACATCGGTGCAATAGTCGAGATTCTCCCCGGCAAGGAGGGTTTGGTACATCTGTCCGAATTGTCCTGGAGTTATGTTGACCATCCGAAAGATGTCGTTCAAGTGGGGGACAAGCTCAAGGTGCGACTGATAGAGATCCGAGACCGGGGCAGGCTTCGTCTGAGTCACAAGGCCACGCTGCCGCGCCCTGCCGGCGCATTTGATCCGCGTTCTGCAAAAGGCAGACCACGTACCGACAAGAGATCTCGTGGATCCAGATCCGAACGCGGGCCACGATCGGGAGCGGGCAGGTACGGGGGTGGTTCGAGACGCGGTCACCGTGATTCCCGCAGCGGTGGACGGTACAGGTAGATCCCGTGACCACGAAGAGCACACTTAAAAGTGGCATCCGGATACTCAGTGAAGCTATTGCATCAGTGAGGAGTGTGGCCGTGGGCGTCTGGGTGCATACGGGCAGCCGGGACGAGACCGCGGACCAAGCGGGCATCAGTCATTTTGTGGAGCATATGGTGTTCAAGGGCACGAAAAAGCGGCGCATGCACCAGATAGCGAACCGGCTGGAATCCGTGGGTGGTTATCTGAATGCGTTTACGTCCAAAGAGCATACGTGCTTTCATGCACGTGCCCTCGATACAGATCTGGATCGTGCAATTGATACAACTTGTGATTTGGTCAAAAGCCCTGTCTTTCCGGAACGCGAACTCGAACGCGAAAAGACGGTCGTGCTCGAGGAGATGAAAATGTACGAAGATGCGCCAGAGGAACACATCTTTGACCGATTCGAATCGGTTATTTTCCCGGATCACCCCATTGGGCGACCCGTTATCGGATATGCAAACACGGTAAGCTCACTTACGCGGCAGGATTTGGTGCATTTTGTAAATGGGCGCTATACCCCCAATCGCATTGTGGTTGCCGCTGCTGGCAATGTCCGGCACGAGCATTTAGTGAAGCACGTGGAAAAAGCATTTGATGGACTTCGCGCTGCACAGAACGCCAGAACGGTAAACGTAAGCGCGTCTTATGAACCGGGAGAAATTGTGGAAGCAAGGCCTATCCAGCAGGCCCATCTCGTGGTTGGACAGCGCGGTATCAGTGTAGGCAGCAATCGGCAAGCATCCTTGGGCATACTTAATACACTCTTGGGTGGCGGGATGTCAAGCCGCCTGGTTCAGAACATTCGTGAGAAGTACGGCTTCTGCTATAATGTCTTTTCTTTTGCGAACCTGCACTCTGATTGTGGTGATTTCGGAGTATATATTGGCACGGATGCGACCAAGGTTCGAAGAGCGCAGCGGCTTGTGTTCAGGGAACTGGACCGACTGGCCCAGAATCCGGTCAGCTCACGTGCACTCGCTCGAGCCAAGAGTCAGGTCAAGGGCGGGATCGTGATGGGGCTGGAAAGTATGAATAACCGCATGATACGCCTGGCAACACAGGAATTGATGGTTGGGCGCCTTATTTCCCTGGACGAGGCTATGGCCGAACTTGATGCGGTAACGGTCGAGGATGTGCAGAATCTTGCTCAGGATCTGCTAAAGCCCGATCTCTTTTCGCGCGTCTTGATATTGCCGGAATCATAGGATTTTGGTGCATCACACTTCAGTCAGGTTCACCTATTGAATGGTGTATTTGGCCTGACGGCCTGCCGTGACAATCCTCGGAGTCTGGCACACTCTGACTTGGGTGCAATGGCATTGAAGACGCAGTATATTGGCGCTTAGCTGCCCATTCTATTAATGGCGCTTATGTATCAAACGGAAACCTGTCGTGGCCTATATGGGCCGCTTCGCGGGCGCAGAAACACGCTGGCCACTCTAGGAGGACTTCGCTCCTTGACGGGGTTTGCATCGCTGTGCCTGCCGTTTGCTCGGAAGGATCGGAACACGCCAGCGTGTCCCGCAGGACCAGCCGGTTGGCTATTTTTCATAAGAAGTGCGGACGCGTACTGGACGGCAT
>JAAXGT010000137.1 GCA_012271205.1 Rhodothermales bacterium
TGGTCAATCTGAGCCGTTTTCTGATCCGACCCGGGGGGCCGTGCCGGAATCGGGCCAGTCATGTACTGGGCCGGTTGCAGCGCGACTTCAAAAGGCGCTGCCACTATGCGCCGTACTTGGTGGAGACGTTTGTGGGTCCGGATCAGGAAGCCCCCGGTTTCAAGGCGGCGACTTTCCGATATGTAGGCCGGAGCCAGGGTCGCGGTCGGCCTGCGCCTACGCCGGCCTGTACGCGATCCAAAAAGAAGATTTTTGTTTATGAACGGGATCCGCACTGGCGCGGCAAGCTCCAGGTGCCCCATGTGGAGTTGCGGCCGAAGCTCCAGGTGGGGCTGGACTGGAGACCGACCGGTGGGCGAAGCAGGAGTTTGGGGCCGGCCAAGCTGGGCGATGCCCGTCGCCCTACGCGTCTGGTCAAAAGGGCCCATCTGGTGGCCTCAAGTATGGGTCAACCGGTAACAGCTTCACCTAAGCGGGACCGGGCGGCCGTGCGGGGCTACGGGCGGTTTATAGAGAAGGCCGATGCGTTGGGCCTCACGCCCGAGAAGGTGCGGGTGCCGCACCGGGCCCGGACCATTGAGCGGATGCGGACGCAAAAGGGGGGAGGGTGTGCGTGCAGGATGGGACCGATATCAGTTACAGTACACGTCCGGAATGGGACAACTTGGAGGTAATTGGGCGTAATCCGGCCACGGCTGCGGCCCCAGGCGTGCATTGGCACGCTACGCTGGCGATAAATGGTGAGGGTCTTCCGTTGGGGGGACTTCGGTGTGCATACCGGAAGAAGGAAGGGCAGACGCAGACCCATCCATGGATGGACGGACTGCATGACCTAGACGCCGCCGCGCAAGACGCGCGTACTGAGCGTCATGGACCGGGAGGGGGAGGTGTTTGCGATATTGGCAGCGCAGCAGCGCTGTAAGCGTACCGACCTACTGGTGCGGGCCCCACATGACCGGAAGCTGGGCCCCAAACAGGACCAGAAGCAGGGGCGGCTGTTTGCGACGATGCGCGAGGGTCCGCCTGCGGGTGAGATGGCCCTGTCGGGGTCCCAACTGAGTCGTCGGGCAAAGTCGGGCCGGATAACCAGCCAGGGCCGTCCGGGGCGCCCTGCGCGGTTGGAGGGGCGTTACCGGACACTGACGGTGCCGCCGACCCAGAACAAGAACGCTGCCGGGGGGCGTGTATCGGCCGTTCATGTGCGTGAGAGAGCGCCGCCGGCGGGGGCCCAACGGTTGGACTGGTACCGGTTGACCCCCGCCGAGGTGCGATCGGCCCAGGAGGCCAAAGAGATGGTGAGGTATTACCAGTTGCGCTGGCGTGTGGAGGACCTCTTCGGGGGCTCAAGACGGGCGGCCGGGGGGAGAAGCGGCGCCTGCAGCCGGCCGACTGCACTGTGCCCTTACGCTGCATATGGTCACCGCATAGCGCCTCATGCTGAGGACCTTGTGGGGCCGGGTGTCCCCCGACCGGCCCGCCCAGGTCCTCTTCACCGAAACGGAGCTGGATGTGCTTCGGGGCTATGCCCGCAACTACAACCTGCCCGAACATACGGACTTGGCCTCGGCGGTGTTACGGGTAGCCCTGATGGGAGGCTACCGGAACAGAAAGCATGATCCGCCACCTGGTCCCGAGATCATGTGGCGCGGTTACAGCAGCTTGCAGATCGGGGCGATCGCCTACCAGGCCTTCGGGGCCGTGTACGACCTGGTGGAGCGTCCGCCGCTCTAACGGTCCGGACCGGCCCTCACCTGGCGCCCCTCCGTCTGTCGTCCCATACCCCCGAAGTGCGCCGGAGCCGCACGTACTCCATCCCGTAGACGCGTTACCGACCCAAAATGCTCGATCGGCCGTAGCAGCAGGTCCCCCGACTCTTAATCAGCCGCATGCTACGATGACTTGTTGTGCCCGGAAAGACTCAGTATGCGGCCCTTGTCAAGTAGTTTTTGTGCGGACTCGGCAGCCCTAGGCTGCAAACCTCAGGTTTTTATAGATTACCCATGCCATTACAAAGAGGTGGGTTGGCTCATGTCTGCGACGGCTACGCTTGACTACTCTCTAGAGGAGGAGATTCGTGCAAAATACAATGCTATTGCTAAGGGCGAACTGGATAGCGGATTCTGCATGGCCGATCGTTCGAGCGAAGACACATGCGGCTATGAGGTAGCTGCAGACCTGAATCTAAGCTGTGGTTTTCCGCTACACTACACCCGCATTCAGCCCGGGGAGATCGTGCTGGATCTCGGCAGCGGGGCAGGGCTTGATGCCTTTATTGCTCGCGAGCACACTGGCTCCTCCGGGCGCGTAATCGGGCTTGATTTTGCCCCGGCCATGGTAGAGAAAGCGCGCATGCATGCTGCGGCCATTGGTGCGAATAACGTGGAGTTTCACTTGGGGAATATCGAACGCATGCCATTTGAGGACGCGTGCGTTGATGTGGTGATCAGCAATTGCACGCTCAACCTTGTGCCCGACAAGAATGCAGCCTACCGCCAAATCTTCCGTGTGCTGCGTCCAGGAGGGCGCTTTGTAATTGCAGACGTGGTGATAGACGGCCTGATCGCGCCAGATGTCCTGTGTGCAGCTGAGCATTATGCGGGCTGTGTAGCCGGTGCCCTGAAGGTCGGCCAATACATGGACATTATTCAGCGGGCCGGTTTTGAGCATATACAACAACTCGAAATCAAATCTATGAATCTGCCTCGCGAATATGAGGTCCTCAAGAGTCTTACCGTGACCGGTCGGCGGCCGCACGGAAATACGCGATACGAAACCACTTAAACATGGTCCCTGCACAGCTCGAAGCACAATATGGAGCACTATTACCACCGCTCACACCTCCCCAGATTCGAAGAAATCGCGACCGGCAATCAGGAGTTGGCGGACGCATTTTTCTCGTACTACAACAAGGTGTTTGAAGACGGGGCGCTCACCGCACGTGAAAAAGCCCTCATTGCACTGGCTGTGGCCCACACCGTGCAGTGTCCTTATTGTATCGATGCTTACACGACCGCCAGCCTTGAAGCCGGATCCGATATTGAGCAAATGACCGAGGCTGTACACGTGGCTACCGCCATTCGTGGTGGGGCGTCTTTAGTTCACGGAGTACAGATGGTGGATCAAGTCAAGCGATTGACCATGTAGCCTGCGTGATTGAATGATCCCTGATATTGGATTCATTGCGCTTGACACGATTGGCGACGTTGTGCAGGGGCCGCGAGCGACGGCATCCTTGCGTTACCGTGCCAAACCACTGGCGCATCCCGCCGAGCAGGTCCGGATTCTGAACTCTGTCGAAATTTCGCACGGCCCGACAGGTAGTGGCGTGTTTGATGAGGATCTGGCAGCTTCAGGTTGGCCCAGCTTCGAGCCAGATTATCTGGAAATAATTCAAATCAATCTGGGCAAGCTTTGCAATATGACATGTCGGCACTGTCACGTGGATGCAGGGCCAGATCGTATTGAGGAGAATATGGACCGCTCGACGGTAGAGGCGTGCCTGCGCGCCATCGATCTTGCCGGTGCTAATGTGGTGGATTTGACAGGTGGAGCACCGGAGCTTAACCCGAACTTTGAATACCTGGTAACCCAATGTGTGAATCGCGGCTTGCGTGTCATGGATCGTTGCAATCTGACGATCCTGCTGACACGTCCCTATGCGCATCTGCCGGAATGGTTTGCGGAGCGCGGCGTGGAAGTCGTGTGCTCGCTTCCACACTACCGAAGAATGGGGACAGACGCGCAACGGGGGAATGGCACGTATGCCAAGTCCATCGAGGCCCTTCGGCGGCTAAATGATGCCGGCTACGGGCAGGGTGATCCCAAACGACAGTTGACGTTGGTCACGAATCCGGTTGGCGCCTACTTGTCCGGCAACCAGCGATCATTAGAAACGGAGTGGAAAGCAGCGCTTATGCGCAATCACGACGTGTACTTTGATCGCTTGTTGACTCTCAACAACCTGCCCATGTCACGCTATTTGGAGTGGCTCATGGAATCTGGGCAGACGGAGGCGTATATGCAGCGGCTTGTGGCCGCGTTTAATCCTGCCACGATTGCAGGCCTAATGTGTCGTAACACCCTGTCTATTGGCTGGGACGGGTATCTGTATGACTGTGATTTCAATCAACAGTTGGACATGGTCATGGATGTTGAGCGTCCACACGTACGGGACTTTGACCTCATGGCGTGGAGGTCTCACGCAATACGAACAGGGCGGCATTGCTACGGATGCACAGCGGGTGCAGGCAGCAGCTGCGGTGGAGCGATTGCCTAATAAAGCCACATATCAAACACGCGGCGCTGGCTTCGTGTCAGGGGAGCTTGGGGCCCAAGCAGCGTGAATAAGGCGACGCCAAGTTTGCGGGCCCCGTCCTCGTTGTAATAGCGGTCCAGTCTAAGCACTTCCAGCAAGTTCCGAATGACGGCCTCATGATCCTGCTTTGTCAATGCAAGAATAGCCTTGTTGTATGCCGTGCGGCCTTTGCCATTCGGCAATGTATCCGGTCGCAGTCGGCTGTTCTGGTGTAGTGTTTGTATGGCCTCAGCGACAGGTATGAGCTCAGGATCGGGAGTTACACCTTCAAGCTGTGCAGCCGCTTCTTCAAGTCGGGTCAGTGCAAGCGCATGTGCAAGCCGCACACGGGTGCGAGTGTGAGCAGGATCCAATGCTATTGCGCGTTGCAGGAGATTGGCAGCCGCAGCGGCATGGCCTTCCTCCAACAGTGCCTCAGCTTCCAATAGCAGGGTACGCCTTGGACTGGGCAGATTTTCTTCCAACCACTTACGAACGGCTGGCTCACCCATAACTCCGGTAAACTCGGCCGTGATTTTTCCCTTGACAAACAACTTGACGGCTGGAATGCCTCGAATACTGTAGGTTTTCGACACGTCCGACGCTTCGTCCGTATTGACTTTGACTAACCGCCAGCGTTCCTTGGACGCTGCCGCCAAGCGATCCAAAACCGGGCCCAATACGCGGCAGGGACCGCACCAGGGCGCCCAAAAGTCCACGAGCACCGGCAGTTCATTACTGGCGTCCACGACTGTTCGTTGAAATTCGTCCTTGCTCACACGTGCGTTTTAGTTTGATCTTCGCGGGAAACGGTATTGGAACGTCACAGAGATAATTATTTTCCTGAGGCTTGTAAAGTCGAATCGAAGAATCATGAAACGAGTGCTGGTTGTTCTGGTCTGCGTAACAAGTGCATGTACATCTACAACGGAACAAGTGACCTATGATTACGCCGGTGACTCACTGCGCTTTGCCGGCGAGGTACACCTTCGAAACGTACGGCAGCTGACGTTTGGCGGCAACAACGCCGAGGCATACTGGAGTTTCGATGATGAGCAGCTCATTTTTCAGAGTGACTGGGAGCGGATCAATCCACAGGGATGTGATCAGCAATTTCTTATGGATCCGGATGTGCCGCAAACTTATAAGTTGATATCCACGGGTCGTGGGCGCACAACCTGTGGCTACTTTCTGCAGGACGGTCGCATCGTTTATGCTTCAACGCATGCGGCCGATTTAGCCTGTCCGACCCTGCCTGAATCGCAGAATCGCTACGTTTGGCCCATCTACGACACGTTTGACATCTATGTAGCAAACGCTGACGGTACCAATCCTGAGATCCTCATAGGTGGCGAAGGGTATGATGCGGAAGCCACTGCGAGCCCGGACGGACGATTCCTGGTCTTTACATCGACCCGTTCAGGTGATCTCGAGCTGTGGCGCCATGAAATTGCTACGGGCGAGTTGTTACAACTTACGAATACGCCCGGATATGACGGCGGCGCATTCTTTTCGCGTGACTCGCAGAGAATCGTATGGCGAGCTAGCCGCCCGCAAGAGGATGAACTCGCTGTGTATCAGGAGCTTTTGGCAGAGGGCCTTGTGGAGCCAGGGGCACTCAATATCTTTGTGTCCGACATAGACGGAACCAACGTGCAGCAGGTGACCGATCTGTCAGGTGCCAACTGGGCTCCGTCCTTTCATCCGGGTGGCGAGCACATAATTTTTGCCTCCAACTTCGAAAGCGTGGGGCAGGGGCGTCCGGTATTTGGNNTGGCACGAAGCTCGCGTTTTCCTCCAATCGCAATGCCGCGCGTACATCTTCCCGAGATACAAATGTTTTTGTCGCTGACTGGGTCGAAGTGCCCGAGGACGTGGATTTGGCCTTTGAAGAAGTCCAATAGTCAAAATAGCTGCATCAAAATAAGCCGCGTGTCGTATTTTTAGGCAAGACTAAGTTTTATTGGGCTTCATGCAGTTGCGTCTGTGGGCACTTGGCCTTGCGGGGCTCCTATGTGCTTGTGGTGGTGAGGGTTCTGACTCGTTGTCTGACGGCAAGGTGCGTGTTGTCGCAACCACCAGCATAATCGCGGATCTGGTGTCACATGTGGGCGGAGATCGCGTGCACGTGGATGCTCTCATGGGGCCTGGAGTCGATCCTCATCTATTCAAAGCCAGTGCACGCGACGTTACCGTCATGGCAGCGGCTGACGTGGTGGTATACAACGGTCTGCACTTGGAGGGTAAGATGGGCGATCTCTTTGCAGAGATGCGGGAACGGGGAACGCCGACTATTGCGGTCGCGGAGCTGGGTGTGCCGGACTCACTTCGGCGCGCTTCGGCACTTTTCCAAGGCAATTACGATCCGCATGTGTGGTTTGATGCAGCACTCTGGTCACGATGTGCCCAAGCACTCGCCGCAGAACTTGGCCGGCTGGATGTCGATCACGCAGATGCATATGGGGTTCAGGGAGCGTCGTTCGCAAGGGAGCTTGAACAAGTAGATGAATACGTACGCGCAAGGGTATTGGAGGTCGCGGAAGTACAGCGTGTCCTAGTGACTTCGCATGATGCCTTCGGGTATTTTGGCCGTGCATACGGATTTGATGTGCGGGGGCTGCAGGGTATTTCGACGGCTACAGAAGCCGGTACAGCAGACGTACAGGAGTTGGTCGAACTGGTGGCTGATCGGCGTATTCCGGCCATGTTCGTGGAATCTTCCGTGTCGCCTCGGGGCATCGAGGCGGTGCGGGAGGCTGTGCGAGCACGCGGCTTTGAAGTTTCCATTGGGGGCACGCTGTACGGTGATGCACTGGGTGCGCCAGAC
>JAAXGT010000115.1 GCA_012271205.1 Rhodothermales bacterium
CTGTGGGGTATCGAAAAACGCGGTACTAGGGCCTTCACCAGAATGCGGCCCAGCTGTACACCCTCTTGGCTTTGGCCATCTCTATAGGATACGCCAACATTTCATGCCGGCTTGGGACCGGTGTGTCTTGGCGGCATGGATACGGCTTTAAGGGCCCCCAAAAGCAGACGGAAACTCCAAGACATCATTCCCAATTCTTCCATTTAGGGGTTTCAGGCAGGTAATTCGCTCCTAAAGGGCCATTTATCAGAGCTTCCAATGATTGAGTAGAATAACATGCCGGAAGCAGAGGGCATTATCAAGTTCAATCTGCGCTACACCGTCTCGCCGCCGTTACCGTCCGCAGCAGTACGGGAAATAGGATATTGGCGTCAGAAATTGGTCGCGGTGAAGCTCATCGGACAGGATCCCGATCGGTATGGTGGTTACGGATTTGGCAATCTCAGCTGTCGTCTTCCCCCTTACGATACGTCACCGCATTTGCGTGCGTTTTTGATCACCGGAACGCAGACCGGACGCAAAGCCGAACTGACCAAATCCGATTACGCAGTGGTGCGAGGCTATTCTGCGGAAGAAAACCTGATCATTGCGGAAGGGCCGGCAAAACCCTCCTCCGAGAGTCTCACGCATGGCGTTGTCTACGCACTGGATTCCTCGTTGCGCTGGGTCTTCCATGTGCATTCACCTGAATTGTGGCGGGCGGCCGCGAGGCTCGGTATTCCGGTAACGCGTCCGGACGTTGCTTATGGTACGCCAGCCATGGCAGAAGAAGTACAACGCTTGTTTGCTGAGTCAACTGTGCGCACGCAACTTGTTTTCGCGATGGGAGGTCACGAGGATGGCCTTGTTGCTTTTGGCGAGATCGCACAGGAGGCAGCGGACGTGCTGATTGGGCTAATGGAAAGAGTCGGCGCGTCCTGAGATTAAAGCCAAGGGAAACAAGAAGTCCGTGTCGGGGTGGCGGGATTTGAACCCACGACCTCTTCGTCCCGAACGAAGCGCGCTACCGGGCTGCGCCACACCCCGAATGGAACAGAAGTAAACGTGTTCTGCCCGTGGCGGATCCATGAACAGTAGCTCTGATTACGGACGGCAGGGATGGCCGTATGCGCCATATCTTGAGGTCCATGCAGATGCTCAACCTGCCCCGGTACGATTTTGAAGTTCGGACTCGTGACGGGAAGCACATCATACTTGATCCCGTACGGAGGCGGTTTGTGCCGCTTACACCCGAGGAATGGGTGCGTCAGCATTTCGTTCAATACCTCATTAATGACCGTGACGTCCCGGCCGCCCTGATCGCACTCGAAATGCCGTTTCCGTACCAGGACAGGTACTATCGGGCTGACATTGTAGTCCACAATCGGGCTACGCAGCCGGTGCTCGTCGCGGAATGCAAACGGCCCTCTGTGCGGGTGGATCAGCGTGCATTTGATCAGATAGGCATTTACAATACCGTAATTCAGGCCGCGTATCTGGTGATTACTAACGGCATCGATCACTATTGCTGCGTAGTAGACCACGAGAGACAGACGGTTGAGTTTCTTGATGAGATCCCCCACTTCGACCTGTTAGTGTAGTCCATGAGCAATTCAGAGACGTCTTATGCCAAGGAGCTCGCGACGCTCGGTCATGCGCTGCAGCAAGCTTCGCAGCTGTGCAGGAGGGTGAAGTCGGAGTTGGTAATCAGTACACTGGCCAAGGCGGATCGAAGTCCAGTGACGGTGGCAGATTACGGAAGCCAAGCTCTGATCTGTCGTGCCATTAAGTCAGTGTTTCCGGATGACTCCATAGTGGCGGAAGAAGATGCGGACGCGCTAAGGTTGCCTGCGCAGGCTGGCGTGTGCGCGGAGGTGGCACGCCGCGTTGCGCACGTGTGTCCGGTCAATCCCCCGGACGAAGTGCTCCGTTGGATTGATTACGGCGATGCTTTGGGAGACAGTGACCGGTTTTGGACCTTGGATCCCATTGACGGAACCAAGGGATTCTTGCGGGGCGGGCAGTATGCCATAGCTGTGGCACTCATAGAACAGGGTAACGTGGCAGTGGCCGGTCTGGCCTGTCCCAATCTGGACGGCGGCATCGGTGCTGAATTCATGGCCGTACGGGGATGCGGAGCGCACCAGGTCGAACCCGCTTCAGGGCTTGTACGCGTGAGCGCGACCGCAGACTGTGCGCAGGCCCGTTTCTGCGAATCTGTGGAATCCGCCCACAGTGCACACGATGATGCCGCGCGCGTGGCGCGGGCCCTAGGCATCACGGCAGCAAGCATAAGGCTTGACAGTCAGGCCAAATATGCGGTGGTCGCACGTGGCGAGGCCGATATTTACCTGCGACTTCCGACGCGACGCACATACGTCGAACGGATTTGGGATCATGCAGCGGGCAGCCTGCTGCTTCGCGAGGCTGGGGGATGCGTAACGGACTGTGCCGGCCGGCCCTTGGACTTTTCGCGCGGCAAGGGACTGGATCGCAATCGGGGAATCGTGGCGACGAACGGGCTACTACATGGCCAGGTGCTTGCGGCTCTAAAGGAGTTGGGTCTCGGGCAGCCCAATTAGCCTAAGCCAGATGATGATAGGTCGTCTCTTCCGGTACCTGATCTTTCGCCTTGTGCGACTATTCTATTGCGGTATTGAGGTACACGGTACTCTTCCGACGGATGGTCCAATCATTTTTGTGCTCAATCATCCCAACAAGGTGCTGGATCCTGTTCTGCTTATGGCTGTGTGCGGGCGGCCCATCACGTTCTTGGCCAAGAGCACAATTTTTGCGAATCCGATTACCCGGTGGGCCGCAAGCCAGTTTGGTGCACTGCCGATTTATCGCGCCAAGGATATCGGCACGCGCGGCGCTGCCGGAGATTCGGACGAAATGTCAGCACACAATGAAAAGACCTTTACCCACTGTCGCGAACTCTTGCGCCAAGGTCGACCCATGGCACTTTTTCCCGAAGGTGCCTCCCATGACGCACCGCAGCTACTTCCCTTGCGCAGTGGTGCTGCGCGCATTGCGCTTTCAACCGCAGAATCAACTGGTTGGAGCAGTGGAGTGGTCATCATACCGGTAGGGATCTGGTATGAACATATGACACGCTTCCGCACGCGTGCTGCACTGTCGGTAGGCAGGGCGCAGGACGTAGATTCCTACCAGAAGCTGTATGCGGAGGATGCAAGGGCGGCGGTACGAGCCTTGACGGTCCACATCGAACGCGGTCTGGACAATATCGTCTTGCAGGCGGAGTCAGCACAGCTACTACGGGCTGTGCCGGTACTGGCTGCATGGACTGCACCTGAGGAGCGGGCGGACGATCTTGCCTGGCAGCTGCAAAGGTCATCCCGACTGCTGTCTGCTTACAGTAACTTAAGTGTGCAAGATCCTGAACGTGTGGAGCACGTCAAAGAGCTCGCCAATCGATATACCTTCCTGCTGCAGGCGGCCGGGGTCGCAAATCCCTGGAAACTCGAACTAACCGTCATCACCTGGCAGCGATTGCTTCGCCGCGGGTTGTGGCTCATCCTTCTGCTTTTGCCAGCGATGATCGGAGCAGTATTGAGCTGGCCGTCCTACCGCCTCTCGGGCATAGTGACACGCCAGACCTTACCGCAGGATCGGACCTCGGTCGGCACCGCCAAGCTGCTCAGCGGGACGGCCTTGATGGTCATCTCGTGGATAGTGGCGGCGGCAGGGGTGGCGATCCTGATTGGCCCGGCATGGGGTTTGGGGCTATTGCTGGCTGCTCCTGCCTGTTCGTATGCAGCGTTGCGCTGGAGCGAGATTTATCGGTCTACACGCCAGATCCTCACGTACCACAAGCTGCGAAAGCGCCGCGCGTCTCTAGTGACCCACTTGGCTGAGTGCAAAGAGGAACTGGCAACAGCCGTGCGCGACGCACTAATCATTGCGGAAGCCGATGGCTAAGGCCATCATGACACGCACGGCAGTGCTCCGCGACGTAAAAGGCCCGATTACGGTGGAGCCTCTGAAATTGCAGCTGCCTCAAACCGGCGAGGTTCTCGTCAAGATACAGGCGGCCGGCATATGTAGAAGTGACTGGCAGGTGTGTACGGGGGCCACGCCGCATGTCCTGCCGGTTGCTTTGGGGCATGAAGGCTCGGGCACTGTTCTGGAAGTTGGTCCAGGGGTTCGCCACCCCAAGCCTGGTGATCGCGTAGTGCTCAATTGGGCGCCCGCGTGCGACGCGTGTTTCTATTGCCGGTTGGGGCGACCAAGTCTGTGTACCGGTACCAAAGACATGGTGTGGGCTGGCGTTATGCAAGACGGCACGCCCCGCCTTGCAGGGCTGGATGGCCCCGTTTATCAGTATTGTGCCCTTGGCTGTTTCTCCGAATTTGCGGTTGTGGCTGTTTCTGCATGCGTGCCACTGAATGCCGAAGTGCCTTTTAGCATTGGGGCACTGATTGGATGCTGCGTTACGACCGGTGTAGGGGCGGTACTCAATACGGCGGCCGTGCCGCCGAAAAGCAGCGTAGCCGTGTTTGGTGCCGGCGGCGTTGGATTAGCAGCGGTAATGGGCGCGAAGCTGGCTCGGGCCGAACCGGTTATCGCGATTGATGTTCTCGCGGATCGTGCGTCTACTGCAAAACGTTTGGGAGCGGACCATTTTGTGCTGGCGGGAGACGATCCGGTAGCGCAAGTCCGACAATTCACCGATGGACGCGGCACAGACTACGTCTTTGATGCCACCGGCCTAACGCATGTCCAAGAGCAGTGTTTGCTTGCCGTACGCCCCGGCGGTACCGTCGTGCTTGCTGGACTGGCGCCGGTTGGTAGTGACACAAATTTGCCGGGTGCAATTATCACGCGCGAAGAGAAGATTATAAAAGGATCCTACTACGGCAGCGCACAGCCAGAACGCGATTTTGCGCGGTATGCACGTTTCTACTTGGATGGGAGACTTAATCTGGATGGCCTCATTACGCGCACATATCCACTAAATGATATCGCTGTGGCGTATCGCGATTTGCTGGACGGACGCCTTGTTCGCGGTATCGTAATCATGGATCTCTGATCCGGATTGTATTTAAAGTCGTCGTACCTTTAAGGTCATACCTATAACTTCGAATCTGCTTATGCGAACTCCCTTGTGCATTTTTGTCCTTTGTAGTGCTGCGGTTTTCGCAAAGGCACAAAACGTAGCACCCGCGGACACTTTGGAAACAGTAGTGCTGGACGAATTGGTTGTAACTGCAGACCGTTCCGCCACGATTCGTACGCAATCGACTGCGGCTGTAAGTGTGCTGCAGGCCGACGAACTGCGCCCGTTGGCCGGAGTCACGGGGCTTGCCGATGTGCTCCGCTTGACCCCAGGGTTTGCGCTTCTGCATATTGACGGGCTGGGATATGATCCCCAGCCGGTAATACGCGGATTCTACGGGGGCGGTGAGGCTGAGTATGTTGTGGTTATGCTTGACGGGCAGCCCCTCAATGTCATAGAGACAGGACTCGTTAACTGGAATCAGATTCCCCTGGCATCCGTTCGCTCCGTGGAAATCGTGCGTGGCGGCACCTCATCCCTCTACGGCGACGCAGCTATTGGCGGTGTGGTTAATGTTGTGACAGCCGGCGGCCTTGTGCCGCATTCGAATCTGTCGGTGGCCGGAGGGACATACGGGACGCTGCGTGCTGAAGCTGCCTTTCGACGAATATGGGCCGAAAGATCTTTCGGCTTCTTCGGAAACTTGGACCGCACCGCGGGCTTTCGCGACCATGCCACGCGGCTGGCGGCGAGCGGGGGTCTATCGGCCGATCTGGTGCGCAATGATCGAACAATCTTGATGCTTTCGGGACATGGCCACACGCGAACGTATGACGTACCTGGGCCGCTGACATCTGAGCAGATCAATGATTCCCGGACGCAGGAATCGGTCTTTTTCAGGTTAGACAACAACGATGAGAGAGTCGGGAGTCTGGTTCTTAGAGGACGATTCGACGCCGGTCCGGAAACCTTCGTAACGGGCTCGATAACTGGTGTCGTGCGCAGTGCCGTTGCGATACGGACGCTGCCACTAAGTGCTGAGTTTGCGGATGCAAAGCAACGAGAACTCAGTACATCGCGTTTGTTCGTAAACGGGCAAGTTGTAACCCCCGTGTTACGGGCCATCGTGGCAGATCGGCTAACCGTCGGGGCAGATGCGCAGATCGGCAGCTTGAGCAACACCTGGTACAACGTCGCAACTGGTCCTGCACAGGTTTTTGCGGAACATTCCGGAGCGGTAGGAGACATGAGTACAAAGGGGGAGGCCGCGCGAAGTGCTGTGGCAGCCTACAGTCAATACGACGTAATGCCGGCCAGCCGATTACGGCTGAGCCTCGGCGTACGTTATGATCGCATCAGTGATGTATACACACCAGACGGAGGAGGTGAGAGCACGGCGTCACACACGGCTGTCAGTCCCAAAGTCGGCCTTAACGTGAGCTACGTGCGCAGCGCGAAACACGTGGGGAACTGGTATGCGAACGTCAGCCGTTCTTTCAAGGCCCCCACGCTGGATCAACTGTACGATCAGCGAGAGATTCCGGTGCCCTTCCCGCCGTATGGCGTGACGATTTCCAACGGAGATTTGAAGCCGCAGCGTGGCATCAGCCTGGAAACAGGACTTTATCACCGGGCCACGATTGTACCAAACCGTCTTGCGACGGAGTTCACACTATCGGTATATCAGATGGACATGACCGATGAATTGGACTTCCGGTTCGAAACCTTTCAGTACGATAACATTGCCGAGAGCCGCCACCGTGGCCTAGAGTTCGGGGCCAAACTGGCTGTGCAGGATGAAGCCTCACTGGTACACAACTACACGGTTCAGGATGTGACCTACCAGGCAGGTTCCAACAAGGGCAACTACGTGAAGGCAATTCCCCGCACATACCTCAGCATAGCCGCACACATGCCGCTGGCAGAGGATATAACAGTGTCTGGAACGGTACGTAGCGCGCGTCGGATTTGGCTGGATGATGCGAATACAGTGCCGTTGGATGATTATGCCTCGGCCGACCTGAAACTGACATATAACCTGAGGTGGGCAGCGGTGATGCTTGAAGTACTTAACCTGTTGGACAATGAATACAGCACGACGGGCTTTCCCGATCCAGCAGGGTCGGATACTGTGTTTTTGTATCCGGCTGCCGGCCGCGCCATGCGAGCCGGCATTCAGGTGGGGTGGTAATCTCGCTGTGAGTCCGGAATGAACAGCGCGCTCATGCACGTCCAATGAAAAAACTGTTACTCACTACGCTCTATCTGGGACCAGCCGTGTTCTTTGCAGTCTGCGCATTATGGCAACTCAATGACCCGGACGCCATGCTGTGGGCTAGCATGTATGCGGTCGCGGCTTTGGGCGGCGTGCTTGTACATTTGGAGCGATTACCCAGGAGTGCAGCCGCCGGTTATGGCGCAATTACACTCCTCGTCGGAATCTACCACGCCTGGGTTGTGATCAGCGAGCGCCAGTACTACTTCGACGAAATGGGTCGCGAAATGATGGGAGCTGGTCTGGTTACACTCTACATGGGCGTCCTGTATCTGGGAATCTGGTCGCAGGAACGCGCTGCATAACCGGGCTACTTACTCTTTTCGTAGCGCACGTCGCAGCCAACGATCGTGTAGAGCACCTCCGCGGAAAGGATTTCGTCCTCAGGAACGGTCAGGATGTCCTTCGAAGAACGACGATATCCGCCAGGTTGCATGGCGTGAGGAAACCCTCAATCCAAGTTTGTCGCGCGCCGTGGAAAGGCATTATTTTTAGCGGGTGCACATCCCGCCCAGCAACTGTCGTCAAAGCCCGGCTTCCCCATGATGGCTCTGGGAAGATCATGTAACCGAAATAACCTATTATCTCCGACCCGGAACATTCCATGCTACACCAGAAGACTACCGTTGCTTGCGTGGCTATTTGAACCGTAGTCCAGCCTACCTGCTATCCTTGGATGATGGATTCCAGAAAGCTCTCGTCAGACCCTTTTATTTCGGCTTGGAGGGACATACCTCATGCTGGGGATCGTACCACAGCACCTTCAAAACGGTACCTTCGAGAACTCCATAGATCCGGATTTTTCCTCCAAGTCTCAGGGAGTAAAGTTGATCCAGGTCGTTCCTTTTTATTTTCTTAAGTCGCTTATTCGCAGCCTTCGACAGATCAGACACTGCCACATGGTGATGTTTAGTTCCCCTGCCCTGCCCCTTTGTCGCGTTGGCAATTTCCGCCCACGTCATCGTTTCAAAATTCTTGAATTTGCATACGATCTTTGTGCACCAGTAGTCCCGAAACACTTTCTTGGTGAAGTCCCACTTGCCGCCAAAATCTGCAAATTCGTCGAGTGACCAATCGAACGGTTTACGTTCGGACTTTAGGTCTTGATCATCGGTAACCGCCTTGGCTCGCGGCTCTTTCGCTCCGCTTGGCTCACGTCTTGCTTGGGGCGCCTTTTTCCTCTGATGCATGCCTATTCAGACAGCGTATCATCCTCCATAAGGCTCTCGTAGTATTCCGCCATTGACTCAAGACTAATGGGGGAGCTGCCACGAACTCCTGGCTGCAGACCCTGTCTTGCTTTTTTCCATGGGCCTTCCATGTGAGTTAAATCGCTTAACCACTGTGAAGACTTGTTCCCATAGAAGCGCAATACTGCGTTAACGGTCTCCTTTTGGTCCTCATCCAGAGCATCTCGATCGCCGTTTGGTATTTTGTATATCTTGAAATAGCCCTTATGCTTCTTATACAGGGCCGGACATACCGGTCCATTAATCCATGCCTGAATTTCCTCCTCGAACAGCGGTTGGTCGTCCCACACAAGGGACCATGCTTGGCTGTAGTACACGAGTTTCTGGAGCTTCCATGTGGTTACTTCACCCATTTTCTCGAGAATATAGGCAGCAACGTCAAATACCGTAGCCATTATCGATAGGGTTTTGGGTTGATATAGCATACTGTACACACATGGTTATGTATACTAATGAATCCGTGGAATGTCCAACGCTGCGTAAAACTTGTGAATTGAAGCCTGCTTAGACTAATCCGTGCCTTTGATAGCACGATCGTGCCGGATTATAGCACGAATCGTTGGCCGAATGCCTTGCCATTGCCTGAGACATAGTTCTGCACCAGCGGTAGATGGTATAGGGGCGTGAACTGCGCCGCGCTGCACGTTAACGTCTGCGTCGGCTCAACTAAGCGGAGCAGTGCTTCGGTACGATCATGCAGTGGGGCCTCCACCAGTGTGCAGCAACTGATCCGACAAATCCACGCGTACATCCGAACCATGATGCCTTTCGTATGGGTTGTCGCTGCTGAATCGATCATATCCAAGCTGGGGCGACTAAAGAAACGAGAATTAACGCAACGACACACTGGTCGTTGTGATTGTTGGCGTAGCGCAACGCCGGCTCGACCCGGTGCGACCTTTTGAACGCATGGTTAGGGCGAGGCCAATCACCGCAATCATAATTAGTACCGCAGAGATGATTTCGGCTTGCGTCACGGATAATCCGATTACATCGTAGGTATTGTTAACGCGAATCTGCTCGATAAGAATGCGTTCCACACCGACGAACAAGAGTGACAGCCAGAACAACCAACCGGTCCGGAATGGGTGCTTCCGGAGAAACCACAGCACCGAGAAGAGCACCAAGGCCATTCCGAATTCATACAGGGGTGTGGGATAGACCCCCGTTTCCGGTAGCGTCACGCCCAAAATATTATTCGGATACGTTTCTGCCCACAACCAGGTGGGTACCCATGAAGGCTGAGCAGCCACGTTGGACGCTATTCCCCAATCGCCATCCCCTGCCAAGTGGCACCCTATGCGCCCAATACCGTAGGCCAGAAGCACAGTGGGCATTGCGCTATCTGCAAACAAAGACAACTGCACACCCTTTCTGTGCACGTACGCCAATATTGCGGGCACGCAGACCAATAATCCGCCGTAGAACGTGAGGCCTCCCGTGGAAAAGATCATTCCGAACGGGTTACGGCTGAAATCATCAAGATTTTCCAGGATGTGGAACAGCCTGGCACCTGCAAGGCCCGCCACCACCGCAATTACCACGATGGTTTCAACGAGATACTTTGGACTTGCTTTTGTCCACACTTTACGGGAGCGGGCAGCCCCACGCCTTTCGCTGGTTCTCTTAACCGGCAGCAGTACCTGCACAGCCTCCAATTTGCCCGCGTGATAGAGCCGGTCCAGTTCTTTACGCAAAAGCCAAGCCGCAACGAGGAATCCGACAGCCATCATTGCCCCGTAGGAATTGACGGGTACAACATCTGATCCCAAGATTTCGAAAGGCAACGGTATTTCTACTATGCGTGGATACATGTTGCGGTTACTGCTGGTAGACTAAATACGCACGCAAACCGAATGTACAGCAAAAGAGCGCTGATATGCCCGTTATCGCACAGCGCACTGATGCAACGGCGGTCTATAAAAGCAACAGCGTAGCCCTTGGGAGCCGACGTCGGGATCCAGCACACACAAATCTCCGGCTGCGCTGTTGAAGAAGCCGGCCATTAACCGGGCCACGGGTACCGGCGTCATGTACTGGACCAACCGGTTCCGCTCACACGGGTCAAGTTTCCGGTGGATCTGTCGAGCTCCTCACTAAACTCCTAGGCGGACCAACCGGCTCCGCTCACACAGATCAAGTTTCTGTGCGGCGTCAGTCCGGTAAAAGGCGAACTCGTGGGAACAGATGCCACCTGTAACAGAGCGGAATACACCCCTATTTAGAAGACATAAGAAATATTTTATTAGCTACACTAATTCTCTCCGTTCCACGGGATACCAGGCAACAACGCCACTAGGCCATCGCTAACCTTTCGAGCTGCCTTGTCTATCTCCCAGCGATGGTGGTACGCAAGCAGGGGGCGATATCTGCATTGAATTGAGGATCGCGAATTTTGGCGGCGATGTTCATTTCGAACATGGCTCGGGTTACCCTGAACCCGTCACGCTTCATGTGCGCGGTGAATGCTGCAACAATGCGCTGGAGATCGGCGGCTGCATTGTCTAGTGCAACGGCGATGTCAAACAAGTTCCGACCCTTCTTGCGTTGATACAATGCCCGAGGCTTGGTCGCAATAAGTTCGTCTAGTGCGTAGGTCCGTATATCGCCAGTGCCAGTGAACCGGCATGAAGCGACAGGGAAGGAAATCTTCTTGAGCCCTAATACAGAAAAGTGTTCACGGGTATTGATTTCGATCTTCAAGCGCATGCTCAGTGGCGGCATGCCCTCAGACACGAACCGATACGCAAATGTAATTCGGCCCTTGGTTTGCCTCGTTTGAGGCTTTCTAAGCCAAGGATCAAGGACATCGTGCAATGCATCCATGATCGGGCCGACCGCCCCGGTACTGGTCCGCACTAAATCGATGTCCGCAGAGTAATGCAGATTCTAACTGAAAGTGCCAGGGTAATCTGATGAAAGTGTCCCCTGGGCCGGGGTAATTCGGCCGGTTTCTGAGCGGCCCCATCCGGAGGTCTTGGGGAGCGCTGGAGCTTAATCGAGCCGGAGGCTATCGTGGGGCGCCTTCGTCCAACGAATGCCCCGAACCGCCCTGCGGCCGATCCGAGCCGTACTTCGCTCCGATCACCGGGCAGGCTACCGCCAGCGTCGGATGGCGCCGTCCTGGCCGCGGTCCCGCGCTACGGTACGCCGCGACCTCCTTCGTGCGGAGGTGTGGGCCGCGGCCGGACGGGCTTCCCGACGACGGGCTGGACGCGCGGTTCTTTCCGGAGTCCCGGCCCGCGGCCCAGCGCCAGCCCGACGGGAACGCGGTCGGCCGGCCGCGTCCCCCAAGCCCGTCCCGTTACCACTGGTGGGGGCAGACGACCCGGCCGCCTTCCCGGACGGCTACCGCTACCGCCACTTCTGGGCGCTCTACTGGAGCGGGAGGCCGTCGCAGGCGGGGGGCCGGCGCCGGGAACCCCCGGCGGACGACCAGCGGTTCATGGGCTTGGAAGTCGCGCCGCATTCGGCGCCGCACGCGGCCCCGAATGTAGCGGGCCCGATTCCGGCACGGCCCCGATTTCCAGGCGGCGCATGTCCGATATTGGGGCCCGAGCCAGGGTCCCGGTCGGCCGGTGCCCACGCATGCCGGTACGCGGTCCAAGAAGAAGATATTGATCTAGGAGCTGGATCTACATTGGCGCCGCCAACTGGAGGGGCCGTATGTGGACCGGGCCGACGCGGACGAGGGGGCTGGACTGGACCCCGACCCGTGGGCGGAGCCGGAGTTGGGCCAGGCGGAGCTGGGCGACCCGCGATGCCCTGCGCGTCTGGTCAAGCGTGCCCATCTGGTGGCGTCCAGTGTGGGTAACCCGGTAACCGCGTCCCCAAAGCAGGATAGGGCCGCGGTCCGGGGCTACGGGCGGTTCGTAGAGAAGGCCGATGAATTCGGCCTTACACCCGAGAAGGTGCTGGCGCCGCACCGGGCGCGGACGATGGAGCGGAGACGGACGCCGGACCCGGTCCGGTGTGTGCTGGAGGCGATATCCGTTACCGTACGCGTCCGGAATGCGATAACCTGGAGGTAATCGGACGCAATCAGCCCACAGCCAAAGGCGTGTCTCGGCAGGCGACACGGGCGATTAACGATGAGGGGCTTCCGCTGGGGGGATGGCGGTGTTCGTATCGGAGGAAGGGAACGAAGACTCATCCGCGGATGGACGGGCGGTATGACCTAGAAGAGGCGGCGCAGACACGGCCGCGCCAGACGCG
>JAAXGT010000146.1 GCA_012271205.1 Rhodothermales bacterium
GACGCAACGGACTTAAAATCCGTTGGCCTCAGGGCCGTGCGGGTTCGAGTCCCGCTCCCGGTACAGGCAAACGATGGCTTGCTCCCACTTCAGTTGCTTTGCGAATTGATCTTGGTGCTCGAATGCAAATGCCGACATCTGGAGACTGAAAATACTCAATGGACTTGGCCGCTCTTGCATATGCTTGCGTACCACGCAGCTGAGGGGAGTATTATCTCACTGTTTGACAAATTTTCGCACCACCAACGCCAGTATGGATTGCTCTTGAGATTTGCCCGATCCGATATCGAGCACTCTGCCAGTCGGTTAACGGGCATTGCAGCCGTGAGAATGTAGCCCGGTGATAACAGGTCGCCAAAGCCGACTGCTCATTCGGGACGATTTGCCTGACGATAGCCGGAATGCAGGTTTTAGGGGGAACCCGTGCCATTTCCGGTGCACAACCGGTCTATGGCTTGAGCCCGTAGTGGTTGCAAATCGAAGCGATCCGCTTTGCATGCGGACCTGCATAAGGCAGAATTTCCGGGCCGCTGCGGATTAGGAATTGGGCACGAAAGAGCCAAGAATCACCACCTTGTAGAGGCTAAGGCTACCGGGCTGTTTGCACAGTGGACGCCTCAAGCCGCAGCGCGCACAATACGGATTGCTGAATCATTTGCCGAAGATGGAAAATCCCTGCGTTGCACTTAACCGATAGGAAACGCGGAGCATGACATAGCGGCCCAAAGATGCTATGCGTTGCTCCTGAATATAGTTTGCCGTGTTGGTGAAGTTGATGCCCAGATTCTGGTTGAACACGTCACGCATCACCAGTTCGATTTCTGCGCGCTCGTTCAAGAGCTGGCGTGAGACAGTCAGATTCACTAGCGCTATATTTTGCGCCTCACCAAATATGTCCCGGTCATACATCTGGTACCGGAAATCCGCTTGAATCGTCCAGGCATAAGTCGGATGCCAAGCAATCTCCGCGTTAAACCTTGTGTTGACGTACTGCTGTCCCAAGTCCGTATTAAGTGAGTATTCTGTGTGGTTGAACGTCGTACGAACACCGCCTTCAAGTTGAAGAATATCCTGACTGCGATTGGAAATACGAACACCAATGGAGTTGCGAACGATACGGCTCTCGTTTTCTGCGGCATTGATGAATTCGGAACCGGTCGAAATGGACAAGTCGTTATCCAAGCTGATTTCGATGCCCAATGGCCGAACGGGCGTTCCAAAATTGACATTGGCTCGGCTTGTCCAGCCGGCATCAGAGTTTACGGCGCTGACCATCTGACGCAGTGACGCATCTATGATACGCGTGGGTACAATGCGGTTGCGTGTATAGGTCGTGCTGGCTGAAGCAAACACATTAATAAGCGACCAGGAATCAAAAAACCGATATGATCCGGAAAGGGTGTGGCTGTATTCCGGCACCAGATCCGGGTTACCTGTGTAAATACGCAACGGATTGTCGTTGTCGGTATACGGTTGGAGTTCCTGCAGGGATGGCTCCCGTGTGGATGCCCGGTAGCGCACGTGCACCGTGCTTCTTTCCCCGAATGTCTGCTTATACATCATGGAGGGCAAGACGTGCGTGTAGCCTGCGGCCACGTTTGCTTTCCCGGAGGTGACTGTTCCGCGTAAGTTCGAGCGCTGCAAATTGAGGTTAAAGGTCAGCCAGTCAGTGGTTCGGTTGCGGCTCAGCTGTACTCCGGCACGGTAGTAGGTGTAGGTACGTTCAAAGGCATCGCTCAAACGGGAATCCAGCATGCGGCCGGTCCCGGCCGTGTTGTAAAAACGTTTGTCTTCCTCCCTGCGTCGGTAGTTACGTTCGCCGAACACCTCAAGTGAGAGTTCTCCGCCCAAAGGTTCCGTCAGCGAGAGTCGCTGTTGATCTGTTGCAGACTGTCCGTATTGTTCCTGTTCCTGCTGCACTTCCTCCCACGTCATTACGTTACCCGACGTATACAAGCCGGTCTGCGTCAGCAGATCGGCCGTCATATCCGTGTCGGACAGCGAGTACCGACCGGTGGCTACGAGACTGCGTCCGTTTTCGCTGATTTTCTTACGCCAGGTAATGGAAGCCGAACCATTCAGCGACCGTTTATCCGTATCATAGTTGCTCGCGGCCTCATTCAGCAGGGTATGCCCTTGGCCCAAGGTTTGCTGATTGCCGGAGGAGATCAAGCTGTTTGAACTAAGGCGAAAACTGCTGCGTGTGCGAATCTGATGTCCAGGACTAAGTTGCAGCTGGGTATTCAGGTTAAGGATGTGACCGAGATTGCTTGAATTGTTATATCTGGTCTCGTCTGCGAATGCGCTGGCCTGCAGTCCGGCAAGCTCCTGCCGTTGCGTCTCGCTATCCTGAAGCTGGTTAAGCGAATTCAAGAAGTAGCTACTGCGAATCCAATTCTTTTTGCCAAAATCCCGGCTGGCATTCAGGCCTAGATTGACTGACTCCGAAAAACCGCCGGTGGGGTTACTGCCGAAGCCGTTTCCAAAAACAAAAACTTCACTAAATCCTCCGAGGACCCCGCCTATCAAATCAACTGTGCCGTAGCCTCCGCGACCAACGTTATTGGCATTGCCAAATAGGGACAACTGTACTGCAGGCGAGAATCTGTTCAAACTGACATTGGTTTCGTAGCGACTGATTGGGGACTGCTCACCACCCAAGCCACCGCTGACATTGCCGATCACGCCGCGCTTGGCGTCTTCTTTCAGCAGCAAATCAATCGTCTTTTCCTCTTCGCCATCTGGAATTCCTGTGAATTCCGCCTGGTCGCTTGGCTTGTCGTACACCTGCACCTTGTCCACGGCTTGGGCCGGCAGGTTCTTGGTGGCGACTGTCGGGGTTTCTGCGAAAAATTCCTTGCCATCCACGAGCACGTTCTCTACATCTTCCCCTTGCGCCTTGATCGATCCGTCAGACTGGACTTCAATGCCCGGCAGGCGGCGAAGCAAATCCTCAACGACGTCACCCGGTCGTGTCGTAAAGGCGTTCGCGTTGTATTCGAGCGTATCGCGCTTGACCACGAATGGTACATGGTCTGCGCTTACCATTACCTCTTCCAGCTCCGTTGTTTGCTCAAAAAGTGTCAGCATACCCACGTCCACATCTTGGTCTGCAACTGCAAAATCCTGACGCAAGGTGTTGAATCCAACGTACGTGATTTGCACTATGTATTCTCCCGGTACCAGTCGGCGCAGCGTAAACTGTCCATTGGGACCGGATGTCGAAAACTTGGTCAGCATTGAGTCTGGTCGCGTCAAGGCCACCACGGTAGCGTGAGGAAGCCCAGTACCGGCTGTGTCTACGACCACGCCCGTGACATCAAACCTTTGTGCGCTTGCCGGGCTGGCTACCCACAACAGTGCCAGTACGGCGGTCAGAGATAGCCAGTATTTCATCAGAACCCGTCGGGGTGCACGACCCGGAAATTGCGAAACTGCTGCTGCCGCTCTTCCATCTTCGTGACAACGAGTTTTTTGTATTCCTCCTCGGTAATCTCTCGCCCGTCTTCGGGTGGACTCACTTCGACTTCACCAGCATCCAAAATGAGCTCGGTAGCTTCATAGAGCTCCTGGCCTTCATTTAATGACAGCATCAGGATGAGGCCGGGTAGTCCATTATAATGCTTCGGTCCCAAGGGCACCGGAATGTCAGGTGCAAACCAAGCCTCAATGGATGTGGAATCCATCATAGCCGTGGCTTTCATAACTCGTCGATCGAGAAACTGTGCTTCCTCGCCGGTCAATTTCCAGATCACTTCCGGAAGCGTGCCAGAAACCAGAAACTTCCGATCCAAAAACTCCCGCCGATCGATGTATGTACCCTCAGCGTAGTCCACGTACCAGTGAGATGCTTGCCCCATGGTGAAAGACATAGCACTGGCCTGGTCCATTGCAGTCTCCAATGCGCCCAGCACCTTGACCAATTCCCCCCCCCCCCTAATGGTAAACACAGAAGAACGAGATTCTTTAGAGGTAGGTGTTTCCACTGCTTGAATGCTGGAGATGGCCTGCACGCCGTTAAAGGCCATTTCGTACGTCTTGGAGACACTGGGTGGCATGTATTCCTTCCACTGCTCCAGTTCTTCCGGCAGGTCCAGATCGGACTGAACCGTGTGCGTATAAATCAGCTTGCCAGTTTGTGCAAGCGCTGCAGCGGGCAGCAAGAGGAATAATGTGAGGGAGAGACAGCACTTGCTGGAAAGCGACCAGTGCAGGCAGGAAATGAAGCGTTTTATCATGGTCAGGCGATCTTCAGGGTGAGTAGAGGCTGGGAGTCCTAAAGAGTTAAGCAGGCAGCCAACAAGGGTTGGGGCCAATGGGCGATTTCGAACCACGAGCGCTTTCAGAATGTGGAAAGTCCGGGTTCATCAGGGCCACAGATTGCAAAAGTCTTCTACACACGAGTAACGATTAGAAGTTTCACATCAAGCATGTAAGTCCAAGGTAAAACGCCGAATGTAGCAGGTTTATTGTGCGCCTGTTCCATAGAAAACGGTGTAATTGTGAAGACAAGGGGTTCTTGGGCGTTCAGCAGTTAGACGAAGCCAACCATTCAGCGGCATGTGGTCCGTTTTTCGCCTGTACGCAAACGATCAAATGGAGTTGTTTCCGGTCAACCCTCGCGACGGACTGGATCCGGGCCCTCTTCGTTTTGCGATCAACGATCTGGTAGCGGAGCTTCCGATGCTGTTGGATTCGCGGATGGGTCAGGTGGGTTGGGAGCCCCGATTGGGAAGGCGGGCAACCTGCCTGCTCAGGAAGTATGTCCAATTATGGCAGGAAGAAGACAGGCCATACGGGCTCCAAGAGGGTCCATATTGATACCTTGTACAGAGAGGGGGTCTCCCATCGGGCAGCTACCATACAGGGGCCTGTTTGTCAGAAAACAGACGGGTTTGGGGAGCTGTCGGATGGGTCGATTCTCGCCGATTAACAGCGATTTGCGACGTAATTTTCTGATCCGGATGCTCCGAAAGCGTCTGCAACTTCAGGCATAAGCACGACGAGAAACAGCGTAGAGTGAAAGCAGCGGGGCATGTATTGCCGTGGCTTCCACGTGGCTGGGAAGCCACGTGAAATACAAATACTGCGCGGTGTTACGGGGTTATGGCTTTGGACTAAGACCTAGCACTCGAGATTTGCTTGGTTCGCCGCCTGCGAATGCTTGCTTCCTTTACTGAGCTTACTGCTGCATTTGCTGGCGCATCATTTTGAATCGCTGTTCGATGATGGCCTGATAATTTTCCCTTGTAATAGGGGTGCCTGCGGGAGGAATCACCGGTGTATCAAGCTCGGTACTGATGCTATCTGCCGAGAATTCGAGTCGCATGGATGCGCCTCGGGACTCGAATTCGGCGGTCAAATGTAAAATGACGCCAGGCAATCCACCGAATGTCATGGGCCCCGCTGGCGAGGCTAATTCTGGTGTAAACCAAGCTTGTGCCGTCAGGGTGTCTACACCCACTGTAGCGCGCTGTACGCTATATCCCAAAATGCTACTATCCTGATCAGTGACTGACCAATCCATGGGTTGCAGTTCGGATGTCACGACGTAAGGCTCCGCCATGAATGAAGGGAAGGCTTGCACCGAGGATCCGTTTTCGTAATCGTAGTAGGTCGTCTGTGACATATTCGAAGAAACTCCACTTGCGCCACCAGTAAAGGGCGTAATTCCGGGTGTATCAACCGCGTCCACCATGCCCTGCATAAAGTCTGGCAGGACCATCTTGGTCAAGACAGTCTTTTCACTGAACCACACATCCCAACCCATTGATATGGTCACACCTTCCTCTGGCATTTGAGCTGCTATCATCTCCACCATCGAAGAATCTAAATCCATCCCCCCTGGCATGTTGGCCATAAGGGCGTCAAGATCCATCTTGACGGTCTGCGTGCCGGCGTATCGAATCATACCCTCCTGAGCATGAACGCTGGTCGTTGCAAACAGTAAAAAGAACACAGGCAAACTACGCATGGTCAAAACAGATTGGTTTTCATTACATGTAACATAAGCAACAGCCGGTCAAATTCATATGCAGGGCACGATTGTGAACCCGCCCTGCTGTAAAAAACGAAAACAGCTGAGTTGAGAAACAGGAGAAGGACCACCGCCTATTGGTAGGTTTCGAGGTAGTCAGTTCCACAAATCCAAGATGGCTACTTGGCGAAAAAGGTAAAGCTTGCCCCCAGACTTGTCAAGAGGTCCTCACACGGGATGAGAGCTGGAAGCAGCTGCTGGAACATGTATTGAATGGGGGTTGGGCACACGGGGCATGCATACGCAGCGCGGTTGCCGACCAGCGAAAGCGGTACCGTGATGGTTACCGCTGCTGACCCTTGAAGGCACGCGTGGGGAGATTGGAGCTCTTGTCGCATAGGCTGGGCATCCCGTTCCGCGTAGTGCCATAAGGGCCCAAAATGGTTCTATACGCAGGAATCGGCAACAGTTGTTAAACCTCGGTTAAGCTTCCGATGCGCGCGGCACTCCACCAATTGTCCAACAGCCGGAGCAAGGTGGCTGCCGGGCGGTATTCCAAGAGATCGCTGTCCCCTGCGGAACGAAGGCATCCAAGGCGGTTGATCTCTTGGAGGAGAAGGTGGTGATGGCCGTGTTGACGCTGTCAACTCCTATTTATGTAGTACGAACATGGTAGAGCCCTGATCGAGGAGCTGCGGATGGGTGATCCGCATATTCCCGAACGAAGCGTCCGTACTGCGCCTGATGGTGGCTGTTCTGGCAGAATAGCATGTGAAGTGGATGACGCAGAAATGCCACTTCACGATGGATGGAAACTACCGCTGTCTGTCACACCAACCCGAAACCAATTTACAGCACAATTGGGACTTGACTGGGAGACGTCATGATTCAAGCACTACAGGTTACAACTCAATCACGGGCCTTCTGATGTTGCAACACGGATGCCAAATGACGGCGACGTCTTGACACATTCAGCTGAGGGGCTCATCCGCACCATTCTGGACGACGCACCGGTCATGGTCTGCGTTCGCATCCCAGACCATTATTGTTGCCGTCCTTGGACTGCGGATCAGGTGGAAGCACACGGAATCTTCGGTAGGGGATATCTTGACACCTTACCCAGGGGCTTGCGGGTAAACAGACAAACCAGTCTGGATAACTTGGATCGCATTTGGTGAGAGGCACGAACCGGTATCCTTCTTTTTTCACCGAACTGCGCTGATCTGCAGATACAAATTCATGGGGTGGGAGCTCGGGCAGGGGCGGGGGATCGTTCGAACAACTTGGATCCGCTTCATCAGCTTGGTCATCGAAATCATTGTCCACTTCATCGAAACACGACGTACCGGACACAAGGGACTCTGGATCGGGCCTCCTGCCTGGTTCGGCCCAACGATTCGGAATACTGTTCCAGATTTCGTCATAGTAATGGTCGAATTGAGTGGTCAGCCGCGATGATCGAATTAAGAGTGTGTTTTCGTCATTTGCCCATTCTCCGGCTGATGTCCAATTCATGGAACCTGTCACCAAGAATTGTCCGTCGATGGAAGCGGACTTCATGTGCATCTTGCTGCCCCAGTTCTCAATCTTTACCGGAATTCCAATCTCACGAAGCAGCTCATGCTTCGTATATCCGTTCTTGGCTGCAGTTGCATCAATGATTACACGCACCTGTACGCCTCGCCTGTGAGCTGCGATCAGATCTGCGGTCAGGTGTTTGCTTGTCAAGAAGAACACCGCCACATTTATCCGGTCCTTTGCCCGTGCGATCAAGCCCGAAACGCCATACCGCGTGGTCTTGTCCTGCGGTGAAAACCAGGTAGTGATGTCGGCCGTGCCAATTCTGAATTCCTCGATACCGTCACTTCGCTTTTCACAAGTCTGCGGCGTTCTATCCCATAATTGCTCAAATTCCCGCGTGTAGGTTCCGGCCATTTCCTTGGATCGAATTAAAAGGACTGCGTTGGCATTGTATCCTCCCGTTCCCGAATCGGATATATTTGCTGATCCAGTCCAGACCCACTCGCCGTCTACTACAAAAAACTTGTTGTGCATGATTTGGTTGGGGGTAATGGCTTCGCGCGAAGCGTGACGAGCCAAGAGCAGTTGGTCACCCACCTCGAAGGCCGAGCATTGCAGTGGGCCTTTAAAACCCGGTGGTCTCGGGCATTTGACGTCTATCTTGCCGAAGTATCGGCTGCAAGTGCTCTCCCGGTTCTGGTCGTCTCGAATATTTCCAATTCGTTGCACCCACTCGTTGGTGGAGCTATAGTAGTTGTGGCCCTCTGCATCGCGATCCACATAGCCGCGTACACGGATGCCACGCTCTTTGGCCCTCGAAATGGCTTCGAGCACTGTGCTTTGATTGCGCGCTCCATAGATGGCAAAATCGATGCTTTCCCTTGCCTTGTCCAGTAGGGCAATCAGGCTGCGGCAGATTTCCACTTCGCACCGATCTGCCGGTTGATCAAATTCCAGCGGTTTCTGGAGCAGGAGCTGGATGGATTGGTCTTTATCTCCCTGGGCGCACACCGGCAAGGGCCCAACCAGAGCCACGACTATAAGTGCACCCACTATAGTTTTAACAGTCGAGCGGGAAATAACCCCATCCATAACTGATCAAGGTTTGATTCAAGCACTGAGCTATCTCCATAGTCGGCCTTTCAGGCACAGGTGCAATATACTCATGTGGCCGGCTGCATACAGCTTAGCGCAGCCTCCGTGATAGCAGGTTGTCGCAGCCCATACTCGAATGGAATCCTCAAAATCGCATTCGTATCCGACGAAGATGTGGCGGATAAGCAGTCAAGCCTCAATTGTGCTGCAAATTGGAGCTTGACTCATTCAGATTGGACCCTGATTGAACATCCGTAATGGCGGTTGCGCCCCGCGTTGAAGGGCCAAGGTGTAACCGCCCGCCTGGTGGCAGCTGTCCTAGCGCAATGTCCTCCGGAGGTCAAAATGCGTTGGTATTTTCAAACGCGACAGCAGTCACAATCGTCGCCCATGTGTGCACGCCGCAGCCTTGGCGGCTGGTGTTGAATCAAAGCAACGAGTGCGGCGCCGCACTCGCAGCACAGGGCTTCTTCTGTGTGAGGACCAAGCGAACCGCCCCGCCTTCCTAAGTTGCATTGCGCAAAGCAAAACGCCCCCTTGGCCAAACAGGCTAAGGGGGCGTCTCCGTTACGCTGGGGATTGCAGTGTCTAGTACCCCGGATTCTGAACCAGGTTGGAATTGGCCTCTAACTGGTTGCGCGGGATCGGAGCGACATTACGGTATGGTTGCGAAACCGGTTTGAACTGCCAAGGGTCATTGTACCGCGTCGTGCCACCGTTGACACCTGCAAATCGGATCAAGTCTTGACGGCGCGTCTGCTCAAAAAAGAGTTCACGTCCACGCTCGGCAATTAGCTTGTCCGAATCCAGACTCATAAACGGATCCACACCAGAACGTGTACGGATCTGATTCACGAGAGCGAGGGCTTCGCTACTGCCGGCATTCTGCCGCCACAAGGCTTCGGCTTTAAGGAGCAGCACGTCCGCATAGCGGTAGATAACAAAGTCGTTGCTCATGCTGCTGCCAATACCCGGCTCAAACTGGTATTTGCCAATTCGTGCACCACACTGGCGGCAGGCGACAGCCTCAAGATCGTTTACCGCGGGCGTAAAAGTCAGCGGCGGGCCATTCATGTCAAAGTCGCTGTAAATACCCGTGTCGGTGATTCGCTCACCGGCCGACGTGTATTGTGGCCCCACCACAAAATTGCCCAGGCGGTCATCCAAGGTTCCCGTAACTCGCTCCAAGCCCGCATCGTCGTCGGTCGGGTTAACGCCCCAGACTTCGCCCTGCGGACCCGGATTCTGATTCGGATCGATCACAGACTCGTATACCTTCTGAGTGGCACTCCAGCCGTTCCATGGCTGGAATTGGAAGTTATATGTGTTCTGACTCCCATAGTGGAACGTCATCTGGTGCAGGTTGAATCCGGTGAGGAAAACCTTGTCATAGGGTACCACGAAGATGTTTTCCGGTGATCCGTCGTTCTGGATCGTAAAATTATCGTGATACGTGGCCGCCAGGCTGTACTGTCCCGAGTTGATAATAGCATTCAAGTTCGTAAGTGCATCATTCCACCGGGCCGTACCCGTGTACACTTCGGCGTTCATGTAGAGCTTGGCCAGTGTCATATGGGCCACATACGTATTCATGCGACCGTATGTGCCTCGCGTATCCGTACTCAGATTGTTGAGATTCTCCTGAAGTTCTTTTTCAACGAAGTCGAAGACGGCGCGACGCCCCTGTGCAAAGTCGGATGACGGCTGTGAAGGCCGCTCCTCGGCATCCACGAAACTGGTCACAATCGGCACATTGCCGAATGCATCCAGTAACCAGAAGTAATAGAAAGCCCGCATGGCCTTCAGTTCAGAAATAAACGTAGCCGCCAGCTCGGCATCCGCAGCGCCCGATTCAACCGCACTCTCGAACTGGTAAATAAGGCGGTTGGCATTGTTGACGCCTGAGAAATAGGTTTGCCAGAATCCATTGAACGTGCCGTCGCCCGGTGTCCAAGTTTGGCTATTTACCCTGAACCAGAAGCCGCCTTCCGACCAGTCCTGCCCGCGGGCAGGGACAATGACCTCGTCCGTGGTGGCTTCATTGAACTGCGCAGGTGATCCACCTCCCCCGAGGGAGGTGAGTCTGCTGTATGCGTCTCCCATGGCCGAAATAAACTGCTGGTCGGTCTGAAAGAAGTTTTCAGCCGTTACCTGGCTGTCGACCGGCTCGGAAAGGTCCGTGCATGCAGCTGCGAAGAGCAACATTCCTACCGCAAGGACCAACGAGCGTGTATTGACTTTCTGCTGTTGCATGATTAGATACCCTCTGCGTGTGTTGGCCATAAGTTACAGATTGACGTTGATTCCGAAGCTGATCGAGCGTGTGGTAAACCACTCAATTCTCCGTTCGATTCCCGGGGCCAAGGAGCCCCCGCTCGACCCCTGTTCTGATTGGCCCTGATTACGATCAACATAACGGACCTGGGGGTTCAGACCACTGTACCCCGTAATGGTGAATAAGTTGTTACCTGCCAAATAAAGACGTACCCGGCGTATCGGGCTGTCACCCAAAACAGAAGCGGGTAGCGTGTAGCCTACAGATGCGTTATGCAGACGCACATAGTCTGCATTTTCGACGTAGTAGTTGGACCAGCGTGGATCGTCCTTCAAGTCACTAAGCTCAAAGGCATGCGTAAGCACGTTATAGGACGAAATCTGCTTCGGTACGGAATAGAAGAGGCTGAACATGTTCGCCAACTGGTGGCCGAATACCCCCTCCACGAAGAAGCTCATGTCCCAGTCCTTGTACCGCATGCTGTTGGTCCAGCCGAGCTGAAAGTCTGGCAGTCCGTTGCCCAGAATTTGTTCATCATCCGGGAACGTGAGACCGCCATATTCGACTTCAGAGCCGTCAGGTTTCAGGAATAACCATTGGCCGTTGTCGCCAATGCGGGAGAACTTGGGTCCCCAGAGTTGTCCGATTGGTTCACCCGTCTTAATACGGATGAGGTCCGGGGTGTTGAGTCCAGGAGACCCGGGGCTTGCCAAGAACTGCACGTCATCGGTGAGGTATTCGTTGAGCATGGTCTCCGAATACAACGAAGCCACGACTCCCGTATTCCAAGAGAGGCCGCCGAGCGCCCCTGAACTCCCCGTTAGCACATTGTAGTCCAGCGAAAGCTCCAGTCCGCTGGTTTCCAATTCGCCCACGTTGGTCCATGTGGTCGGATACAGGTTTGGCGGAACCGGTACGCTCACCTCAAAAAGGAGGTCACTTGTCGTGGAATTGTACCAATCGACACGACCGGTTAGCCGGTCATCCAGTGTGACGAAATCGACGCCAATATTGATTTCGGTTTTCTCCTCCCACTTAAGGTCTGGATTCGGGTTGCTGACCGGTCCGAAGCTCTGGATAAATTGTCCGTTTACAAAGAAGTTGCCGGCCGGCGCAAAGCGCTGCAGTGACAACCCACTTACAGGTGCATCCTGACCGGTCTTGCCGATGCTTCCACGCAGTCTCAGCGCGCTGAAGGCGGGTACGTCGACCAGATTGGTGAGCTCTACTCCCAACCCGGCCGCGTAGAACGTGCCCCACTTATTGTCCGCACCAAAACGGGAAGATCCTTCTCGCCGCAGGCTGGCATTTACAAAAAAGGTGCCGTCATAATTCACGTTGGCGCGGCCAAAGAAGGCGATGAGCCGATGTGTGCTGCGGAAGCTGCCTACTGATCCTTCACCTTGGCTGAAGTCCTGCGCAAACGAGAAGTTGTTAAAGGCGACATTGTCGGCAATGAAGTCACCTCCAGACGCATTGAAGCCCTCATCCACAAAGTCATTGAATGAGTAGCCCGCAATAGTCTCCAGCCCAATGGACTCTGCTACATCTCCAGAGTAATGAAACGTGGTTTCGAAGAGCTCACTGCTCAAGTCCAGATAGGCCTGATCCGCACTGCCCGGTCCCAGCGAAGCGGCCGTGGCTCCACCGCCCACCTTGTGCTGGCGCGAGTAGAAGTTGCGTGCAATGCGATCCTCAGTCTGGAAGGAGTACTGTGCTGCGAATGATAGATTGGGAAGGATAAAGTCCAAATTGTATTCGCCGCGAAAAACGCCATTGAAGTATTTGCTCTCGCCAACACGAGTTCCTTCTTCGATAATCGCGACCGGATTGAAGTAGTTAAACAGCGGCTGCTCAAAGTACCCGCCCGTATTCTCAAACCCGTCGGCCGTGACCGGCGCGGTCGGATTCATGATTCCAGAAAATTTGAATGCATCTGCAAATCCAAAATTCTGATTTTTCTTCGTGGCGGCCAACTGGATAGTTATTTCCAAATTCTGGTCCAAAGTCCACTGCGTGAAATTCAGCCGTCCACCAATTTCCTGGAATCCGGTGTAGCGCTGGATACCATTGCGGTCGCGGAAGTTGCCCGAGACACGATAAATCGTGTTCTCATTCCCCCCACTAAGAGCTAGGTTGTGCACCATGTTGGAGCCCTGCTGGGTGACTTCCTCGAACCAATTCGTGTTATGGCCAAGGTCAGGTGCATTGAGTCCTGTTTCCTGCGAGAGTCTCCTGTATTCATCTCCGCTGAGCACCTCCAGCCTGTTCTCAATGCCTTCGTAAGTGTAGTAGGCATTGTAGTCCACGGCAACGCCACGGCGTGCCTCACCGGTTTTGGTGGTGACCAGTATCACGCCGGCCGAGCCGCGCGTTCCGTAGATGGCAGCCGCTGACGCGTCCTTGAGCACGTCAATGGATGCGATGTCATTTGTGTCGAGATTGTCCAGGCTGGCCCCTACTACGCCATCAACCACGACCAGCGGCGACTGGTTGGCGCCGAATGTGGATATGCCCCGCAAACGGACTTCCGCTTCGTCATTGGGATTACCGTTGCGTGTGGTGATTTGCAGACCGGCCACTTTCCCCTGAATGAGTTCCTCCGGCGAGTTGACGTTACCGCTCACGAAGTCATCATCATCAAGGCTGGCCACAGCTCCGGTAATAGAGCGCCGCTCCTGGGAGCCGTATCCGGTGACCACCAACTCTTCGCCGATCTCATAGACCGTCTCCACCAGGTCGACATCTATCTGTGAGCGCCCGGCAATGGGCACCTCCTGCGAATCAAAGCCCACAAACGAAAATATCAAGGTGTCCTGCGCGGATGGCACAGAAAGAACGTACGTTCCGTCCATACCGGTGGTTGTGCCCTGCACGGTCCCCTTGATTTGAATGGTAGCCCCGGGCAGAGGGTCCCCGGTGCCGGCGTCGCGCACTGTGCCCGACACTTGCGATTGTGCCAGTACCATTTGGCCGCCGAATGCAATGAATGCAACCAGTAGTATTATGGTGCCGAGTAGCGATTTTCCCTTCATGATGCTCTACATAGGCTGGTTATATAGCAGAAATTTACGAAACGACATGCGCACACGTGTGTGTGCGTGCCCAATTTACCTTGCCAAATCGGAATTGTCAAGATAGCCCCCCCCCTGCATTTAAACACAATATGAATCGGGCGCAATCGGTGAAAAATTCGGGAGCACTTCCGATTGCAGGCGAAGCATTTCGGGGATAAGGCTGGCGGCGCTCCGATAGGAGTGCGTTGCCGGATCAAGCAGCAACGCTTGGAGAAGTTTTGTGTATGCGTTTTCAGCAAACGCTTCAACCAGAAGCTGGTTGATCGAACATTGTGTGCGCAATAGCGCGAGTACGGGTTCCGGAAGTCGCGGCATGGCCACAGGATGTAGCCCTTTGGCGTCCGCTCGGGCCGGCACTTCCACAATGGCCCCCTCCGGCAATCCTGGTGCATATCCTTGGTTCGGAACATTTACTGCATCCAACTCTTGTGGATGGCTGCCGGTCAGGCCTTCAATAATCGGGATGGCGAGCTCACCGGAGGGTTCAAGTGGGGCCTCGGTCTCGTGCACGGCATCGTTCGAATCATCAAATAGCGGGTACGCCGTAGCCTTTTCATGCAGGTTGTAAATCCAAGTCGGGACCCGACCCGTATCCCACGGGTGACCTTCCGCAGGATCATAATAAAACTGCAATAGCGTACTGCCCAAAAATTCCCCGGACCATTGGATGTACTCCCCGATATGATTCGTGCCGGGAGAAGGATAGAGCCCAAACGTACGCAAAAGAATGCGGCTGAGTGCCATTTCATCCCATTCACCCAAGGGGTGTGCTTTTCGTTCACGCTGGCGCAAAAGCGGGTACAAGTCCTCGCCGGTCGAGCGATGGTGAATAGATTGAAACCAAGTAATGTGATTGAGTCCACTCGCCTTGGCGTCAATATCTTTAGCATCAATGTCCAAGAGTCGGCTGACTTGCTGCTTGCCATGAAATACTCCATGGCACAGGCCAACGGCTTTTATTCCGCAAAGCCTCGTAAGCGCTTCACAAAGTTTGGTGAGTGGATTCGTGTAGTTGAGTAGCCAGGCCTCGGGACAGCGCTGTTCCATGGCACGGGCGATCCGGAGCATGGGGGTCATGTTGCGAAGCGCATGGAACAGGCCACCCGGCCCACCATTTTCGCCATAAATCTGCCGAAAGCCGAACTGGCGTGGTACATGAAAATCCTGCGCCCAATAGAAATAACGCCGGTGCTCAATGGCGACCACAACAAAGTCTGCCCCATCCAGGGCCTCATCAAGATCGACCGTGGCCGCAATGGAGAGTTGCCGTCCCATCTGTTTGGCCACCTGCTCTGCATATGCTCGGGAATCCGGCAAATAGGCATCGCTGACATCCATTAACGTTAGATCAAGGTCCTGTGCACACAGGTCATCGCTTAGACAGACATCCCGAATTGTGGCCGGTCCAAATTCGCGACTGCCAGCCCCTACGAGTACAATTTTCATTATGATAAATGCCAGACCATTTGTGCCTTGAACGCATGAAATACCGGACTATTTCCTTCGGGCTGCTCTCACTCCTGTTCACTTGCGGAGCAGGGGGTCAGCCAGCGGTTTATCACGTGGACATGCAAACGTATCCCAGTGCACAGACTGGCGGCAATTACATGTTCAACTATTATTTGCCTCCACCGGGGGCAAGTTATCCGTGGTGGCCTGCCTGGAGTCCCGATGGGCATGAATTGGCCTTTAGTCTGCATGGCACGCTTTGGCGTATGAAGTTAGGTACAGGCGAAGCATTTGAGCTGGTGCACACGGCAGAGTATTTGTCATCGCCTGCCTGGCATCCGGGCGGCAACCTAATTGCGTTTACGGCTGACAACGGATCAGCAATCAATCTGCATCTTTTAGACCTGTCCACTGGCGAGGTGCAGCCACTGACAGAGGATGAGCATCTCAATCTGGATCCGGCCTGGAGCCCGGACGGCAAGAGACTCGCCTACGTGTCCACGCAGCCCAACGGCTACTTCAATGTGAAAGTAATGACCCTTGACGATGGCTCGGTCACCAACATCACGCGGGATCACTCCTTTGGTCGCTCAAGACTGTATTTCGGGGAATATGATCTTCATATTCAGCCGGAATGGACGCCCCGGGGGGATTCACTGCTCATTCTATCCAATCGTGGCATCCCGCTGGGTTCGGGTGGTCTATGGATCGTGCCTGTACGCGAAGATGCGATGGCGTATGCAGAGCTTGTGCACAAGGAAGAAACACTTTACCGGACACGGGCCGACCTTGGGCCGTACGGTACACGCTTCGTGTACAGCTCTCATCTGGGCGGACAATTCAGCAATCTGTTTGTGCTCCCTTTGCATGGGGGTGAGCCGTACAAGCTGACGTTTGGGGCATGGGATCGATTCCATCCGCGGTTTTCTCCGGACGGCACCCAAATTGCCTATGTATCTAATGTATCCGGATTGCCCGAACTGCGTCTGCTCCAAACCTTCGGCGGCTGGGACCAAAGCATATCGATTGATACGTTGCACTGGAGGGTGCCGGCGGGCGAGGTGCACGTGCGGGTAGTCGATGATGCGACCGGTGCGATACTGCCGGCTCGCATTTACAACCAGGCAAGTGACGGCAAATCGTACACGCCTGGCAGTGCCTACCACCGGCAGGGTCGACTGGGCGAGATGTTTTTTCATACCAGCGGTTCGTTTGAACACGTAGTGCCGGCTGGATCTTACACGGTTGAGGCCATGCACGGGTTTGAGTACTATCCGGCGGCCAGTACCGTGGCGGTTGTGCCCAATACAAAGACGGCAATTACGCTCCGGTTACGCCGGATGACCAATTTGAAGGCGGAAGGTTGGTACAGTGGGAGTAATCACGTCCATATGAACTACGCCGGCAATCTGCACAATACACCGGAGAATCTGGTCTTCATGGCACGCGCGGAGGATCTGGGTGTAATCGGCCAGCTCGTGGCCAATAAAGACAATCGTGTCTTGGACTACCAGTTCTTTACGGGCAGGCCGCATCCGCGGACAGACTCCACAGTCGTGCTGTACTTCAATGAAGAGTACCGCCCACCCTTTTACGGTCATGTTTCCTTTATCAATTTGACGAAGCACCTGATTTCGCCGTTTACCACGGGGTACGAGGGTACGGCCATCGAAAGCCTGTATCCGAGCAATACCCAGATGTTCAGACTGGCGCGGGAACAGGGCGCACTCGGTGCTTATGTCCATCCCTACTGGGGCAATGAGGACCCGCTGGAGACCAATCTCGGAGTTGCGAAGGCCTTTCCTGTAGATCTGGCACTGGGCACCATTGACTATCACGAACTTGTGTCCGGGGCGGGGTGGGCGGCCTATCACGTGTGGCATCAGGCACTGCGTAATGGCTTCAATATCCCGGCAGTTGGGGGCGAGGATGCCATCAGCAGCCTGCATCGGACCGCGATCATTGGCCAGATGCGCGCCTACGCGCATATGCCGGACGGTCTCAGCTGGGACGCATGGCTTGAAGCGATTCAATCCGGAGTGATGTTTGTCACAAACGGGCCGCTGCTGCGCATGGCAGTGAACGGGCAGCCAATTGGCGGGACTATCAGACTGGAGGGTGATAGGCAGACGGTCGAGGTGACCGGCACTATTGAGTCAATCGTGCCACTGGATCGGGCAGAGCTCGTGACGCAGGATTCGACTTTTGACCTGGGTCCACTGCCGCAGGGGCCAATGGGCACGCGCTTTACGTTCACTCGTGAGCTTCCTCTCCGTGCCAGTACATGGGTCACGCTTCAGGTTGCTGGCAGTACGCCGATCCATCCAGTGGATGACCGCTTCCCGCAGGCCACCACTAATCCGGTCTGGATCATTCTGAATGGCCAGCCGGTGCGCTCATCGCAGGCTGCACATTACTTCATCCAGTGGATCGACAAACTGTCCGCAATGGCGGACGCACATCCTGGTTGGCGCTCCGATGCAGAGCGCATTCACGTCCTGAACGAGTTTGCAGAGGCTCGCCGCGAGTACGAATCGCGCCTTGCAGAGGCCCAGGCGCTCGGACGATAGCCCACTTTTACATAGACAGCAGGTTGGCAAACAGCCGATATGCACCAGCCACAGCATACGGTAGTTGGCGGTGGAAGGCCAGTGCGCAATACGTGTAGTGTCCTTGGCCATATTCCGCCACCAGGCACACGCCGGCCTGCGGATCCTGCCCGGTGTCGTGGGTTTCCACCAGCGGTGTATAGGCGTCATCCCACTCTGTGAAAAACTTGGATCCGCGCTGTTCCACCCAACCCTCAAAGTCCGCCAGAGTGATGACATTCGGACTGGTAATCGCCACGTGGTCCGGCGCGAGGATGGCTACGGGAGCGTCTTCCTCCGAAACCTCCTCGGCCCCCCGAGGCAACGAGGCGGGGTACGGGGCCATGTGTTCCGGTATAAACTCCTGCGTCTGGTAGAGTACAATCAGGTTGCCGCCATTTGAAGCATAGTCCATCAGGCGTCGATTATAGGTGTGCAGATCCTGCCGCACGGCATACGCACGTGTGCCGATCACAATGACGTCGTACTCCTCCAGTGTACTACTGGCTAAATCTGGCTCTTGCAGCAGGGTCATGCGGGCTCCGAGCTGTTCTATTCCGGAAGGCACGTTGTCTCCTACGCCCATCACATATCCGACACTCAGATCTGGTGCAATGCCAACCTCCAGTCCACGGACACGGGATATGGCAGGCTTGAACAGGTAGCGAGTCTCCATGTCCCGGTGTCGAATCACGTCATAGCCTTCGCTGATGGTAGTGCCATTCGTCTCGGCCATGGCCACAATTTCATACTCTTGGTCCGAAAGCGCCGGTACTTGGATCTCGAAGGAAAAGTGGGCCCGTTCACCGGCCTGAGCGAAGTTGAGTGTATGTAAGGCGGGGCTGACTGCCCAGCCTTCCGGTGCATTCAGCGAGAGCGAGCCGTCGGTTCCACCCGCGATGTTGTTAATGACTTCGACGGCCACGCTGAACGTGCTTCCTCCTTCCGTGGGGAGGACCACGCGCTGTGCAGGCGAAACATTGACGGCCAAAGCTGGCAGGACCTGCAACTTGCGCATGGCGTAGCCATAGGGCAGGTTGGCCTCGCGAGTCTGTACATTCTGCACTACGAGCACGGGTTCTCCCATCACTGAAAAAGTGGCGTGTGCCCGCAGGCTTGCCGGCCGTGACGGCATGTGCTGCCAAGCCACATCGCGAATCTCGTAGTGATTTTCACGCACGTCGTTACGGTGATAATACGGCCGCGAAATGGGCGCATTGTCGGGCACAGTGGCGGTGAATCTCACCTGCGCAAATGGCTCGGATTGCGAGGCATCGGCCACCAGTTTCCAGTCCTCATGGCTGAGGCCCGAAGGATCCTCCAAGGTGATGTGTACGTCATCAATCTCTACATCGGAGGGGTTGTACAGTCGTGCATCGATGTCGAAAGTCTGCCCGCGTACAACAGGCCCCATAGTCACGGGCGGAAGCCAAAAGCTTTCCGGTGGTGTGGCACCTGGGGGTTGAGCAATCGCGGAGAGCTTGATGCCCAGTGCCGTTGCAATCGCATGTTCAAATTGCTGCTCCTTGATGCGCAGCATGAAGGCGGCTTCAGATTCTGAAGGCAGCAGTTTCAACAGCGTTCGCGTTTTGGCCAGCCCGGCCGTCAAATCCTGCGTGATGGCCGTTGGATTTGACGGATGCACTTCCTGCATGGCATTCGCCACATGCACGGCGATTTGCTCAAGAAGGCTTGTGGCGCCATCCGGTGGCGTTTCGTTAGCAAGAGTGAACAGGCCGGTGAGGGACACATCCAGACCGTCGAAGAATCCGCTTTCCGATTCCGGCCCGTTACCGGTTAGGCGCTCATAGTAATAAGGGACGGGTCCCATTCGGCTTCGCGTACGACCACTCGTTTGTGAGCGCTGCAGGCTGAGGCCGTAGTATCCAATATTGTGGTAGGAGTCGCCGAGCCAGGGACTGTGTTGACCAAAATTAAGCTCAAGATGATGCGGCTCATTTTGTCGTACGCCACCGCGATAGAGCTTCTTCACTTGCCAGGGACGCAGGCCTTCTTCTGTAAGCTGCTCAGGGAATCGGGTCGGGTCTGCGGCGGCCCCAACTGCCTCTGGCGTGATGCCGCCGACGGCCTGGTGATTGCCATGGCCGTCACGTTCGGATCCGTGAAAGCGCGAAACGACTACCAGTGGCCGGTTCATCCGGATCACCCGGACCATGTCAGAAAGAACCCGCTCTGTGTCCCAGCTTCGAAGTGTCTCGTCCAACGTTTTGGAATAGCCATAATCGAGTACCGACGAGTAGTACTGGTCATCGAGTCCGTAGTAGCGATCCGACAGACGAAGCTCTTCTGTGCGAATAAGTCCAAGCCCATCAAAGAGCTCTGGGCCGATTGCGTTTGCGCCTGCTTCACCCCGATTAAGTGTGAGCAGCGCCGTACGTGCTCCGGCGCCGCGACTCATGTATGTTAACATGCCGGCGTGCTCATCGTCCGGATGAGCGATCGTATGAAGCAAGCTGCCTGTTGTGGAGAGCTTGAGCAGCTGTTGCCAAAGGCCCGTTGTGCCCCTGTCAATGTCCAGGAGTGTACCGCCCTCGGTACTTAGCGAGCTTGTCAGTACGTGATCCTGTGCCTGTAACGAGACATTTGTGAGCAGGCAAACTGTGGTTAGAAGCAGTAGTCGTCGCATGTTGCAATGAGTTTGGAATTACATCGATGCGGTTTCACTCGCGGATTCTGGGGAACCTTCATCCGGGCCGGCGGCATGCAGTGCCACTTTGATTGTGAACGCGGCGCTAATCAGTGCAATGGACAGAAGAATCAGACCGCCTGCCGTGCGAGCCGTCACAAGATATCCGATGCCCAACAGACTGGACCAAATGAACACTATACCCAGTCCCCAGGCCATCCAGCGCTGCCAGGCCGGCTGGTCTGCCGGTGTATGCGGGCGCAGTTTGGCAATGGGTCCCCACCAGCCGCCGGGACGAACGCGGTCGTAAAAGGACAAAAGCTTTGCTTCCGGATCCGGCTTGGTCGTCAATGCCACCACCACCCAGATGACGGTACACAATACCAGAATCGTTACCGCACGGATGATGTCGTAATCGCTGCTGTAAAAAGTATTGACCGAAGCCAGAGCACTGCCTCCCAGAAGTCCGGTCCATTCCATAAAATCGGCCCACAAAAAGCCGTTCGCAATGATAAAGGAGCCAAGAATAGCGCTGATTTCTGCCCAGGCGTTCACGCGCCACCAAAACCACCGGAGCAGCCAGACCATTGCGATGCCCGAAGTAATCTCAATCACATAAATCCATCCACGCTGAATGGATTCCATCTGCCAGGCTGTGAAAGCCGCCAGCATCACCAATACGACTACGGCGGCACGAGAAGCGATCACATAATGGCGTTCGTTGGCGTTGGGCTTCATGAATCGCCGGTACACGTCGTTCACCAGGTAAGAGGCCCCCCAGCACAAGTGTGTGTCCATAGTGCTCATAAATGCGGCCAAAAAAGATGCGACCAGCATGCCGCGTAACCCTGCGGGCATGAGTTCGGCGATCATCATAGGGTAGGCGAGTTCCGGGTCAGCGGCAAGGTCGCCTGTTGCGAGGGCTACAGGAAATATCAGAAGTGAGCCTAGGCCGACGATGATCCACGGCCACGTCATGAGCACGATACCTGCGAAGCTGAACCACAGTGCGCCAAGAAGAGACTGCTTCTCGTTTCTGGTGGCGAACAGTCGCTGGGCAATGTAACCGTCTCCCTGACCACTTCGACTCCACAGCACGAATATCAATAGAAAGAAGCTGATGGCTTCCAGCGGACTCAAGTTGGCCGGATCCGGAAAGATGTCCAGCGTGGCGCGGCTGTCACTGATGTTGGAAATCTGACTGGCCATTTCCGCGGGGCCGCCCAACTGATAGAGCACGATACCGGCCAGCACCATGGTGCCCAACAGGCCGGTGACAAACTGGAGCATGTCAGTCACTACCACGCCCCAAAGGCCGCTGGCAACGGTGTAGAGCATAGCGAGTGCGATGCAGATGGTCAGCGTAAATGCAGCGTCCCACCCCAAGAGCACTTTGCTGAACTTGACCATGGCCAGCATCACCCAGCCCATGACCACGCAGTTTTTGAGTACGCCCTGATACACAGCGGAAAAGCCGCGCAACAGGGCGGCCGGGCGGCCCGAATAACGCAATTCAATGAATTCAGCGTCTGTGATTATGCGAGCACGGCGCCATAGGCGCGAATAGAAGAAGACCAGCATCATGATGCCGGCCGCCTCGTACCACCACAGCCAGTTTCCGAATATGCCCTGCTGACGCACGAGGGATGCCGCCACGAGGGGGGCGTCCGTCGCAAACCACGTGGCCGCAATCGACGTCCCGGCCAACCACCAAGGCAAACTGCGGCCGGCGATAAAGAAACCTTCTACACTGGATCCGGCTTTGCGGGTAAACCACAGACCGAGTACAACGGTCACGGCACCGTAGATGGCGATGACGATCCAGTCAAGTGGAACAAGATGCATGGCAAGAAGCAAGAATTGCGTGCAACAAGGTACGTAAGGGGAACTTATTCTTGATCCGGATGCGCCTCAAACACCATCGCTGACGCATTATTACGTCCGATGATAATGCGCCCATCTTTTCCTTGCAAAGCGTGTATAGCCCGTACTTCGCCGCGCACAAGAAAGCCGCTATCCCGTACATACTCAAAGCGGCCTCCGCCACGAAAGCGCAAGACATGACCAAAACTTGCGTCATAGGGCCCCTGTGCATCGTTTGCCCCCAGCAGGTTGCCGGCTAAAAGCACTTCCCGTTGCCCGTCGGAATCCGGATCTGCGGTTTCAATGGCCATCACTGGTGCCCACTGGACTGGGTCCGGTAGCGCATAGGGCGTAAAGCCTCGTCCAGAATTGTTGATAAAAAGAGAGGAGGCCAAGACATCCACGTTTTTGATGTTGGCGGTCGCCAGGGTTTCATCGCTAAACAGATCTCGCAGCGTTTTGTCGGCATACGAATGATAGGTGGGCAGCACACTGGCCAATCCGGGAATTTGTCGCAAGAGCGCGTCGCGGAGTGCCCATGAATACCACTGGTCTTCCTTCCGGACGGCTACGACCGGATCTATGATTCCGTTCTGATCAGAATCAAGGACAATCAGACGTAATGGAGGCCTAAGGACACTGTTCGTACCGAGATTGCCCGTCACCAGATCTACGTCGCCGTCCCCATCCACATCTTCAGCCAACAGGCTTTGCCACAGGCCACGGGTCTGTGCCAGACCCAACGAGTCTGTAACGTTTAACAGGCGTCCGCGAACGTTTTCGAATACCGTTACGGGCATCCATTCGCCAACAAGTACGAGATCTACGCGGCCGTCTCCTGTCACATTCGCCCAAGCGGCACCTGTGATCATGCCCGGTGCTTCAAGTGCGGGCTCGTGGGCGATAGTAAAGGTGCCGGTGCCATCATTTTTCAGCAGATAGCTGCGCGGCGATTGCCCGTAGCCCCTGGGAGTTGATCTTGAGCCCACAAACAGGTCCACATCCCCGTCCTCGTCGTAATCAGCAGGCGCGACACAGCAGCCGTTTTCTGCCATCTCCGGCAATGGAGCTGCTACGAATTCTCCATGGCCCTTATTCATATACAGGCGATCCTGAAGCAACGAATCTGGTCCTTGCCAGCCACCGTGCACCGTGTACAGGTCCGGATCGCCATCCCCATCCACATCGAGAAAGGTGGCGTCCACCTCCTCACTAGCCGCGAACTCCCTGAACGTGTGTGCCAAGGTAAAAGAGCCGCCATCGGTTTGGATAAACAGCTGTCCGGCTTGTTCATGCGCCCCTCCCAAATACAAATCCTGTACCCCGTCACCGTTTACATCCGAGACGGCCAAAGCCGGCCCCTGCGTGGAGAGTTTGTACGGCAGAAGCGGGAGCACTGCAAAGTCTTCAAAGGGGGGGTCCCGGTGCATGTAGTCAAGCCCGTCCGACACGGCAGTCAGCAGCCGGGGGGACACCGTATTGTTCATTCGGCCTCGGGGGACGGCGGCGGCCTCATGTAATTCCAGCCGGCTGCCGGATTGGACATCGCGGATCATCTGCACGTCACCACGAGGCCAGATGACCTGCACGGAGTCGGCCCGCACGGCGGTGCCCAGGCCAAACGATAAAACCGGATCAATGGAGGACTGAAAGCCGCGTGTGGGGTGGAGCTCCTGAAACTGGTGCAGTCCGCCGGCCCATACGTACAATTTTCCTCCGATCGCCGAGGTGTTGGGCGGGTTGCCGTGCAGTTTCACCGTGATATGCGAGGCGGTTGAGTTGTTGCGATAAACCGAGGCGCGTTCATTGATGTTGTTTATCACCAGGTCCAGATCTCCGTCTAGATCCAGATCACCGTAGGCTGCACCATTGGAGATTCCAGCTGTGCTCAGTCCCCATGACCGCGTAACGTCCGAAAAGTTTAAGCTTGCCCCGCCCCGGAAGGCATAATTCGGGATTTGCACAGTCGGCATTCGGGCCGCTACGGCCCCTTGTTCCGCAGCCGTCCCCACTGCAAGCAGCCGCTGGATTTCCGGGCGTGCCACATACTCTATAT
>JAAXGT010000223.1 GCA_012271205.1 Rhodothermales bacterium
TTTCTGAAGTGCTCAAGAACGTACGAATGTGACTCGGGCGAGAGATCGGTAATATCCTGTTCGTCAAAGCGCTGCCGGGCAAACGGAGGCGGCTTCAAGGGTATCGGTTGAGTAGGCCAAGCTTCTTCGCCAACCAAGTCAGAGGACGGAAACGGTTTCTCCTCAACCGGGAATAGTGGCGTTCCAGTTTCGCGGTCAAGGAGGAAGACGTACCCGCTCTTGGTTACCTGTGCAACCGCGTCAATGCGCCGCCCGTCGTGCTCAACAGTAACCAAGTTGGGAGCTGCAGGCAGATCCCGATCCCATATATCGTGGTGCACAGTTTGGTAGTGCCAAATACGTTCACCAGTCATTGCATCCAGTGCGAGAACCGAATTAGCGAACAGGTTTTCGCCCTTGCGGTTACCGCCCCAAAAATCGAATGCCGCAGATCCGGTGGGCAGAAAGACCATGCCGCGCGCTTCGTCCAGACTCAGACCGCTCCATGCGTTGGCACCGCCGCTGTAGGTATAGGCTTCTTCAGGCCACGTGTCGTAGCCAAATTCCCCCGGATGTGGGATGGTATGAAAAATCCATGCCAGCTCGCCGCCTCGGACATCGTAGGCCCGAATGTGTCCTGGGGCAGACTGGATACCTTCGGATAGGGAAGTGCCCTGAATCAGTAAGTGTTTATACAAGATACCCGGTGTACGTGCACGCACATTGAGGCCACTGACATCCCGGTCCAGTCCATCGCGCAGGTCTATGGAACCATTTTCGCCAAAGCCGGAAACGGGCAATCCAGTAGCGGCATCTAATGCAAAGAGCCTCGCGCCGGCCGTCATCAATATGCGCGCCGAATGATTCGTGTCGCCCCCCCAGTAGACGACACCCCGATTGATACCAGGACCTTCCGCTACCACGCCGGCCTTAAAGGGATCAAAGACCCAAATCTCTTCCCCGGTCGCTGCGTGAACCGCAAACACTTTCAGGCGGGCAGACGTGGCATACAAGACAGAATCAATGATAATGGGGTTGCACTGGATTTGCGTGCGTCCAGTGCTGTCAGCATCACCGGTGCGGTAGGTCCAAGCCACGGTTAAATCCGCAACGTTGCTGCGGTTAATGGCATCCAGTGTGGAATAGTGGCTGCTGGTTGCATCACCCAGGTAGACGGACCAATTCCGGTAGCCGTCGGCGGTAACCGCGTAATCGATGGTGTTGGATCGGCACGCGGCAAGAAAAAGCAGGACAGGCAGAATGCGTAACATCACGATTAATCAGCAGATGACAGGAATCAAGATAGTCATACTGCTGGTGTTGGCGGCAGATCTTGGCTTGCCAAGCTCGCGTGATCTACTCAGATTTCTCAATAATGTAACATGCAGTTACAGGTGTACTCATGCGCTCATCCAAACAGTCAGATTGTGCACGCACTCCCTACCGAAGTGGGCCTGATGTGCGGGATGACTTTATATTACCTGGCCCGCTTAGTATCCACAGGGAATTCGATTCCCGCTTGCACGAATAAAGTCGAATAAACGTCGCGATCCTGTGCGTACTGGTATAGCAGCGGGTACGTAAGCGTCACGTGTTGATTCCCAAGCTATGCCACGCGGTCTTGTGGACCTGATTGTGCACGGAGCACTTGGGCAATGGCCTGCATGGAGCCGAACGTTCGGTGTGCGCCGGACTCCAAAAGCTGATCGGACGTAAAAGTAGTGGCAAGGCCGAACACCCTGCAGCCAGCGCGCCGCGCCGACTGCACCCCGTAGCGTGAGTCCTCAATGACCAGGCACGCTTCAGGAGTAACGTTCAGACGATACGCCATCAGCAGATAGGGCTCCGGATATGGCTTCGGTTTGCTTACGTCTGCACCGGTTACTACTGCCTGGAAATATCCTTCAAGGCCAAACTTCTCGAAAGCCCGCGCCTGATCCCACGAAGCCGCTGATGTCACAAGACCGAGGGTACATCCTGCAGCGTGTAGGCTCGTGATCAAGGCTGAAGCGCCGCGCACCATCTGCAACTCATCTGCCAAACTGGCAAAGGCGGCATGCTTGGCCGCTACCAAGCGTTTTGCCGGCGTGCCATTGGTGCCATACCGCGCCGCAATCAGTGCATACACCTTGTCTTCCGTCATACCCTTGAAGTCACTAAACGCAGACTCCGGCACCTTCAGCCCGAATTCCCGGATTACCGTCCGCTGGGCTTTTTCATGCACGGGTTCAGAATCCACCACTACGCCATCCATGTCAAAGAGAATGGCATCAAACACTCGGCTCATTGGCAAAAACGCCGTATTAGAATCCGGTGCCGACAGTCAAGAGGCGCAGGCGCATTAGGTACATGTCCGCGGTGATGTACAGTGTGCGGCCATCGTTCCCGAATGCACAATTGGAGGTGGCTTGTCCTGTTTGCAGTGTGCCTAAATGCCGGCCCTCCGGTGACAAGACGAGCACACCGCCTGGTCCGGTGGCAAACAGATTGCCGGCCACGTCTACTTTCAATCCATCCGGCAAGCCCCGCCTTCCCTCAGCGACCAAATGAGATGCGTCAAAAAACACGCGGCCATTTGCAAGTGTGTCGTCATCGACAACATCGTATGCCATCCAAATCGGATCTGCAGGGTCGGAATTGGCCACGTACAGCGTACGCTCATCCGGCGAAAACGCAATGCCATTTGGACGCGACATACCGGATTCAAGCAGCGTGATACTTCCATCCGTGGCTACACGATACACACCTTGAAAATCCAGATCCTTGGCCGGATCCTCCATGCTGTGCTCAAGCCCGTACGGGGGATCTGTGAAATACAATGCACCACTGGAATGAAAAGTCAGGTCATTGGGACTATTGAAGCGCAAACCATGGTACTGGTCCGCAATTGTTAAATACTCAGCAGCCGGAGAAGTATTGAGTGGGTGCGCCAATCGCGCAATGCGGCGGTCGCCATGCTGCGCCATTACAAGATGGCCTTCGTGATCCAACGTGAGCCCATTGGATCCAACCTCTCCTCCACGTGGCAGGTCGCCGGTATATCCGGATGGTTCCAGAAAAAGTGTGGCACCCACGTCTTCTTGCCACTTGTAAATGCGATTGGGTGGGATATCTGAAAACAACAAATAACCACCATCAGGAACCCATACAGGCCCTTCACTCCATTCATACCCCTCGGCAATGATTTCCAGTTGCGCATCAACTGGTACTAGGGCGTGTAATGCCTCGTGCAGTACTTCGATGGAGCCGGCCGTCGGGAAAACCTGAGATTCAGGGGCAGTTTGGCACATGGCCATAGTGAGGAATGCGGCAGGCCAGAATCGCGTCATGGCAGCAGGCTTACGGGTTTAATTATGGCCTTCGGTGGTATCCTTCGGCACAACCAAAAAACCGAAGGAGCCAGGGATTCCCTGGTTTGCTTCGTCCATGAGTTCTTGGGCCGTCCACATGTTCGATCGATCTTTGGTGGCTTCGCGTACAAGTTTTACCTCCTCAGGCGTGACTTCGGATGCCTCGTTGTCCCAAGCGTCGCGTACGTACGTCAAAAGTGCTGCAACTTCCTCGTCATTCAGGAACGATTTCCACGGAGGCATGGCTCCACTGTAGGTAATGCCATCCACCTCCATTTCTCCCATCACACCGTCCAGCACGATCCGGATCAGACGTCCTTTGTCCCCGGTCACCCAGCCTACATCGTTTAACGGCGGAAAAACTCCAGTAATGCCGTTGCCATCGACCTGGTGGCACGACATGCAGCGGGTCATGTACAGTTTCTCGCCATCATCATCGATAGTGGGCCGATGAAAATTGCCCGCTAGAACGAACACGATCATTACGCCGGCTACTGGACCGAGCACCCAACTACGCTTCATGTCTGCCTTGTTGCCAGTGTCTACAGTGCTGTGTCTATTTCCTGCACGAATTCAGCCGTCCATTTCTGGAGTCCGGATCCAAGTATGGAATCACATAAACGCCGGGCGTGCCAAAAATATGCCAATGGTCCCACGCACTGGACGTGCCGTATTTGCAGGAGTCCCGGTGAGGGATCAATTCCTTCGCATTCTGACTGGAGCACCCATTCGCACCCACCATGGACTGGAAGGATTCGACACGTGCATTGCATCACCTACTGGGTTGTTTTTCTGTTGATCCAGCGGTAGCGAGTTACACGTGCACGCGGGCCAGCATCCCAGAACCCGTCAAACTCCGCCACATACAAGCTGCCGTCGGGGCCTAACTCCATCGATATTGGTGCCGTTTGCCGAAGCGTGTCAAACATTTTGATATTTACGAGCCGCTTGGCTGGTAATTGAATCGCCGGTGAACTCTGGCGCGCGTCCTCCTCCATATCGCTTGTAAAGGTGCTATCGACTATTTCGCCGTATTTGATCCACCTTCGCGCCCAATCATACACGAATAGCCTGCCCTGCAAGGACGCTGGGAACGCATACGGTCCGTCACTCCGGTAAATCGGTCCAACGGCGGCTGACCGGCCGCCATGCTCATAAGTGTACTCCCAGAATGGCGGTACAAAGTTCGGTATCATTTCCGGTGTCCACTCATTGTAAAACAATCTGCCCAGCGTGCGAGGCCACCCAAAATTCTCTCCGCCCTTGGCTGAGACATCATACTCGTCGTAGTCGAACGAGGCATCCGGGCCAACAACGCCGATGTAAAGTGCGCCCGAATCATGATCTTGCTTGAACCGGTAGGGATTGCGCAGCCCGTATGCATAAATCTCCCAGCGAACACCGGGTGATCCAAAAAACGGGTTGTCCTGGGGAATCGAGCCATCACGATTGATGCGCAGAATCTTCCCGCGCAAGTCTTGGAGATTCTGAGCTGATCGCTCCGAGTCAACCAAACGGGACCAGTGATAGTCCTTGAGATCGTGGATTTCCATGAATTGGTCCAGCTGCTCCTGTGTCAGTTTCCAGCCCGGTCGCACCTCCGACATGCCCGTATCTCCAGTGGACAAAAACAGGGTTGAATCGGTCCCCCATTCCAAGTCCCCGCCTTGATGGCAGCACTGGGGTTCGGTGGGTACGCGCAATAGTACATGCTCGCTATCGAGATCAAGCATACCGTCTACGTACATAAAGCGCGAGAGCGTGTTAATGAAGGTGTTCGGCTCGGCGTAGTAGAGGTATACGTAAGGAGCGCCGTTGTAGAAATTGGGATCGACTTCAATGCCATAGAGTCCATGCTCCACGTTCGTGGGATTCGTGGTCTCAATTTGTGCAATCTGTCGCAGTTGGCCATCAGCATCCGAATAGTGATGCACCTTGCCACGAAGCTCCGCAATCCAGACATCGCCTCGTTCATCGACGGCGATATCGTCCGGCCAGACATCTTCCGCAATGACCTCCTTTAAGCGGTGCCCGGAGTAATCGGCATCGAGGCGTCCGGCAGCCAGACGTAAGCCCTGCAATACATGCTCAATGAAATCGGGTGTTTTCCATACATCCGCAAAGTGACCCAGCTTTGTTACAAATACGCGCCCATCATTGTGATTGCGAATCCACGACATGGGATAGTCGTTTCGTTCGTCACCAGCTGCGGCACCCGTTAGCTCCACGCTCTTCGTATCAAGAGAAAGTAGTACACGTGCATTCCAGCGCGGGTTGGCGTCAAGCACATAGATCTCATCCCGGATCCAGAAGTCATCGCCAAAGTGGCTTACGGCCGGGTTTGTCGCATCCTCCACCTGAATACGCACGCTTTGCGTCCAAGGATGGCTGTCAAAAAGCCCTCCGCCGACCATCTCGCGGTACGTGTCCCAGTTGTAGAAAGCATCCAGCCCTGCATGGGCAATAGCGAGTCCTTTGCCTTGGCCCAGGAAATCCATAATCGCTGCCATCTGATCTTCTGTAACGGTCGGACCTTTATGCTCCTCGCCGGATGCAGCATCCACTTCATTGCCGGCAAACTGGATCGTGCCAAAGCCACTTTCGAATGTGCCACTGATTGCTGTGGAGTCGATTGCGCCCGATGCCTTGAATTCGCCGAATTCGCCGGCATTAAAGCTGAAAGTGATCCGGCCAGATTCCTGCACCAAGTCTTCGACCGGTAGGATTGCCTCAGGGAATTCAATTGTACTTTCCGGACCTGCAAGGCTAAGGACAGCAGTGATCGACCCTTGAGGGCTATGGACGTCGATATTGTATTCTGTAGCCGGGGGCGTGCTGCGCACGACTTTTGCCGGAATCTGGTTATTCGTCAGTGTCATTGTCCCTGTAAGCGTGTCGCCTTCTGCACGCAATGCCAAGTTTGCCATGCCCATGCCCCCTGTGTCCCAGTTTAAGAGCAGTGAATCGGCCGTGTAGACAATATCCTGCAATGTGGATGGGGCAGGGAAGAGGTTGAATTTGATATAGCCTGAGAGTGCTCTAGGCTCACCATTGAGGGCAATTGTTCCTGTAATGCGGTTGTCCGGGATTAGCAATTCGATTTCAAAATTGTCGAACGTGCCCCACTCCACTAAAGGCTCCTTCGTTTCAGGCATGCCCTCTAGGTGTGGAGCACGTAGTGTCGCATTGGCCAGAAAAAGCACATCGTAGCGGGCCAGATTATCTGGATTCAGCTGCGTCAAGTCCTCTGTGGTATCGACTTTGAGTTCAGTGGTCTCACTAAGCGCCAGCATGACCTCCTTTTGCGCATCAATGGCCGGACCGTGACGGAATGCATGTGTCGCAGTCACCATAAGTACACGGATTTCCTCGCTAGAGTCTGGTGTGGCAAAGAGCTGGGCTATCGACTCTGCCGCAGGCATTTCGAGTGGGCGAACACGTATGTTTCGGAACGACACACGTGAACTGTCATCGTGATTTTGCAGGCCTATATGCCCTTCGCGGGAACGGTCGCCCATAAAGTCATTTACTTTCTCGCCATTGAGCCAGACCTCATAGCGCTGGCCGGTAACGCGGATGCGGTAATCATTCCACTCCCCAGTGGGCCTTGCATTGACCCGGAACGGCGGTGATAGTGCGAACACACTGGCTGTTACATGATGTGGATCACGGCTGTCGTCGATTTGGATTTCGTAGCCCTCGTTAACGGCCACCCAAGGGTCATCGGTCTCTGGAAAACGCAGGAAGATGCCGCTATTGGCCGTAGGATTGCTGGTCTTCCATTCGAGCTCTAATTCAAAATCACGGAACGATTCACTTTCGTAATAGAAAAGTCCCATGCCTCCATTACTGAGAAGGGTGCCATCGGTCTCCAGACTGAAGTAGCCTGGCCCCGCCTGCTGCCAACCGTTAAGACTGGTACCGTCAAAGAGCGTTATCCACTGCGCCGAAGCTGACCCCGCAGTACTGATCATAAGAAGAAGAATGGGCAATCCACGAAATTTCATTCTGGTGAGTGTCATTGTGCCTAATTGCCTATTGCATGATGCCGGCATAGCCCGCGTGGGCCAGTGCGGTGACCAGACCACCTTCCATCATAGTGGGGGTCACCGAGCCATCGCCGTTTTCGTCAACGCCATCGCGACATTTCTCTATCAATCCGGTCATGGCCTTTGCATGCTGGTGTGCAAGAGTCAGGTCGCCTTCGTAGTCGGTCTTGAGAATGTTCAGTGCCTGGGCAAAGACTTCCCCAAGCCACCCGGTGTCAGCCGTCGTATTCCAAAAGTGGCTAGGTGCATCCCAAACATGCGTTAAGTCGACGCGAGGCTGGCGCTCACCTTTGGTTACACCATCGTCCAGTCGCATCCATCCGATAACATTGCTCAGAGAAGCAGTGACATGTGTTATGTGCGGCTCGTCTTCGCGGAGTGTCAGTGCCTTCACGACAGCGCGCCCGCGTCCCATAATTCCAAGCAAGGTCACTTCCTGCACAGCGGGTGGAACGTTCCCGTGGCGCTCGACGTGGTTCTCGTCGAATTCCTCACCACTCGTATGCCAGCGGGTCTTCCAGCCATGCATACGTGCTGCACCGGAAGTGCCAATAAGGCCGGACGGCTGTCCCCACACAGTTGTGAACACAGCATCGGCAGCTGCCTTCACTTCCGATACACTTTCGGCCACTTCTGCGGTCCGGCTGGCCTCATGTGCCTGTTGCAGTAGTGTGTCCATGTCTGCAAGGAGGGCGTCGATATCCTGGGCTAAAACCACGTGCGGCAAGAAAAGCAAAAACAATACAAAAGCGATGCTGAAGGCTGGCTTCGGTCGAGCGTACAAGGTCGAATGCATGAACCAGGCTTGTAAAGTAAATAGGAGAGATTGAACAGAAACCGGCAGCTACGTTAATCCTGAACGTACAAGTTAGTGTGATCACAGGCAGCCAACTCTACCAGAAAATCACCAATCTTACTCGTTAAATCCTCCAGGAAGCGCTGGCCTTTTTCGGCGGTGGCCGCCGCGGGACTGCCGACACCGGTGTCAGAAGTTACCTGAGACCAGTTACGCTCAGCCCAAACCCAGCCTTCCCGCAGTCCCTGTACACGAAATTCCCGTGCCTTACCTTCACCGGCTTCGGCAAGAGGCAGCACCAGCTGAGGAGCAATGTGCAGCATCAAACTCGTTTCAAGTTCGCCGCCATGGTCGCCAGGGTCTACGAAATATTTGAAGCTGTCCAAGGTCTTGAACCAGTTGATTTCGCAAATGAATACATCAGGCTGGCGAACGCCAGCCTCCCGGATCATCTGCCGGAAGCTATTGCCACCGTGTCCATTGAGGAGCACCAGTTTGCAGATGCCCTGACAGGAGAGTGCGTGCACGATGTCGTTCAATACAGCTTGCTGTGTGCTGGGCATCATATTGATGTCCAGTGGAATATCCAACTGACCTGTGTTGACCCCAAAGGGTAGGGTGGGCAAGACTATGACGCGTGCTCCGGCGTTCCAGGCCACGCACGCAGACTCGGCGGCTATATGGTCCAACTGGATGTTGTCAGTAGAGTAGGGGAGATGTGTATTGTGGGCTTCCGTAGCTCCCCATGGCAGAATAGCCACTTGCCAGTCAGTTTCACGAACCGCTTTCCAACTAGTCTCGGCAAGAATGTACGGTCGCATGCATACGCTACGGCGCGACAATCAGCACCAAGTCATATTCGTGGTCAACGATCTGCACAGGTCCCTGATAAAACGGAATGATATAGCGTCCTTTCTTGTCTTGCGACAACTCCGTTGTATTGAAGGTGAGCAAACCGCCATCGACTCTACCACTGAAGCTGTAATCCAGCATACGCCGACTGGCAGTCACTGACCGCTCGATTTCATAGCGACGTACCTGTTTGAAAGTGGCACCAACATGCAGGGATACATTGGTTACTTCAAAGCTGCGTCGAACAGTAACCGTGGCTGGTGTGGTACTCTGCTGAACGCCCTCGACGAATATCCAGGCACGTTTTGGGGTGGGCAGTGCAGGTGATTCAGTAGAGTCTTTCGGGGCATGGGATGTAATTGTTACGCCGAGCGGTGTAGTAACGCACCCTGCAATAACAGCACTCAAACAGGCTGCGATTCCGACTAATCTAAACATGTGCCCACTGGCGCAGGACGTACACCGATTGTCTGTAAAGTATACGAAAATTGAACCAGCGATTTCGGACATATGGCCCGGCACATTCTGAGATGATCTCGGAGGCTGATCGACCCCCCCCCCCCTGCTTTGACAGCACAGTAACCCTCAATTCATAACAGGATTGGGACTGGATTGGCAGCCGATATATATTGATCATATCGCAAGGCTCATGAACATATGTGTACAAGGCGGAAGGCCAGCCTACACATATATATTAAAATGGTGCGGCAAAAGCAGGTCGTTCTTGGCGACAAGAAGGGTATGTGCAAGGATCACCGCTTGAATCTCTGCCTCTCCGTTACTGATCTTGCGCCGCTTCCCTTTTACAATAATGCACTATGACACGAACTTTGTTTTTTGCCGCTATTGTAGCTGCGTTGGGCGGGTTGCTATTCGGGTTTGACACGGCCGTGATTTCCGGAGCAGAAGGCACGCTGCGCGTATTGTACGCGGATAGCTATGCCCGGTGGAGCCACACTTTCGGAACACCTGCCTTCTGGCATGGCACGCTGGTGGCCAGCGGATTGATTGGCACAATCGTGGGGTCGCTCATATTTGCGAAGCCATCAGACCGCTACGGCCGGCGCCCAATACTCATTTTGATGGGCAGCCTGTACCTCTTTTCGGCTCTTGGGAGCGCTGCTGCGTGGGATGCCTCTTCATTTGCGGTATTCCGCTTTGTGGGCGGGCTGGGAGTAGGGGGCTCATCTGTAATCGCGCCCATGTACGTCGCAGAAATTGCCCCGTCGCGACTGCGTGGAAGACTAGTCGCCTTAGTGCAGCTCAACATCGTATTGGGAATACTACTGGCTTATCTGTCCAATTACATTATCGCTGGTTACGACCTCGGTGCTGTGGAATGGCGATGGATGTTTGGTGCTGAAGCCCTACCGGCACTCGTATTTTCACTCCTACTGTTCACCAATCCCCGCAGCCCGCGCTGGCTTGTTGCAATGGGTCGTGATGCAGAGGCTGCGGGGGTGCTGGAACGTGTGGGATCCGAAGATGCAGGTGTCGCACATGAATTGGCAGCCATCAGATCCTCGTTACAAACGGCCCGGCAACATTTGGCTGAAAAATTCTTCCAGAAGAAGTACCTGAAACCGATCCTCCTAGCGGTGGCGATTGCGGCTTTCAACCAGCTTTCAGGCATTAATGCGCTGATTTATTACACGCGGCGCATCTTTGAAATGGCCGGCGCAACGGGGACATCGGCGCTATTGCAGTCTGTTATTATTGGTGGCACGAATCTGATCGTAACTGCGGCAGCACTTATGGTCATCGATCATTTCGGACGCAGAAAGCTGATGCTGGTCGGCTCAATTGGCTATATCCTTAGTCTTAGCGCAACAGCCGTGGCCTTCTACACAGAAATGACCGGCCCGGTGATACTGGTAAGCCTTGTAGTCTTCATCGCCTCTCATGCCTTCGGGCAAGGCGCAGTAATTTGGGTCTTTATTGGCGAGATCTTTCCCAATAACGTCCGCGCACGAGGCCAGAGTTTGGGCAGCTTTGTGCACTGGATAATGGCGGCGGTGATTTCGCTGACCTTTCCCATGATTGCAGAAGTCTCCGGAGCCCATGTGTTTGCATTTTATGCTTTATGCATGGTGGGACAGCTCTGTTGGGTGATCTGGGTAATGCCCGAAACAAAGGGTGTACCTTTAGAGGAGATGGAGCTAACACTGGGAATCGAGTAACTCCTGAATACCCGACCTCATGCTGACCACTTTCGATTATATCGTCATCGTTGGTTATCTCGTAGGCGTCGCGGTGCTCGGCATCCGTATGGGCGGCCGTCAGCGCTCTACGAAGGATTACTTCTTGGGGGGACGAGATTTGCCATGGTGGGCGGTATGTTTTTCAGTTGTGGCTACGGAAACCAGTACCCTCACTGTAATTGGTGTACCTGCCATCACCTTTGGCGGTACGATGACTTTCCTTCAACTAACGATCGGATATCTACTGGGGAGACTGGTCGTCAGCCTGCTTTTCCTCCCGCGTTACTTTAGTGGCAGCCTAAGTACTGCCTATGCGTTTCTCGGCCAGCGATTTGGGGATGGAATGCGCGGATGTGCGTCCGTCACCTTTATGATTACGCGGCTTTTGGCTGATGGTGTACGATTGTTTGCCACGGCCATACCACTCAAAGTGATTGCCGACTCGGCCGGACTTTCGATCTTCAGTGATCCGGTTTCGTACTTTCAGATCATTGCACTCCTGGGAGTAGTCACCGTCATATACACCCTTATTGGCGGCATACGCGCCGTTGTGTGGATGGACGTGGTACAGATGACGCTTTATGTCGGGGGTGGACTATTGGCGGTGCTTTTCCTGCTTGATGGAATGCCGGAAGGATGGTGGAGAGAGGCTGTAGCAGCGGGAAAGCTTACCGTACTGGATTGGGGGTTTGCGGATTCATTTGCCGATTGGGTGACGAAGCCGTATGTCCTTATAACGGCAGTGATAGGGGGCGGTGTGTTTTCGATGGCGTCACACGGTACGGATCAGTTGATTGTGCAGCGCTTGCTTGCATGCCGCAATCAAGCTGACAGCCAAAGAGCACTAGTTGCGAGCGCACTGGTCGTAGGAGTCCAGTTTGCGCTTTTTCTATTCGTTGGCGTGCTGCTTTGGACATACTACGGAGGGCTATCACCAGCGGAATTGGGGCTCTCTCGTGGGGATGAGGTGTTTCCGCGATACATAATTGAAGGACTTCCCCCGGGCCTTTCGGGTCTGTTGCTGGCCGGCATTCTGGCAGCAGCCATGAGCACCCTTTCTTCGTCGTTGAATTCACTGGCGTCATCCACCATGATGGATGTGTACGAGCGCATCATACGCAAGCCTCAGGCAGAGGATCGGGCCCTGCTTATTTCGCGCGGTCTGACACTATTCTGGGGTGTGCTCTTTGTTTTATTTGCCAGTTTGTTTGAGGACACGCAGAACCCTGTTGTTGAGCTCGGTCTGGCTATAGCTTCATTTACGTACGGTGGACTTCTAGGGGCATTTCTTTTGGGCCTTCTGTCAAAGCGGGCACGTGAATCGGATGCCATTATTTCCTTTGTGTTTACCATTGTGTTCATGGTTTTGATCATTTTTGGGCTCTGGTTCCACCCGGAGCAAGGATGGATTATCCACCTTGGCCCCTCGGATGAACTGGTAGCTGCACAGGGATTGCGTCAGGTTGCTTGGCCTTGGTATACCTTAATCGGAGCGGGCGTAGCGGTTGCTGTTGGATCAATGCTGGCTTTGCGACATAGGGAGTGACCACGCACTTGCATTGGTAACAAATGAGTGTCTTCTCGCGATTTCAATCCACACTCAAGCTGGATTCGTTGCCTCAGGGCTTGGGCATCAAGGTGGTTTCCATTGCGGTTTTGGTTACTGTGACGGCACTCGCGTTTCATCATGGTGATGTGCGGGAATCCTCCATGGAGGATTCCCGCACATCA
>JAAXGT010000002.1 GCA_012271205.1 Rhodothermales bacterium
CCCCCCACCCAGTCGTCCGCCTAGCGGACCCCGAGGACGTTCCCCCGCTTGCGTCCGTCGCCCCTTCTTCGTCCACCGGTCGAGCACATAATGGAGATAGAGGTTCGCCCGCCCCGGAGACCCGAGGCCCCCCGGGGGCGTCCCTTTCTCCGTATCTGACCCGGGCCCCGCCTCCATCCCGCCGGCGTGGAGCCCCTGGACGATCCGACGGATCCCCCGCTGGTCCCCGATTCGGAGTGCCCGAAACCGGATGAACCCGCCCCGGTGGACCTCGTCCAAGAATCCGCGGATGTCCGCGTCCAATATCCCGTTCACCTTCTGCCGGGTGATCCCGACCGCCCGCGCAGCCCGCGCGTTAGACGCCGATCGTAGCAATCTCCGCGAGAAACATTGCAATTAATATACGCCGCGCAGCCCGCGCGTTAGACGCCGATCGTAGCGGTCGGAACCCGTAGCGGAACCCGAACCACTCCGTCTCCTAGATCGGAGTCAGCATGAGGTTGCACACCGCCGGCTGGATGATCTGGTCCTCCCACGCCGCGATACCGAGCGGTCGCGGGCCCCCGTCCGCCTGGGGTAGATATACTCGGCGACTCGGAAGCGCCCGGTACGCCCCGGAGGGTACCCGGTTGGGCCGATCGGTTAGCCGATCCCACCGCCCGTCCACGTACGGATCCCCCGTCACACCGTCCACTCCGGGGGCGGCTTTCCGCTTCCATCCCAAGTACGCCCCGGGCCGCGCTTTCACCGGGATGGGGGGCCACCGGCCCCCCCCCACTCTTCGGTTTAGGCTTCCGCTTCGCGGCCGGCCGTATTCGCTGAACCGCTGGGACCCGCTGCCCCGCTCCGGGGGGCGGCCCGGGCTTGGGTCTCGCGAATTCCCTTGGGCCCCGGCCCTTCGCTCCCTCGACTCCGCCGGCCCCGGAGGGCCCTGGTTCGCCGACTTCCTCGCGACCAGGGCCGGGTCGGACGGCTCAAAGCCGGGCCTCATCGGCTACGGGAACCCCTTCCCGACCCGGCCCCGCGCAACCGCCGGGCGGCTTGGAGATCGCCCCGGTCCCCACGCTGGACGTATCAACCGGCTTCGGTTCTCCGACCCCGTGGCCTCGCCCTGGCGGCCCGGAGAGGGGGGCTTCGACGGGGTGAAACGTCTCGTCCTTCCAATCTTCGATCTTTTCGGGGCTCTATAGCCGGCCGACTTCATCCGCTACCGACGCTTCGCGGGGACCCCCGCACGGCTCGCGGCCGGAGGCTCCCTTCTCCTGACGGGACTTCAACCCGATATCCAGCGCCCGTTAGCCTGGCGCACCTACCTCGAGACCTGCAACGAGCCCCCCCGACCCTGGTCTGGACGAAGACGGCCGACGAGATGCTCCAGAAGGGCGAGCGGAACCGGCCGGCACTTCTTCAGAATCACCATTATGTTCATGACACTACACTAGATCCAACTAGTAAGAGGCAAGTTCCATCTTGCAGCACAATCGCAACTGGACTGCGTAACTGACTTACTTACACGAATCGAATTCCCAAATAACTCCTTCAGTAAGACGGATACCATGTGCTGTGACTTTGAGACACCAATCCCTGAAACATTGAATCGATAGAGCAAGAACGCCCAAGGCTAACCCGCACCACTCCGACCAGTCCGCGGACATTTACCCTGTTTCCCCGGAAACCGCTTGGTATTTGTGCAGGTCAATGGTTGAAAGCGTACGGCTTGAAGAGGAGGACAATGTCGCCCACTCTCCGACTAGGCAAGATTCTTCGCCGCCCGGCTTAGCCAGGCATTCCACGCCCTCACATGTGCCCGCACGTGGATATGAACCTCAGTATCGAAGAGCCAGCGAAGTCTCTAATAGGAAAGTCCCTGTTGATAGACTCAGGCGGAGGTTGGTTTGATTCGGACTCTGCTCCCATGGCCGGTGTTTTCGGCATCCCGGCACTTACACTTCGCTTTTCATGCGGTACGACCACGGTGTTTTCTGATGCGGGAGAGGAGACAGTTACCCAAGACCCTCTGCGTTTGGTTGAGAGGCTGACTACCGAGGGATACACCGCACTAGGCTATATAAGCTACGACTATCTCCGGTACACAACTCCGGGGATTGAGACTTCGAATGAGAAAGAAAAAGATGGGCTCCCCCTTGTCTTTTTCCACTTCTACAAGAGTAGCAGTTTGTACGTTACTACCTGCAAAGACGCACTCCCAACGTCCGTTTTATCCGCCGAGAGTCGCCTTGGAGGCCATCCGCGCACGAACATCAGAAGTGAAGAGTACGCACGGAAGATTTCAGTCATAAAAGCGCATATTGCTGCAGGGGATGTTTATCAGGTGAATCTTTCGCACAAGTTTCGCTTCGAGTCGCTGCGCGAGCCGCTTTATTGGTTTGTGGATTTTTACCGTGCCCAACCCGTCCCCTTCGCGGCGCTTATTCACTTCCCGGGCTTCGAGATCGTAAGCGGATCGATGGAGCTTTTTCTCAAGAAAAGGGGCAGCAAGATTATCACAAGGCCCATAAAGGGGACCATCCGACGGGATCCGGATCCTTACCGGGACCGGCAACTTGCAGCCACGCTGAGAACAAACCCCAAAGAGCTGGCCGAAAACCTCATGATAGTGGATCTTATGAGAAATGACCTCGGGAGAATATGCGAGTATGGGTCCATAAAAGTAAGAGAGCTTTTCGCCGTCAGAGGCTACAGTACCCTTTCTCAAATGGAGTCCGAAATTGAGGGACGCCTCTGCCCCGGCGTAGAATTTTCGCGCATCGTCGCCAGTACTTTCCCGCCCGGATCAGTTACCGGAGCCCCGAAAAGGGATGCATTAAGGATAATAGACAGCCTCGAGCCCCACCTAAGGGGACCTTATTGCGGCGCAATCTGCCTGCTTTCCCCAAACGGAGATTTCACCATGAGCGTTGCCATCCGCACAGGAGTGAACAGTCCCAAGGGCGCGGAATTCTGGTTCGGGGGAGGAATCGTTTGGGATTCGATAGCGGACGAGGAATACAGAGAGACGGAACTTAAGGCAAAAGCGCTCACATTGGTCACGTCCCTACAGATTCTGTAATCAGTGGCAATGAATGAACTGGTCTTCCTTGACGGAAAAAGGCTCGTGGAACCGCCCGCGCTTCGCGCTATTTATTACGGCGAGGGGGTATTTGAATCCTTCAGGTGGAAGGGGGCACCACCGCTTTTTCTGTCCATGCACCTTGAGCGGATGCGAAGGGGGGCTGAGTATCTCAGCATTCCCTTTCCCGGAGAGGCTGAAGCGCGGCTTCGAATCGAAAGCGCTGCCGAGAGAGCGGATGGAGATGATTTACACGTAAAAGCATGTCTTTGGGGAGAAGGAAGTACCGTCTTTCACGCACGCCCCAAGACCACTTCCTTGCTTGTGTCAGTAAAGCCCCGGGTGAGTGGTCCGGAGGCTCTGACTCTTCGGGTCAGCGAGGAAAGAAGAAATCCTCGGAGCCGTCTCAACTTGTACAAAACATTCAATTACCTGGGAAATGTCGTAGCGAAGAGAGAGGCTCGAGAAAAAGGGTTTGACGAGGCCCTTTTTCTCGACACCTGCGACAACGTGGCGGAAACTTCGTGCCATAATGTATTCTGGGTGAAAGGGCAAACACTTTTTACGCCATCTACCGAGTGCCCCATATTGCCCGGAGTTACAAGGAGAGTGGTTTTGCGTTCGGCCAGAAAGCTAGGTTACGAGCCCCACTGTGGAGATTTTCCCCTTGATAACCTTCTCTTAAGCGATTACGCCTTTCTCACCAACGCCGTTACCGGAATTACTTACGTAAGCGGGGTAAACAGCCATCCCATGCCTTTCGCGCCCCGCAGTTACAAGCGATTTAAGACATCGCTTCTGTTAGAGCTAGGATGGTAGCGAAGAAAGACGGAGTTGATTCACAGGGCCTGTTTCAGAGAGATTGTCCACTCGGGGAGGGCCTTTCGGTTGCGAAAGTCCGGTGAACTTGGCCGCGTTTGGGTGTACAGCTACCAGTCAAGTGTCGGACTGGACAACGTGTTCAGACTTTCCGTGGCTTTAGGCCATCCGTACAAATTGGAGGGTGACGTGGGTGAATTGAAACCGCTCAAACCGTAATCCTTAAATCCTGGGTCGCCATTCGGTCCAAGCCTTCCGGATGCCCCCAGGATTTCCTCATACAAATCCTGATACGACCCGTAACCGGAGTATGGAGAGTTGAATGCATTTGCATTTGGTTCACGCGTGGCACCTGCGTTGCCAACCAGACTTCGCCATTCGTACAGGCCCGGTATCAAAGAGGATGAATTTAATCCGCTCGATCCAAGTTGCTCGAATCCCGTATATCCATACCTTTCCACGCCATTGAACATATCTTGGATCTTATCTGATGCTTCCAGACCCGACCCGGGCGGGTAGTATGGGGTGCGAACAGAAGCTGTGCTCGGTACATGCCGGACATTCAGGTGGCCGACTGGATTCAACCATGCGATCACTTTCCCCGTCTGCGTGGATATCCTGACACGGCTCAATCCATACATCCAGTCCTCGTATCCTCGCAATTCATTCTTTCGGACTCGATCCGGTCTGCCTTGTATCCGCAAGACTTCGTCCCGAGGTGAGCCGTGAGTAAAATAAGTCACGCCAGCCGGCCGGGATGAGCCCTGGCGAGCGACGTGGTCATTGGGCCAACGCGTTTGGCGATCCGTCAATGGATTCGCGGATCTATATTCTTCTTGAGCTCGGGCCAGTTGCGCTGGAGTCAAATAACGCGCTTGGCGACCCGTCAATGGATTCACGGGTATGGCGCCCCCAACCGATGGCGTGTACGAGCTGGAGAGCCACCCCGCCGGAGTGCGTGCAGACACTGAGCCTCCGCCCCCCGCCTGTATGGTCGGCTCAGTGCGACTGGCCCGAGGTAATTCCTGAGAGCGCGATTGAGCAGCCTCGGATTTCGTTGCGGGCGGTGTCAGATTGTTGTCCGGCACCCGGTCAAAATAATCAGATCCCCAGATCCAAACAACGTACCCCAAGATGAAAAGGGCTACCGGCCACCGCCTTCTCCTCGGTCTCGGTCGCGCCCGAGGAGGTCGCTCGTGTCTGGCACCTGTCCCCTGTCTCTGCCGGTACTGCTCCTGTTGACGACGTCCGAAATCGGGCTGCTGCCGGGCCGGCTCGGTCGGCCTTCGTGAAGCTCGTAGCTGATCATATGCGGCTCGCTTCTGCACATTACCCAAAACTTCATATGCACTATTCAACCGCTTCATCATCTCCGTTGCCCTAGGCGAAGAACTGACGTCGGGATGATATTTATGACTCAAGCGCCTGTACGCGGCCTTTATTACTTCCGGCTCCACAGCGTAGTGAACCTGCAGGATTGCGTACAAGTCGTCGGTAGTGCCCATCTACAAAACGGTACAGCTTGGATTTGTGGATACTGATTCCCGAAAAGTCATGATAGGTTTGTCCCGTGGCCACAACACCGGAGTCCTCATGTAACCAAACGCGCAATGACTGCGTGCGATTGCATAATCGCCGGGAACTCTTGATGGTTGTTTTTATGATATCGCAGGCTGCCCTGTTCCAAGACCTCTTCTCCAAAGCCCGCAGAACGCGGTCCGGCAAATCGCGCATCCGCACTGTACTGCTCCAATCAGCAGAGCGGGTGGCCTGGTTGGCTGTCTGCACGAGCCAGCGATGATAGCTGCCCGCCATCATACGACACCCGCGGCACCGATCATGCAGGCTACCACTCTCGCGCTACCCGGCAGCTCCGTGACCTTCGAACTCCACCAGTGGAAAATCGTCCGATGCGCGCCAGACTGGACAGAATTGAAAACGGACTGGCCGCCCCACTGCGCGGCTCGTGGCAGGGCAAGACGAAACATCATCGACCTAGACCCATGCGACAACCGAATGCCGGATGCCTGTCACTCGTAACCGGATCAAGCTAGTGTAGTGTATTGCAATCACGTTTACTCTATTAGATGGCCTCAGACTTACGGTTAGCTTTGATGCCCCGAGGTCGTCTCCTAACGCCCCTGGTTCGGTCCGAGGCGGATCGGGATCCATGGCCGTCGCTGGCGCCGTTCACCGCCCCGCCGCATGGGATGGTTCAGCGCGCCCGA
>JAAXGT010000042.1 GCA_012271205.1 Rhodothermales bacterium
GATAACGAGCATTACGGCCCTTGGCCCAGCATGCGTACACCAGAGTGATCAGCCGTCGACCATGCAAGGACTCCCTTCTTCACGATCACCTCAAAAGGTAATGTAACGCCCGACAAAAACATTGCCCCCAGCACGGAACTTACCCATGCTACACCAGGGTTTGGAGCTGAGGACCCCGCGTCCGGAGTGCGTTTTCTGCCCGCCTTGGCGCGGGCCGGCGGAAGAGGGCCGGGCGGGCATGCAGAACAAGACGTGGGCGCGAAGGAGGCCTTCGAGGCGGTGGTACACCGGGCGCACCTTCAGTCGTATGGCAGACATCGGTAAAGACATTGCCCGAATCCCAAGGCATCAGTTATAGGAGGAATTGCCAGTATTTTTGCCCAAAAGCTGGAGCACACGACGCCTCTTGGCTCTAAATGCCGGAATATTCATGTCGTATCGGTCGAACTGATAAACCACACGTCGGGCAAGCTCACGCACCTCTTCAGGATGCGTCTCCTCGAGCCGGCTAAGGAGCTCATAGTCGACGATCCCATCACGCATGGCCTCCAGACGAATGGAGCTCAGGATACGCCGGAAGCCGGGGTATACAATCCATGCATCCCCCCCAGGCAGGACATTTCCTGACTCCGTAATAATGCCGGTCGTCTCCTGAAATGGATCCAATCGCCACGCATTGTACCCCCAGTGCAAGTATCCTGGGATCCCGTATCTGTAGTTGATCCAGTGCAGCAGCCGTGTTTTGATCAGCGGTAATTCAATGAAACGGTTGGCGTACTCCCCCTGAGGAGCCAGGCACGTGTAGAACCACACCTCGTCTGCACTCTCATTACGAGACGTGTAGAATTCGTAATCCTCATGGAGAAAATCCAGCTGCGGCACCCAAATATTGATGGTGCCCTCCAGATCTTTATTGTGCACGGCCTCGACAATTCTAAGTTCTGGGGCCAGGTCCTTCACGTAGCGGGCAATTTCCACGTACGAGGCGGCATTCGCCACAATTGGCTCATCAGCCAGATGCTGCATGTACAGATCAAGCCACCCGCGATCCCTGAGATGGTCTACCAGAGACGGTAAGAACACGTCGTAGAAGGCGCGGCTTCTCTCATCACTTACCGGCAGGCGAACGAACTTCCAGTCGCTGCCATCCCACGTGGGTACGCTAACGACAAATGGAGTTGTCCAGGTGCTTTCCCGGCCGCCCAGATGGCCACCTTCAATGCGACCTATGACGCCCTCTTCGATGAATATCTCTACAGTTCGGTCAAAGTAACTGAAGTCAATCTGTAGCTCGCCCTCCGACATAGTGTACTGAGCCAGGCGCAGCGGGGATATCATGGCGACGTTCTGCCGGTATTCGGCCATTTTTGAGGCAATGACGCGTACGAGTTCCCAGTACGTATCGCTGTATGGCTCGACGGGTTCGCCTCGGTTCATGTAGGCCAGCCTGTCCGGTGACACCGAGAACCAGTTTGTTACCCAAAGGCGTGATTTGTCGACGACTGGTGAATACACGCGCACTTCGAAGCGACGCTCGAGTTCAAACTGCTTCCCGTCCAGGCGTCCTGAAAGAGCAAGCACGCCCTCATACGTCCCAGGCCGGCTACTATCTGGCACGGGAACGCTAATCCAAACGGGTTGCGTAAGGTGTGGCTCTATATCTATGGACGGAGTATCGAGGATAGGATCCGGATAGTAGCCTGACGCCGGCTGCAGCCGGTCCCTCGATGGTGTAGGGGTGGAACGGCCTACTTTGACGTATCCGACAAAGCCCGTCCACGGAGCAGGCAACGTACTATGGTCCGAGGCCGGTGCGCTGGCCGTCGCCGTAAGGTCGGAGATGCGGGCGGTTGCACGGACGGCAAACTGAAACGAAGCGTGCTCGCCGCGGGCCACATCCGCCACGGCTTCGTGCGGTGAGAATACGGCCGTTTCTCGGAATATCTTCTCGAGGGGATCGACCGGCTGCACAACGATGGTGGGCGTGTCGGTGCGGCCTGTATCCACTGGTGCAATTGCCACCTGACATCCGGCGGCCGTCAACAGGAGGAGACATGTACCAGCAAATCTGCTTGTGGAAGGCCAGGCTCTCATAAACGGCTCGGATATTGGGTATTAAAGGCGACTCATCGGACTGGCCTTGCCAGCATCTTCAGAGACCAGCGTTCACAAAGGAACGTAAGCAAGCGCTTCCTTCGAAGTGCTGTCACGAGAATCCAGAGCATCAACCCGGGTTTAGGCCTGTCACCAAACAATGACCCCTCACGTGCAGCAAAGTTCTGCGTGATAACTTCACGCGCGACCAAGGTGCAAGGTTCACTTCGGCGAAACTGTCTGCCTGGGTCTAGTACCGACTCCGCTCCCGGCATTGCCCGTTGATTATCACGGGATTTGCGTCTTTCCAATGCTGGTGGCCAGCTGTTACATGGCGTCGTCCATCCAGACAGATTCGCAAGAACGAGAACCAGAGTAGACTGGGCAGTTTCTACATTGGGTCTTCCAGCCCAGCACGTCTTTGGCGTCGTACCGCCCCCAGATACCTTCGGTCAGGAATCCGGTGCATTGTCGATGGCAGCAGTACTGAAGGAAAACATTGTCCGCGATGCGTATGTCTGTCCCGGTCTTAGTATTGTCGTCGGGAATTCTGGCTTGTTAGGTGAATCTGGGTAGTGCTGCGTTTCCAAGCAGAAACCGCTGCGATGGCCGTAGATACGTCCGCCTTTACCCGTGATTGATCCGTCCAAGAAGTTACCGGTGTAAAACTGAACTCCGGGCTCGGTTGTATGGACCTCCATTATCCGCCCAGTTACAGGCTCGTGCACGCGCGCTGCTAGAGCAAGGC
>JAAXGT010000207.1 GCA_012271205.1 Rhodothermales bacterium
CCCCACTGGTAATCTGCCCGAAGGCCCCTCGCTTGGCCTCCTCGGTCAAGGCCAGATTCATGGTCTTTTCCTCCCGACCGTCCGGCACGCCGGTCAACTCAGCCCGGTCCGAAGGCTGGTCGTAGATCTGCACGCGTTCTACCGCATCCGCCGGCAAGTTGCGTGTGGCAATCGTTGGATCGTCCCCGAAAAACTCCCGGCCCTCCACCAGCAGGCGCTGGACGAGCTCCCCATAAGCGATGATGTTGCCGTAGCGATCCACCTCAATACCCGGCATGCGCCGCAGCAAGTCCTCAACCATGTCCTGCGGCCGAACGATGAAGGCCATTGCGTTGTATTCGATAGTATCCCCGCGGACAACGTACGGCAGGCGGTCGCCCGTCACCACAAACTCTTCCAGCACGTTGGTTTGGGGCCACAACACCATGCGCCCCACGTCGACATCCGTACGGTCCACCTCAAAGTCGCGCAGCGCCGTCGCAAATCCCACATAGGAGACCTGCAAGACGTACGCCCCCGGCAACAGGTGTCTCACGGCAAAGGCCCCGTCGCCGCGGGACGTGCCGAACTGGACCAGCGCCGAATCCGCGCGCGCAAGTACCACCACGGTGGCCTGGGCCAGCGCAACTCCGGCCGAATCTGTCACCGAACCGATGACGGCAAAGCGCTGGGCCTGAACGGTCGGAACTATGCACCAGAGCGCGGCCGCTACCGGGACAACCCACCACACAACGCCTTTTTCAAACATGGCTGCATCGCTTTCATGGTTCCAAGTGGTATCGGGATGAGGAGGAGTTGCGCATGAGCGAGTCGTGTGGCCCGTGCGCCAGACCCACGAAGTGTGATGGGACAAACCGAGCTAGGCAACAGTGGAAGCTTGGAATTCTGGTACAGAGCCAGCGAGAGTGAACCCACGGTCAGAGAAAATGTATCCTTTTGTTAATATGCGAAACCAAAACATACTCCGCTACTACCACCGCGGGCGCTTACGGCAAAGCGTCTGATCGCGCGCTGCCTATAGATTGGCCGGGACGGTACGTCTCTCCGCCGAGCCGAGCAGACGGACCTCACTGCTTCTTTTTATTGCCAAGTGGATCGTTCACATCGAAATTCCGCCTCCGTACTGTCATTCTACCTTCCTCGATTAAGCGCTTGGTTTCGTCATAATAGGATCGGTCCGCAGCCAACTCCGAGGTTTTCACCTGACTGTATCTTCTGTTGGATACTTCGCGCCCAGCCGTTGGAGTCGTAATTTGCAGTTCCTCAGTGATCATGACCGCTTCTGCCGAATACACCTCTCCGGTGGACACATTCGTCAGAAGAAGAATGAGTCCGGGCAGTCCACCGTATAAGCCGGGACCTGCAGGAACTGATATCTCAGGCGCAAACCATGCTTCCACCGAAATAGAATCCAGCATGGCGGTTGCCTTCATGACCCGGTAGCCAAGATACAAGCGCTCCTCGCTCAGCACGCGCCAAGAAAGGACTGGCCGCTCATCTTTGACCAAGTACGTGTCTCCAAAGAATTCACGCGATTCGGTGTATGCGTTGGCATCAAACTGGACATACGTCGTATCAATGTACTCCCATCCCGTTCGCGTACCAGGGATAATATTCTGCCTTACGGTTCGGTACATCAAGGATGCATCCGGGCTGATGACCAAAGTCCTGAGAACAGTTGCATGACTCGGACCCTGGGTGTACCCCGCCCCTTCTTGTGCCATAAGGTGCTCCAAGGCGGCATCGCCCGCACCATACAGTACTGGAAATGTATGACTGTACCGCACCGCATAAAACTCTTGCGCCGAGGCTGATGGCGGAATCAGCATCAACAAGGATAGGGCTAAGGAAAGGCACCGCAGCGATGATATTGTTTGAATACGCCAAGCAATCTGCGCTCGGTACCGGATAATTGTGCCCATCCTACTCGCATGTGACGATTTGATCACCATCTTCGTTGAAGTCGGTTTCCCAATCGTCGCAATCAAGTTTTTTGCGACATTCGTGGAATCGTTTTTTTTGCTTTTTCGTCGCATCTATGGGCAATACGCAAAACTCTGCCACTGCCGAAGGCCTCATAGTAGTGAGCAACCGAGGTGCGTCGCCGCTGCCAGCAAATAGTTGGACCGGCATGGCATCACCCGGTGCAGCGCAGGCAGAGGTGGAAGGTTCCTGTGGGACAGGCACGCCCGGATCACCGATTTGCGACGAATCATCCGAACCGGTGGTCGCAAACACGATTACGCAAGACAGAAGAAGAAGAAGCAAACGGGATATCATGACTTTATCTTGTTGAGATTGTTGTAGGCCGACTATCCAAATTACACGCCGCCCAATATACAATGCATAAAGGCACGAAACAAGGACATAATAAAGGAACTTCTGATCAAGCCTGGAGATTAAAGACTGATGTTAGGATAACTTATTTAAGCTGCCATCCTGCAGCTTGGTTTCACAGATCTCGAATACGAACACCGAAAAAAGAAAACCCGCCAACAGCTACGGCTCGAAGAGAGGGAGGCCGGGCGGCCTTGGGTCGACTTGCTGGCCCTCATCGAACCCCACTATCCCAAGCGGGGGAATGGACGTCCGCCCATTCCCCTGCCGGTCATGCGGCGGATCGACTTCATGCCGCAGGGGTTCGGGTGGTCCGACCCCGCCGCGGAAGAGTTTCTTATTGACATGGAGCCGGCGCGTCGCTTGGCCGGCGTGGACGTGCGCCGCGTACCGGATGAGACCACGATAGGCCAATTCCGACACCGCTGGCAGAAGCATAATCTTACGCCGCAACTGTTTGCGCTCAGTACCGCGCATCTGACTCGGAAGGGGCGGATCCTGAAGCCGGGCTCTATCGTGGAGGCCACCATTATCCACGCGCCTTCCTCCACCCAGAACAAAGAGCGGCAACGGGATCCGGAGAGGACCTCAACGAAGAAGGGCCACACGGGGCATTTTGGCCTGAAGGCGCCTGTGGGTACGGATACGCAGGGGTAGGTGCATTCTGTGGCGGTCACCACGGCCGCCCCCCATGATTCGACCCTGATGGAGGCCGGTCTCCATGGGGAGGAGGAACATATCTACGGGGATAAGGCCTATGTGTCCGCGGAGCGCCAGGCGGCGGCCGAGGCCCGCGGGGTGGCGTGGTGTGTGAGCCGGAAGGCGGTCCGAGGCCAAGGGCTGGATGAGGCGGACCAAGTGTTCAACCAGGAGAGCCATCGCATCCGCGCTCGCGTGGAGCATCCTTTTGGGGTGGTCAAGCCCCTGTGGGGGTACCGCAAGACGCGGTATCGTGGGTTAGCCCGGAACGCGGCCCAGGTCTATACGCTCTTCGCGCTGGCCAATTTCTACCGGGCTCGCAAGGAGTTGGCTCGCCTGTTGTGACGGTCTATGGGATACGTGGCTTAAGTCGGTACGCCCAGGCCGGCCAAGTGCCCGGAATCGGCCTTTGGGCGGGC
>JAAXGT010000126.1 GCA_012271205.1 Rhodothermales bacterium
GTACAGGTGTCCAGCGATACTGTGCATGCGCGATTGGAGCAGGCCTTTACCGACGCAGGTTGGACGCTCGTGGAAAGCGTGGCCCCCAATGCCATAGCGACTGCGCCCCGTCAGTTGAGCAACTGGGGACTGTATAAGGTCACGGTGCAACTGGAAGCCGTTCCTGTAGGCAACACGCATGTGCGCCTCTTTGTGCATCCATACCGTGAGTATTTTACAGGCAACCGCAGCAAGATCCCATTTCTAAAGGGCCGAATCCGACGCTCAGTCATCCGGGAGCTGGATGCCTCGTTTGGCCAATATGATCTCGAGGCCGTCGGCACGGATATCACGCGCGACCGCGTCCGGCAACGCTGACTGGCCATGTGTAATCCAGCCAGTTTGTGCGGCGTGCACCACAGCACTGAACCCGGACTGGCTGCAGCTCAAGACCGGAGTTGTACTTCCGTTGGGGCACACCCGTCCGAGGTTTCAGGACCAGCTAAGGCCGCCAAGATTTTTCAACTGATCTCAGTATACGGCAACCGGCAAGCGTCATTTACCCCGGTACAGCGCAGAATGCTTGAGTATCACCGCCTGGCTCAGTGTATTGCTGCCAGACTCCTTTCTTCGGTCATACCTTGCTGCACGTTTTCAATTGAACCGGCCCCCTGTCTTCTCATTGCCAGCCGCCTTTCGCCTCCGGCGTTCACTTGGATCGTTGAGTGCCCGTTGCAGCATGATGGTTGAATTCGTTTTGCACCGCAGCCATTCTGAAATGGCCCATCTTTCAAGGCGCAATCATCCGATTAGATCTCCAACCTGCCTCAAGATGCGATCAGCTACTTCAGCCCTTTGCATCGCACTGAGCGGGTTTTTGCTCACACATCCAAACACTTCAATTGCGCAGCAGCAAGCCAGCACCTATACCATCAGCGGCACCGTCACTGATGCGCAGAGTGGTGAACCCTAATTGGCCCACCCTTTTCGTCCCGGCGCTGGAGATTGGCCCAACCACCAACCAGTACGGTTTCTTCAGCATATTGCTGCCGGCTGATTCAGAACCCTGATCATCAGTCACCTCGGCTATCATCCATTGACTTTTTCGCACCTGTTGGAGGCCGATCTGCGCTTCGAGGTAGCGCTGGAATCTGTTACTCTCTTTCTGGAGGAGATAGAATCCGTTGCCTCGGCCGCTATATCACACGTACAGGAATCCCAGATGAGTCGCATGGAGCTGCCAATCAAACAAGTAGAGGCACTACCGGCCCTGCTTGGAGAGGTAGATATCCTTAAAATCGTTCAACTGCTGCCCGGCATTCAGTCAGGTGTCGAGGGCTCATCCGGCATCTACGTCCGGAGTGGTGGTCCGGGTCAAAGCTTGTTCCTTTTGGATGGCACTCAGATTTACAACCCCAGCCATGTCTTCGGGTTTTTGAGCACCTTCAACGGTGATGTGATAAAGGATGTATCGCTACTCAAGGGAGGCTTTCCGGCACGCTACGGCGGTCGACTCTCTGCAGTGGATCTTACCATGACTGAAGTTTATAGTAGTTGAGAGTCGACATGGGGCGATCAGGGGTGGACTTTACACGGAGATTCAGACTGATTCGGGCTACCGGAAGCGGGTCTACCGGTAACGGACGCCGAGCAGTTTGAAGGCCTGCTTTTGCGTCGGGGTCAGGACCCGATCCCAACCTGACGCGTCTAGCTGGACGTCTCTTCGAGGTGGGCTTTGGTCAGCGTCGACCAGTGTGACATCAGAGCCTGGAAGCTCATCGCCCGCGTACCGTACGGCGTCGTTTTCGTGGCCACTTTTTGGCGTGTGGCCACTGATTGCTCCGCCGGGGCGACGACCCGGTCGCGCGTGACGCCGTCGGGGGCCTCCTCGGCCAACAGCAGCGGGGCCAGTCGGGCTTTCATGTGCCACCGGACATATTCGGCCAGCATACCGATGAAAAAGTGGGTCTCGATGCGCCGCCGGGTGAAGGGGTGGATCGGGCGCACCTTCAGGTCGACTGTCTTCAATGGCCGGAAGGCCGGTTCCTCTTTAGAGCGTTGTTTGTAATGATCTGCGACCGTCTCGGCCGACCTATCCGGCTTCGGCACATTGGTCCGAATCGCGTACCGCCCGTCCAAGCGGGCGTGTGCCTGGAGGACCGCTTCCCGGCGCGGGTAGGTGAACGCGATCTCGGTGATCGTGACGTGGCAGCTCCGCCATGGCCAACGCCCGTTCCGCTACATTCCACTCGACCCAAAGCTAATCCATAACGGGTCGTTTTATATCTTAAATTCAGTCGGTTTCTGTCCAACGGTTGGGGAGCACCTCAAAGATTACCAAACTTATGTGTTCTCTTGAGTGAAACGTATAAAGCGTTGACCGCGCACGATCAAGCGCTGAACCGACCCGCCGGTTCTGATCTTTGAAATCGCGAAGTCGTTCCCGACGTGCAAGCCTCGAAGAGATCCTTCGATGCGGCTGCACGCCGCAAGCAGTGAACATGGCGCACAATGCATCGTAGGCCCTGTGACCCCGGCTCTGCTACCATGCTTCGCATAGCCTGTCTCTTGCTTATTTTTGTGCCTCCTGTGCGGTCCGCTGCAGCACAGTATCAGGGGTGCCCGCTGATTACCCAGATCTCGCTCGAAGAGTGCAAGACCCTCGAAAAGCTCTTCTTCGATACCGGCGGCCCCAACTGGCGAAATGCATACGGGTGGCTGCGCTCCAACCAGCCCTGCGACTGGTTCGGCATAACGTGCGTCTCTTCCTCTTGGCCCCGCAAAATCACCAGAATTGATCTTTCCGCAAACAACCTTGCCGGATCACTCCCCGGTGAACTGGCCCGCCTTACCGAGCTTCGCGAAATCCGTATCGACAACAGCGGACCCGGCATTCGATTCAAGAAACTCACCGGTACACTCCCGGCTGTTATCGGACAGCTGGAGCACCTGGAAGTGCTGCAGCTGGGTAACAACGACTTCTCGGGTACTATTCCGCTGGAATACGGCAATCTCGCCAACCTGCGTGAACTCAGTCTGGCCGATAATGCGCTTACAGGTCCCATCCCGGACCCCTTGGCCAATCTCGCTTCCATAGAGAATCTCGACCTCAGCGGCAATGACCTGGCAGGACGCATACCCGATGTACTGGGTAACCTTACTACGCTCAGGTCCCTGAATCTCGGCCATAACCGACTTTCAGGATTCATTCCCGCATCGCTGGGCAGCCTGGCAGAGTTGCGCCTCCTAAACTTGAGTTATAATGAGCTTACTGGCCCTGTCCCGGCGACACTGGCACAGCTTGACAAATTGATTTGGCTGTCGCTGGCCGACAACAGGCTCGAAGGCGCATTACCCCTTACCATAGCCAGCTTCGCCGCCAGGATCAACACATGCGAGCTTGGAGGCAATCAAGTCTGCTTGCCGGACACGCCGCCCTACGCTGTGTTGGGTGGCGAAGCCGTGTGCGGACTGCTTCGGGAGGCCGCATGCAAGATCTGCAGGGCTCCAGACTGCCCCACGCTGGAAGCTATCTACATGAGTACGAATGGGCCTGACTGGCTGATCAATGATGGCTGGCTGGCTTCATCTGCGCCCTGCGAGTGGCATGGTGTAGCCTGCTCGTCAGGGATAATTACAGGCCTTGAACTCAATGATAATGCCCTGTCCGGTGCATTGCCGGCCGTGATAGATGAGCTGCAAGGTTTGACAGCAATCGACTTTTCAGGCAATGCATTGCGTGGCGAACTGCCGAAAATCATGGGTGAACTGCAAACACTCCAAACCCTAAACCTGAGCCGCAATCAATTGACCGGCATTGTGCCACTATCCGTAGCCACGCTCGGTGCAAGACTGCCCACATGTGATTTCACGAGTAACATCGGCCTATGCATGCCGGATGAAGCAGAATACGCCGCGCTCGGCCAAGCTGAAGTATGCGGGCTCAAGCTTCAGTCCCGGTGTGCGCAGAGCATTCTCGTCACTTTGAGCAATCTTGTGGCGGAACCGCTGGAGAGCTCAGCGCGACTCACCTGGCGTGCGGAAACCCCGGCTACAAACATCACCTTTGAAGTCGAACTTCTGACCGAAGCGGGAAACTCCGTAATCGGTACTATAGCGGGACGCCTGGAAGCGCCGGCCATGTATGAGTATACGGCCCGTGGCCTGGCAGCCGGAACGTATACGTTTCGTGTCCACCAGAAAGCACTGGGCGGAGCCTACAACCTGAGTGAACCTGTAACCGTGACGCTGTTGGCACCCGGGCTCGTGGCCGAAGGACCATATCCAAATCCGTTTCAGTCGGAAACGGTTCTCCAGTTCTCAGCAGGCACGCACCTGGCCGTGTCGATTGAGTTGTATGATTTAGCCGGACAGCGTCTTCGAACCTTGTTTCAGGGGACACCCTCGCTGCACGTTCCGTTGTTTTTGCCCATCAGTGGCGCAGGTCTTTCGAATGGCACGTATTTGATCCGCGTGGCTGCAGATGGTGCCACTGTAAGCACACACACGCTTCAAAAGTTGCGCTAGCCTCAATTCCCGCGGTGATAA
>JAAXGT010000216.1 GCA_012271205.1 Rhodothermales bacterium
GATTAAACCAATTATACGCAGAAAGAGGGTAATCGTATCTCGAATGCTTCGTAAAATTCGCCATCTTGATATTTCTAGCGAACCAATCCGCAAATTTCATCTATGTCTGACAAGATCTTTGATCCCGCCTTCGCCGAATCCAAGAATTCAGCTGAAGCTTGGTCTGATTTTGTTACGGTAGTGCGGCAACTACGCAGGCAGTGTCCTTGGGACAGGGAACAGACACACGCATCCTTGCGCCACCTGCTGATTGAAGAAGCCTACGAGACCGTGGATGCAATTGACAGTGGAGATTCCAGTGAACTGAAAAAAGAACTCGGAGATCTGATCTTGCAAGCTGTTTTTCACAGTGTAATTGCCGAAGAAGAAGCACTTTTTGATCTAAAGGGTGTGCTCACGGCTGTAACGGAAAAGCTCGTGCTACGTCACCCGCACGTTTTTGGAGGCGTGGAAGCAGACAGCGTTAGTGATGTGCTCGCCAACTGGGAGTCGATTAAGGCGAAAGAGCGCAAAACGGGATCGGTGCTCGGTGGGGTGCCTGCAAACATGCCGGCACTGCTTGGTGCCTACCGGATCCAGGAAAAGGTCGCTGGTGTGGGATTTGATTTCCCGGATGTTGAGAAGACGTGGGCAAAGGTGGAGGAAGAGATTCGCGAGTTTCACGATGCTTTGGACACGCAGGAACGGGAGGCGGAATTTGGTGATCTGCTGTTCGCTCTTGTAAACTATGGCCGCCGTACCGGCCTCAACCCGGAGATTGCCTTACGCGAAAGCAATCGTAGATTCAGGAAGCGCTTTGAATACGTCGAAAAGAACGTCGAGGGCGGTGACTTTAAGTCGGCTTCACTCGAAGAAATGGACCGCCATTGGGAAGCCTCGAAGGCACACGGATAAGAACAGCATGTTAGAGTGTTGTCCGGCGTGTCGCAAAGTATGCCGTCTGGGCTTATCCGGGTGGATGAATGAGATTTAGTGGCAATCTAAATTCGTTTGTTGTACAGCGTTGCGGCGTCCAAAATAGAATCTGTCCAATGATTACGCTTCGGAATCAAATTCACTTTCTGATAGGATTTGTCCTGTTTTCTCTGGGCATGACACATTCTGAATTGCATGCTCAAGTCGCCCGAAATGCGGACGTCGTACAGCCTGGCCGGTTGTACGTAAAGTTTAACCGCTCGGAAATTGACGGTGTGGGCGGGAAAACTGGGCTTCCGGTATTTGATGAGGCCGCGGCCCGTTACGGTGTGGAGTCCTTGGAGAAGGCATTTCCGTTTCTTGATGTCATTGCGCAGCACCGGAGGCTGAGACCAAGCACCGAAGTGCTGCGACGTGTCTACAGCGTGAGCTATTCCCGACCCTATGCACCGGAGACCATTGCCCGGGCTCTGGCAAAAGACCCTGCTGTGGTGTACGCAGAGCCAGTGCCGGTACATCATGTTATTGGACGCATGTCGGAAGATGAGTGGCTTCCCACTCATCCTAATGACCCCAGGTATTTAAACCAGGTCCACTTGGCGCGTATGAAACTGCCCGAAGCGTGGGATGTCGTTAAAGGTGACGCCGGCAATGTAGTTATTGGAATCGTGGATTCGGGCAATGACTGGGAGCATCCGGATCTCTTGGCCAACGTTTGGACCAATCCAGGTGAAGTCGCGGGTAATGGCATTGATGACGACAACAACGGATTCGTGGACGATGTGCATGGCTGGAACTTTGGGGAGGAGGTGCCCGACGCCTACGGCGCGGGCAATTACAGCTTCCACGGAACAGCTGTAGCCGGAACCGCGGCCGCTGTGACCGACAATGAGCGCGGCATCGCAGGAAGCAGTTGGAATGCGAAGTTCATTCCGATCAATGCCAACTGTGCCGACCAGAATCTCTTGTGTTTTACCATGCAGGGTGTCATGTACGCCGCCCTGAATGGAGCCCACGTGATCAATACCAGTTTTGGATCTAAATTTTTTTCCCAGACTGAGCGTAGCGTGTACGAGGCCGCAGAGGATGAGGGGGCACTCGTAGTCGCATCCGCGGGCAACGACGGTGTCAATGCGGATCTGACGCCGTTTTTTCCTGCTGGATATCTTTCTACGCTAAGCGTGGGAGGGACTTACAAACACTCGAATCAGAACGCGTTCAATTTCGGCCGCTCGATCAACGTGTTTGCTCCTGGCATCAGCATTGATGTGACGAACCCTAGGGGAGGGTACGGACAGTCGAGTGGCACCTCTTTTTCTGCGCCACTTACGGCCGGGGTCGCGGCTCTTGTAAAGACGGCATTTCCGCAGTTCACGCCGCCGCAATTGCGTGAGCAGATAAGGCTTACGGCAGACAATATAGACGATGCGAACTCTTCTGTCCCGGCCGGCCTGCTGGGGAGAGGGTTGGTGAATGCAGAGCGAGCTGTAACGGAAGCACCCAGGCCGGGCGTGCGACTTGTCGAATTCGATTACGAAAACCAGAATGGCAACCAGGACCTTCAGTCGGGTGATGCGGTAAGGATTCGGGCCACATTTACCAATTTTCATGGAGATGCGTCCAGCCTTACGATCGGTTTCGCCAGTGATGACGATTTTGTGGACTGGGCCAGTGGTGCGGTATCAGTCGGAGCCCTGCCGAATGGGGCCAGCCAAACGCTGGAGTTCTCGTTTACGATATCCGGCGACGCCCCAGACAACCGGTCTGCGATTCTTTTTACCCGAATTGCTGAGGGGGCGTTTGAGGATACGCCGGATGTCGTGCGAATTCCGATTAATCAGAGAGCAGCAGCCTTGCACCAAACGTCAGGGCTGAAGGTATCCATCACTAATGAAGGCAATATCGGCTATACAAAGTTTCAGGGAGAAGTGGGCAGTCAGGGGCAGGGCTTCAGAATACTGGACAAGAATAACCAAGAGCGAGATCCCCTTTTTGAGGGCGGACTTCTAATTGCTACGGGTGCCAACCAAGTAATGGACTGCATTCGAGGTGCCCCCGGTTCAGGGCAAGACCATGATTTTGTAATGAAGGCTGGGGAGGTGCTTGAAGTATTTCGACCCGGATCGCTGACAACGCAAGAGGGACGCGTCGTATTGACAGATGTCACGGCCAGCAATTCCATCGGCGTGGATATCCTGCAGGAGAGCTATGTGGAGGACACGCCCGGCAATGACGCCTATTTGATTCTAAAGTATACGGTCACCAATGCTGGCCCGACCACTCTGGAGAACCTGCATATTGGGCTCTTCTTCGACTGGGATGTCGATTTGGGCGGGGCCGTAAACGACAGGACACATTTCAACTCTGACCTTGGTGTCGGGTATGTCACAGACAGTGAGGGCAGCTTGGCCGTAGGTGTGCGCATGCTTTCAACTACGGGCGGTCTCTCTTACCGTGCGATCCATAATCCGGATGAGATTTACGGTGGTTTTTCGGACGCAAAAAAGTGGCGGTTTCTGAGTGGGGGACTGAGCAACGTAATCCGTCCGGTGACGGACGCTTCACAGATTATCGCAAGTGGTCCGCATACATTTGAGCCAAGTGAGTCTATTGAGGTTGCCTTTGCCGTAATAGGGGGTAAGGGGAGCGACGATCTTATTTCCAATGCTGAGCGCGCAAAAGAACTCTGGGATAACGTGATTAATGCCCGGGGAGCGCAGCTGACGTTACCGGACACTATCGCAGACCAGATCTATACACAAGGTGAGGCTATTAGTGACCTGGTTTTCCCAGAAGCGACAGGAGGCACGCCTCCATACTCGTATACACTCACCCCTGCGGCCCCATCCGGCTTGGCATTTGATGCGGCCACGCGTACCCTCAGTGGTAGGCCAAGCAGTGTGATGCCATCGACCCAATACACGTTCATGGCAATTGATGCTACAGCGGCGTCTACTGCATTGCAATTCAGTATAGAAGTTCTTCCGGCGCTGTCGAGCGAGAATGCGGGCGTGATTCTCGACGATGTCGAATTGCAAGGACACTACCCTAATCCGTTTTCGGTGTCTGCGAACATTCTATTCGGTTTGCCGGAGCCTGCGGACGTGACGGTAACGTTAATTGACATGTTGGGGCGTGAAGTATTGCAAACCGATCCGATGCGCTTTGCCGCTGGCAAGGGGCATACGGTGATAATTCATGGGGAGGCACTGGCGGCGGGTGCTTACCTGTATCGGCTTGTTGCGCGCACGTTAGATAAGGAATTCGTCCGGACCGGGGCTCTGTTGCGGGTCAGGGATTAGTGCCAAGACGAGGGGGTATCTGCGCTTCGCACCTTCCGCTGCAGACGTATTCTTGCTCCTCTTTTGCCGGATTGTGATCAGGGTCTCCAAGTGGCAATACGCCAGTGGATGCTGTTTGCGTTCTTGCAGCCAATTTTGGTATTGGTAGAGCGCCTCTACCGGGAAGCTGCACGGCTTGCAGCTTCCGGGGTCCGCACCTCATTCATGCCAAGGCTGGCGCGGACGGCATTTGTGATTTCTTGCCGTGCAGCATCATTTTCTGCCAGCCACCGTTTCGTGTTGTCACGTCCCTGTCCAATGCGCTGCTCCCCAAAACTGTACCAAGATCCGCTCTTGTTGATAATCCCCTCCTTGACCCCCAAATCGACGAGTTCGCCCAGGGACGAAACGCCCTCTCCATAAATGATGTCAAACTCGGCAATGCGGAAAGGCGGCGCCACTTTGTTCTTGACCACCTTGACGCGCGTGCGATTGCCCACCACGTCTGTCCCGTCCTTGAGAGCGCCGATGCGCCGAATGTCCAGTCGGACAGAGCTGTAAAACTTCAGGGCCCGGCCGCCCGGCGTAGTTTCCGGATTTCCAAACATAACGCCGATCTTTTCGCGCAATTGATTGATAAAAATCAGCACCGTGTTCGAGCGACTTATGATACCGGTGAGCTTGCGTAACGCCTGGCTCATGAGTCGTGCCTGCAACCCGACGTGGCTGTCACCCATATCGCCCTCGATTTCTGCTGCCGGAACAAGGGCTGCGACGGAGTCCACCACGATCAGATCCAGTGCCCCGCTTCGCACAAGCATCTCGCAGATGCTGAGTGCCTGTTCTCCGGTGTCCGGCTGGGACATTAGCAGCGCGTCAATATCCACACCCAACTGCTCCGCATAGGCCGGATCGAAGGCGTGTTCCGCATCAATGAATGCGCACACGCCGCCCAACTTCTGGGCTTCGGCCAAACAGTGGGTCGCGAGGGTTGTTTTGCCTGATGCCTCCGGTCCAAAGATCTCCACTACACGCCCCCGGGGAATGCCGCCGACGCCGAGTGCGGCGTCGAGTGCCAATGAGCCCGTAGGGATGGCTTCCACGGAAATAGCCGGCGCATCCCCCATGCGCATGATCGATCCTCTGCCGTACTGCTTCTCAATCTGCTTGAGCGCCATGTCCAGCGCCCTGTGTCGTGCGTCCATTGATGTTTCTATCTGATGATCAAAACCGGTAAGGCACTGTAGCTGTGCCCTAAAATACTACAATCATACTGGGCCGGTGTCCTATCAATTGCAGCGATTTGATTACTGCTGCCGGAGCATGCGGCGCGCCAAGTCCAGCACCGCCACCACAGAGCGCTCCTTGTTACGCTGGCGGTCCCGTCCGAACTGGTATCGTTGCGCGACATGAGAGTGCGGGTCTGCATACCCGATCCAGACAGTCCCCACCGGCTTTTCGGAGCTGCCGCCGGAGGGCCCGGCAATACCGGTTACTGATACTCCCACGTCACTTCCCAAGCGTTTGCGCACACCCGCGGCCATCTGGAGTGCAACCTGTTCACTGACAGCGCCATGCCGGGAAAGCGCGACCGGATCAACACCCAGCAGCCGAATCTTGAGCTCGTTCGAATAAGACACTATACCGCCTGAGGTGTACACAGACGATCCTGGCGTGTTGGTCAGCCGGTCCATTACCCGTCCGCCGGTACAGCTTTCCGCGACTGCGATGGTGTAACCGCGGGCTTGCAAATGATCTCCCAGAACGCCCTCCAAAGTATCCATATCCACGCCGAAGACACAGTCGCCCAGCTGTGCCCGGATGGTCTTTTCCAGTGCCATTGATTCCGATCCCGCACGTTTTCCCGTGGCCGTAATACGCAGACGTACGCGATTCGGCCCGGGAAGAAATGCGAGCCTCAGGCACGGAGGCAGATCTGTAGTGAGATCTGCCAGGCGGCGCTGGAGATCGGTTTCCCCTACGCCAGCGGTTTGAAGCGTGCGATGCACTACCGGTCTGCGATTTGGCAGGGCCAACAAACGCGGTGCCACCCGCTTCCTGAAGACGGTCTTCATTTCGTGTGGGACGCCAGGCAAGAGCACGATCACCTTTTCCTTCGTGGATGTGTACCACAGACCGGGCGCAGTGCCTACCGGATTCGGCAGAACGTCAAACCCTTCTGGTACCAGAGCCACGCTGTCACTCCCGTGCGGCACGTTTCGTGTGCGGGCGGCAAACAGGGCTCTGATGGCAGCGAGCACATCCGCATTGGGTCGCAGCGGTACGTCCAGGAAGCTGGCCACGGCCTCGCGCGTCACATCATCCGGCGTAGGTCCGAGGCCACCCGTTACAATTATAAGATCGGCCACACCCTCGCATTGCATTAGTGCGCGGCCAATCACATGCCGGTCATCCCCTACCGTAAAGGTCTCTTGGACCTTTATACCGAGGTCGTTGAGTGACGCAGCCAGCCATGCGGCATTACGGTCAATGACCTGACCAATGAGCAGCTCATCCCCCACCGTGAGAATGGCCGCTGCAATTTCTTCACGCTCAATTGCCATGACGTTCGGACCACGCGTGCGGATCCTGCTGCCATGCCTTCAGAATATCGAGATCAGTGGCGCGCACGCGACGCACCTCGAATGCTACCTGCATCAGCGTATCAAAATCAGTAAGCGAGTGTAGCGTCGTTCCATGCGCAACAAATCGCTCCGCAACACCACGCAGGTTGTACATGAAAATGGCCAGGACGGCCACGGGCTTTTCACCGGTCACCTCTCGCACTACATCAACTGCGCGAATCGAGGACATACCGGTGGAGACCAGGTCTTCCACTACGACCACTCGGCTGCCCGCAACCAGATGCCCTTCGATCTGGTTACGTCGGCCGTACCCTTTAGGCTTCCCTCGCACATAGGCCATAGGCAGCGACAGACGATCGGCCAGCAAGGCCGCGTACGGAATTCCACCTGTAGCTACTCCTACGATAGCCTCCGGGGTCAGTCCGTCCAGTTTCGTAATGAACGCGTCGGTAATGAGGTGACGCTCGGACGGGTAAGAAAGCGCAACCCGGTTGTCACAATATACAGGAGCACGAATCCCTGAGGCCCACGTGAAGGGATTGTTTGGGGCAATCGCTACTGCTCCGATATCCAATAACGCTTTGGCAACGCGTTCAGAGGTGGTATGCAGTTTTTTCGCCATTAAACGGGATTGACGTAGTCCGTACGTATCAGATACCGGAATCCCGTCAGAAGGGTCATCCCTACGACAAACATGAGCATCCAGAATATGTACCCACTAAAGAGAGCTTGTTCTGCGAATCGTGCCGTATCGGGTACATAGGACAAGACACGCAGGATTATTACCACGGTCAAGAAGGCCAGCTGCAGTACAGTTTTGGCTTTGGCAAATCGGATTGTCCGCAGCGACTTGCCCGATACTTCTGCAACCATGCGCAGGACGGTAACGAGTATATCACGTGCGAAAATCAATAAAACAGCCCACCAAGGTACCTGTTCAGGGTAAAGCCATGAAAGTGCCGAAAACGTGCCCAACACCAGCACTTTATCCGCAAATGGATCCAGAAATCGCCCGATCCTCGACTGCGCATTCATCATACGTGCGACATGGCCATCCGCCCAATCTGACCCCGCAGCGAGCACAAACAATACGAGTGCCGTGATTTGTGTCCAACGCGTGTCCTGAAGAAGGCAGAGGATAAGCAGCGGCGCCAATACGACGCGAAGCGCCGTAATCGTATTAGGAACGAAACGCATGGCACTGGAGAGTAGAATAGGCAATATACGGTGCCGTCCTGCGAACGAGTCCACTCAACAAGGATGCATATGTTGGCCAGATTCTACGCATTCCGAAGCTCGTGAGGCACTCTCCCCTTATCTGATGCGAAGTTATCCGTGACATATGGTCATCGGCCTATGCAAACGCGCATTTGACCTGCCAAATACGTGCTTCGCAGCGCACACACTACTTGACCAGCGTCATGCTGCGAGTCTGGACCAGTTGGCCGTCTGCTTCCAGGCGGTAGAAGTACTGGCCGCTGGCCCTGTGAGAAGCGTTCCAGTCCACTTGGTGCACCCCGGCGGGGTAAGGCTGGTCGGTGAGGGTGGCCACTTTCCGGCCCAGCCCGTCAAACACGGTCAAGCGGATATGGCTTTGGTGGGGCACCTGAAAGCCAATCGTGGTGGTCGGGTTGAACGGATTCGGGTAGTTGGGCTCCAAGGTGAAGGTGGTCGCCACGGCCGCCACCGGATCCGTGCGGGTCTGCACCTCGGTGACATCGAGGGACCAGACGCCGCGGCCATGGGTGGCCACGACGACTTCGCCGTCCTCGATGCGGAGACGCCAGACACTGACGGCCGGGAGGCCGTTGTCGGCGTAGTGCCAGGTTGCCCCATGGTCCCGTGATTCGAAGAGGCCCATGTCGGTTCCGGCCCAAATAATGTGGTTTTTTTCCGGAAACACCTCGAGGTCGTAAACACGCGCATCCGGGAATCCGTTGGTGCTTTGGCCATTCGTGGAGTGGGCAAAGCCGGAGAGATCCTCCCAAGTCTCGCCATAGTCGGTGGTGCGCAAGATCTTGGGTTGTCCAAACACGGAGAACATAACGTACGCGGTCTGGGCCTGCCATGGATGCGTGGCCAGTCCGGAAATGACGGCGGTGGGCGCCATGTCCGGAGCGTTAACCGGCCTGAACGTGTTGCCTCCATTTCTGGACACGTAAAGCCTCGATGCGATCCCGTTGAGCCATAGCGTATAGCCGGCCCAAATGACATCTGGGTTGGCCAATGATACGCGCACCTTGCCTGTCCTGAAGGTCAGTAATGTTGTTTCGGGAATTGGGATCATCTCCCAACTGCCTGCAAAGTCGTGTGAGCGCCAAACGCCACTAGCGCCGATGGCAAATACGACATCAGGTCGCTTTTCGGATGTGCCGAGCGATGTAAGTAATGGCCCTTCATCAATGATTCCGGACATACCGGGCTCCCAGTTTTTCCCTCCATCCAAGGATCGCCAAATTCTGTTGAACGGAAGCGCGCCAATCAGGGAGTCCGCATTCTGGTCCCCGTCTCCTTTCCATATAACGTCAAAACCGTCACCTGGCAGTGATTCAATCCATCCACGCCAGCTGTTGGCCATATTGTAGGAGCGCCACGTTCCATTGTCTTGTAATCCGCCCATATACATCTCGAAGCCAGGGCGTTTGGTGGCATCATAAAATTGAGACGTATTGTATCCATGGGCGGCATCCCCTTCCATCCATGATTCACCTCCATCGCGTGAATAAGCCACGCCACCATCATTGCCGTTAATGATGTAAAACTCATTCGTGGATGGTTCGACGGGTACAATAACCAGGCTGTGGTGGTCTACGTGTACTTGCTCCGTGCCGGTCCAGAATTCTATTTCGTGAACATTGGCCTCCGCATATGCACGCGTGATGGTAATTGCAGAAGCGGGAATAATATCTGGATTCCACACGCTCGCAGTATCCAAAACCGGCCAGTAGTGATACATCATGCCGAATTCCACTCCTCCCGTTTGTGCAATTGTCGGGTACGCCGAATGGGCATCGTAGTCGTATCGATGAATGAACACATACTCGCGGCTCTGTGTATCCCTCTCGCCTGGTTTATCATTGAAATGAATCAGGTCAAAAGCACGATTGTCAGCCTGGTCACGGAAAGACACCATTAGCTGACGATTATTGTCAGAATCCCAAACTTGAAAAGGCACCTCCACATACCCTTCGTATTGATACTCGCTGAAATAAATATCAGCCCCACCGTCCCCATACGGGCCGGCGCTACTTGGTACGGAGAACCGATGCGCCATTTGCGTTCCTTGACCAAACCGAACTTCAACGGACGTCAGTTGATCAGCGGTTATATCTAAGGGTTCGGAGCCGAAAGCCCCGACGAAGAGGGTACCCTTAACGTGGGCTTCGGGGATACGGACCAAGTTCATAAATGGCATATTACTGTCATCAATATCCATGGACAATTGTGTCGTAGTACTGTCTGTAATCCAAGCTTTCCAGAGATTAATCCCACCCAGGTACACCGTATCCGACGAATACGGATGGACCGAGATCGTATTGTTGTACCAGCCCTGAAATCCAAGCCATTCAGTTTCAAACGGGCCTGTTTCGGCAACGTATCTCCAAGTTTCTCCACCGTCGATTGTGCGGTACAGTTCGCCATTTAGGGCATCCACAGCGGCATAAACAACGTTGGGATCTGTTGGAGCTATGGCGAGCTCGATTCGGCCCGAGCCTGTTGGAAAATTGTAGAGCGATTCCTCCCACGTCACACCACCGTCTCTTGACCGCAGTACAGGTCCGCCATTTTGTCCGGCGAATTGCACATCAAACCGGTCCGGATGTGCGCGCAGGTCTTGCACAGGGCCCTGATAAACCTGGTCAAAGGAACTGCCGCCATTCACCGTCCGGTAAATGCCGGCATTCGTGGCTACGACGACCACATCGGGATTTTCGGGACTGATCAGAATGCGATTCACCCATCTCCACCCTTCATCCGAGGGTACGACGGTGGCGCTTAGTTGCGTCCAGGTCAAGCCCCGATCGGTCGTTTTAAAGATGCCGACACCACTTGCTGCGTCGACATTTCCGAAACCCTCTCCGGTACCGACATAGATAACATCTGGGTTGCTTTTCGACAGGGCCATCGCGGATACCGAAAGGCTTGGCAAATGATCAGTCAATGGAATCCAATCGATCCGCTCCTGACCGAATTCGTCGATATATCGCGTGCCTTTCCAGACCCCCCCGCCAACAGCGCCTGCATACCATGTATTGAGGTCTTCCGGATCGACGACTATGGTACGCGTGCGACCCCCAACCGTCCCCGGTCCCCGTTCCACCCAATCCAGCTTGACTTGCGAGCGTTTTGCAGCAACCTCATAGGCCCGCCGAAATTCTATCATCTTGTGGTTGTGCGGGTAGGGCTCATAGCCTGATGAGCGCCCCTCGATAGCCGCAAAGTATTTTCTGAATTCGTCTGGATATCCGCGTGGATTTCCCATTCGTTTTGATTCTTCGACCCACGGAGATTCCATCCAGAGCGGCAAAGGAGTCATTAACAAAGCCACGACCACGAAGGGTAGCGTTAGTAGCAGAGTGGCCAGTGCCAAGAACCAGGCTTCTTTCCCTAACATGACTCCGCGTTGTCAGGCAGAAAACATCGATCAAATTGCATTCAATGCGTTGAGGATCACTCAAGCCGCCAAATGGCAAATCAGCTACAAGGTTACGCGCTCACCGGGACATCCACCACCAGCAGAGGCCGCTTAATGCTGTGTTGACCTCAGTACCACCGGCGAACGCTGCAATTGTCCGCCTGAAGGAATGAATGAGAGAGCGTCAGGGAAGCCAGCAGAGCTGAAGGTCTGAGCCTTGCTGCGGTCATGCATAAGCCAGTCATCCCGTAGTTCTCTCTGGATCTCAAGTCAGATTCAGCCTCCGGTAACGAAGCAAAGTGGCTACCCTCAACATCCAAAACAGCGTGATGTGCCCGATATAAGAAGCGGATCTGATGCCCCAATCAACTTAAGAATAAGAAAGTTGGCAGGAGGCAACGTGGTGTGCGGGCGACTCTGGCTAGCGAAGCATCGGAGAGTCCGGGCTGCGGGGCAATCAGCCGTTTTCCCTGCAATGAAATGCCCAAATAACTGGTGGCCGTGCACCCCAGGCAACTGAGCACGCAAAAGGGCATATCCGAAAAGGCAGCGGCTTGCCAACATTTTCCGAACCAGGGACAATGCCCATTGACTGGCGACGACGCGCAGCGTATGGGAATTCCAAGTAATGACACGACTTGTTCGGTCATTCGCAGACGAGGTCCTCACAGTCCGCATCATCCATAACGGGTGAGCTGGATGCTCAATCGGGACTGGTGCAATTTTATCTCTTCGCGCTTCAGCACAGCGCGGTAACCATTGCCATTTTCGCCCCATTCTGCGATTACGGCTGCTGAATCCGGCAGAACCGATTGGCAAACTCCCCCATCTTTATCCGCGTCGTTCATGCAGGGATACGCCCGATAGCAATGAATTCCAAGTGCAATTTCATGTCGCCTGCTTTCGGCACAGTTGATGCACCCATTATTATTGTCGCCCCACGTTTCCAGCGGCGACCGATGCTCCGACGAAGAAAACAGCAGATTGCACACGATTCCGATCAGTTCAGGTTCGAGCCCCGGAGTGACTCACCCAAAGGCCTGACGCGACAGGAAAACTCTTGGCAGCAAGGTTGTTAAACGCTGCGCTTCGGAGATCGCCAGTAAGTTGCCAAGCCGACCAACCCGCTGACGTGTCCTGTTTCTTTTAGAACCAGTGTAGAATCTTGAGGTCTCTCAATATCTCATGAGAAAGTTTACCGTTTGCCTATTGTTGTTCAGCCTGGCGCTGGGCTCCTGCGACAGTACAAGTGACGACCTGGTGCCGGACGACATCGAAATTGGCGTTGTCCTCCCGCTAACGGGTACGCTGACTCGGACAGGGTCCGAAATGCGTCGTGCCATTGAAATGGCACGCGACCAAGCGAATGATTTGAATTTGATTCCAGATATAGAAATAGAGCTGGTTGTGGCGGACAATACCAGCTCTGCCGATGGATCTGAAGTGGCCTTTGACCAAATTATCACGGAAGAGGACGTTGTAGCCATAATCGGCCCGTTTACTTCAACGTCAACAGATCGGATAGTACCAATCATCGACGAGGCTAAAATGGTCACGGTGGCCCCCGCTTCGGCCGCACAGGGCCTGAGCATGCTAAGCGAATACCTATTCCGGACCTCCCTGACAGTGGATTATCTGGTGCCGGAAGGCGTGAGGATAACGAGCGACAGGTTGGGCTTTACCTCGGTGGCCATGATCACTAACGAGTCCGACACATTCTCGCGCAGCGCACGGGACAAGATCAAGGAAGAATTGGGCAAATTGAGTGGAGTTTCAATCGTGATTGAGGAGCAATTCGAGCGTACGCCCGGCTCAGATATGCCGGACATATCTGCTCAGCTTACCGCCATCAAGAATGCACCGTCGAGTCCGGACGTGATCTTTTTTAGTGGGCTGTCGCCAGATCGCACGAACATCATCACTACCGCTCGTGCAGTTGGTATCACGAACATTTCAATGATCACGGCGCTTTTGAGCGTGGATGAGATCCACGTCATCAATGAAACAAGCCCGGGAGCAGCCGACGGTGTGATCACATTCACGGTCTGGGTTTCCAGTAGTACTCATCCGGCCAGCTTGGCATTTGTGCTAGCGTATGAAGAGCGATACCTGGAAACGCCAGGTGACTACGCGGCCCGGGCGTACGCGGCCGCCACCCTACTGTTCAGAGGCATTGCGGAGGCCCTGCCGGATCTTCGTTCCAGTGCAATCAGAGAGGCTATGGCCGGCCTGAGCAATGAAGACACGATTTATGGTTCGTTTTCTTTCGACGAACATGGCGATGCGGTTTTTTCGCCGACCGTAGTCGAGGTCGACGGTAATGGATTCGTGCCTTTCGAGTAGTGCAAAGGTAACTGGGCAGTCGAACGTCCCTAATTTTGCGGGCAGATATCTTCGATTTGTCATTGTGAGGCCATTGGGGCAGGACGCGCTGGAAGGCGTGGACACCAAAGATTACCGTTCCATGATGCGAGCACTGAAAATCACTGAACTGGGAGGATGACAAAGATGAACTGGGCTAGCGAACGGGTTAAAACACTTAAGGAAGGTCTGAACTAGTACTTGTTTCTGCGCTGGGGTGGAATGTGCCACTTTTTTGGGTCACAGCCGGCCGATTTGGACTGTTTTGACGACGAATGGCCCGCCCAAAGGTCGATTCCGGGCACTTGGCAGGCCTGTGCGTACCGACTGAAGCCACGTATCCCCTAGACCGACACTACAGGTGGGCCAGCTCCTTGCGAGCCCTGTAGAAATGGGCCAGCGCGAACAGTGTGTAGACCTGGGCCGCGATCCGGGCTAACCCGCGATACCGGGTCTGGCGGTACCCCCACAGGGGCTTGCCCCCCAAAAGGATGCTCCACGCGAGCGCGGATGCGGTGGCTCTCCTGGTTGAATACCTGGTCCGCCTCATCCAGCTCCTGACCCCGGACCGCCTTCCGACTCACACACCACTCCCCCGCGGGCCTCCGCCTCTGCCTAGCGCTCCGCGGATACATAAGCCTTATCCCCGTAGATACGCTCCTCCTCCCCATGGAGACCGGCCTCCATCAGGGTCGAATCATGGGTGGTGTCCGCTACGGAGTGCCCATCCTCCGGCGTATCCGTACCCACGTGGGCCTTCAGGCCAAAAGGCCACGTGTTCCCCTTCTTCGTTGAAGTCCTTTCCGGATCCTGCTGCCGCTCTTGGTTCTGGGTGGAGGAAGGCGCCTGGATAATGGTGGCCTCACAATGAGGCCCTGCTTCAGGATCCGCCCCTTCCGAGTCCGATGCGCGGTGCGGAGCACAAACAGCTGCTGCGTAACTGAACTTTATAGTAGTTATGGTTGGATATAGTTCGGGAAGGAGGCCGATTTCAAGCGGAGATGCAGGCTGGTTCGGGCTACCGGGCGGTGAGGTGCTCCCCAAAAATTGGACCATACTTTAAGGTAGAGGATGCCCCAGAAAATGAGGGAGTTTTGAGGCTATGAAGAGACGTACGTACACGGCGGCCTTCCAGTCTCGTGTGGCCGTTGAGGCCATCCGGGGGGAGTCTACGATCAGTCCGATCGCGAGCCGGTTGGAGGGGC
>JAAXGT010000153.1 GCA_012271205.1 Rhodothermales bacterium
TAGCGCGTTCTCATGCAGCCATAACCTTCTCAATTGCAGCATGTCACCCACTGTGCCGGGTATTTCCCCGGACAGATCATTGTTGTACAGACTCAGCACGGTCAGTTGTGAGAGGTTACCCAATGCATCGGGTATCTCCCCGGACAGATCATTGTTGTACAGATTCAACTGTGTCAATTGCGAGAGGTCACCCAAGGCGTCGGGGATCTCTCCGGACAGGGCATTGTTGTGCAGATTCAGCTGTGTCAATTGCGAGAGGTGGCCCAACGCGCCGGGGATCTCCCCAGATAGCGTGTTGTCGGCCAGACTTAAGTCTTGCAATTGCGAGAGGTCACCCAAGGCGTCGGGGATCTCTCCGGACAGGACATTGTTGTGCAGCCATAACCTTTCCAATTGCAGAAGGTCACCCAATGTACCGGGGATCTCCCCGGAGAGCGCGTTTTCGGACAGCGTTAAAAAATGCAATTGCGAGAGGTTACCCAAGGCGCCGGGGATCTCCCCGGACAGGTCATTGTTGTGCAGATACAGCGCGGTCAATTGCGAGAGGTGCCCCAACGCGGGGGGGATCTCTCCGGACAGGGCATTGCCGTACAGCCATAAGTTTTGCAATTGCGAGAGGTGGCCCAATGTGCCGGGGATCTCCCCGGACAGGTCATTGCCGTCCAGAAACAGCGCGGTCAATTGCGAGAGGTGGCCCAACGCGGGAGGGATCTCTCCGGACAGACGGTTGTTGCCCAGCCTTAAGTCTTGCAATTGCGAGAGGTCACCCAAGGCGTCGGGGATCTCTCCGGACAGATCATTGCCGTCCAGAAACAGATATTCCAATTGCGAGAGGTGGCCCAAGGCGTCGGGGATCTCCCCGGATAGGGCGTTGCCGGACAAATCTAACTGCCACAATTGCGACAGATCCCCCAATCTGCCGGGGATCTCCCCGGACAGAGCGTTGCCGGCCAGACTTAAGGAAACCAATTGCGAGAGGTCACTCAATGCACTGGGGATCTCTCCGGACAGATCATTGCCGTCCAGAAGCAACTCTGTCAATTGCGGGAGGTGGCCCAATGCGTCGGGGATCTCCCCGGATAGCCTGTTGTCGGACAGACTCAAGGAAACCAATTGAGGGAAATTACCCAATGCGGCGGGAATCTCCCCGGACAGGGTGTTACCGGACATATGCAGCCATTGCAGTTGCGAGAGGTGGCCCAACGCGTCGGGGATCTCCCCCGACAGGGCATTGTTGTGCAGAAACAGCCTTTCCAATCGCGAGAGGTGGCCCAATGCGTCGGGGATCTCCCCCACCAGGGCATTGCCGGACATATACAGCGCTTTCAGTTGCGAGAGGTGGCCCAATGAGGGGGGGATCTCCCCGGACAGGTCATTGTCGTCCAGATCCAGCACTTCCAATTGCGAGAGATTACCCAATGCACTGGGAATCTCCCCGGACAGGGCGTTGCTGTATAAGATCAGCTGCAGGAGATTGGGGAAGCTACCCAGCGCCTCCGGTAACGTCCCGACCAGATTGTTTCCTGGCAAAGAGAGCCTGAGTAACCAGCCCTCGTGGAGGAAGAGTCCGTACCACCGCGTGAGCTCCTGTGTGCTGTGGGGAACCGTCGTGATGTCCCAACCGGTATGGTTAGACCAGTGGCCACCGTCCGTCGCCGTGTACAGCGCACTGAGGGCGGCGTGCACCGGCTCCAGCGTCCGGTTGATCCCCAGAGAAAGCTGGTCCGCCCGGTCCTCAAACCCCCCGTTCCGAATACGGGTATAGAAGCGTACCCGGCGATTGGTGGGCGCATCGGAAGCCACCGTAAACCGGAACGTGACCTCCACCGAATCGTCCCGAGCCAGGCGGCCCACCGATTGCTCAGCGGTGGTCATATCGATAAACGGATACGCGGCGACCGCCGTCAGACCGACCGTCAACTGATCGGCATCCGCCAGGTGATTGACTACCACGACATGAATCGTCACCTGGTCCCCGGAAACAATCAGGCCATTGCCATCCGTGTCCTGCCACCACCAGCGTTTAACACGTACTCCCGGATACATCGGCGCTTGCACCGCCGCCTCGGCATTGACGTACCCCCGCCCCAGTTGGCCCGCGTGCGCTGGGTTCTCCGCGTCCATATTCTCACTCGAAAGCCGGATCTGCTCTCGCAGCGCATCCGGCGAAAGGTGGGGAAACCGGGTCTTCACCAAGGCAGCCACCCCACTCACCAAAGGGGCCGCAAAGGAGGTGCCGCTGATTACGCTGTAGGCGTGATCCGGGGCGGTCGTAAGGATACCGGTGCCGGGGGCAAACACATTAACCCTTTTTCCGTAATTCGAAAAGGACGCCTTCCGGCGGGAATCCTTCTCCGTGGCCCCCACCGATAATACCCGGGGATGATTGCTGGGGTAGGCGGGGTAAAGATCATTATTGAGGTTGTCGTTTATCGCCGCCGGCACCACCAGGCTGCCTAGGTCGGTGGCCAGGTCCAAGGTTTGATTAATCCATCGGAGCCCGTCCGGGTTAGCGTCCGACGACAGCAAGCCTCCCCAACTGGTGTTGATGATGGCGGCGCCGTTAGCGGCCGCATACAAGATCCCCTCGTAGCTATAACACATGAACTCGCTCGTCGGGCAAGACACATTGACATGCATGAGCTCGGCATTCCAGGCCGCCCCGGCTATGCCCACCGTGTTATCGGTCACGGCACCCGCCGTCCCCGCTACTCCGGTGCCATGAGCGGCATTAAAGGGCGTGGCCGGCAGCCCTGTCGGGTCGTTGTCGGTGTCATCTCCATTGGCAAAATTCACCCCGTGCACATCATCGATGAACCCGTTGTTATCATCGTCTATCCCGTTATTCGCAATCTCCCCCGGATTCGTCCACACAGTGGCCCGAAGATCCTCGTGACGCCAGTCCCCGCCCCCGTCCACGATGGCGATGACCACCCGGGGCGAGCCCGTTTCCCCCTTGACGATATCCCACGCCTCCGGCAACCGCAGATGCCGGAGATAGGTCTGGTCACTATATAAAGAATCAGCGGGATCCACCCGGGCCGCCGGCCCAAAAGCACGGTGGATGGGGACCGGCTCGGCATACACGACCCCGGGGGCCGAAGCCAACGCCCGCGCCACGCGCGCCGGATCCTCGTCCGCGCGATACCGGACATAATAGGTGCGGCGGAGCGCGGCCAGATTCCGCGCCGTCTTAGGCGTGGGCTCCACGTGATCCAGAAACGGATACAGGCGCTCAATCGTGTGCAGGCTAAAGACCGCCGCCGTACGATCAAAGGCGGTTAGCCCCGTCTTGGCGGCGCCTCCGGCCAAGACGGTACCGGGCTCAAATTGAACAACGACCACCTGGGGCTGATAAACCGCGGACCGCTGGGCGGCGGCGGGCCCGGCCAAGATCAGGACCAAGACTGGCAGCCACCGCGGCCAAGCACCACACCGAGGCCTCATCCGTTCAAGGAAAAATGGGGGCATGGTTCCAGTACTTCGTGGGAAAACCAAAGATAAGACGATAAGTAGGTATTTAAAGAAGTTCTGAACAATGACGTTTACGAAGCTGAATGGGCCTTAGCCGGCCCAAAATACGATCGAGGGGGCTTATTTCAAGGCGGGGTGGTCCCTTTCAGGAGGATTGTAGGACCTTTTGAGGACCTGGACGTCCCATTAGTGCGTCCAGCTCCCCACGCTCCGACTCACAGCGCCCCGCGACCGCCTGCCCCCCAAGCGATATGAAGCCCACATCGCTGCAAACGGTATCGCCCGGATACGGCCTCTCAAAGCCGCAGCACAGGCCCCGCTCGCCCAATCAGCGGCTTACACATTGACACGTACACCTCTGTCCAGACGGGCACCATATAGGCGTACCGAATTCCGGACTCAACGGGTGAATCAAATCACAAAATCCGCCACCAGATTTTTCGATCCTCACTTGCTTAAATGGTAGGGAGTCTCCCAACCCAGCGGCCGCGCGCTTTTGGGCTCTCTCCACCCCCATCCGCTGGAAACCCATTTAGTCCACGGGCTGCCAGGCCCTACTCCAAGCCGCCTACACAGCGAGCGGCGCGCGCAGCCTGATGGGTCCGGACCCTGTTGGAAACCAGCAGCCAAGTCGGCACCTTCTGCCGCATGCGTGCGACAGACCTCTCCCTAGCCATATGCTATGATATCTGCTAGTCCACTTCCCTCCATTCGGGCTCCGGTGTCACCGTTTCTTCTGGTGTGGGACCGGGATCGCTCCAGCCCATTTCTCCGACGCGCATAAGCGGCTCAACCGTCATATCTGTCTCCACAATTATTTGGCAAGCCAGTCGTGCTTCCCCCAGTAATTGGCGATCCAGAAGCTTGTCGTGCTCGGCGCACGTCATTACCTTTGGCTCGCCGGAGGTAATGTGTATGCGGCAGGTCGTGCACCGAGCGTAACCGCCACAGCGATGGCCTATATCCACGCCACCGTCTGCCAATACAAGCACGAGACGCTGGCCTTCAGCGGCTTCGATGGCGCCATATCCTGGCACTGTTATCGTAGGCATATGAATACGGAGTTATGCATATTGCGACGTCCCAGAATAATATAGCCATGACAATTTCGAAGATAGTCTGGAAAATGCACTGGGCTGGCATTGTACTGGTGCTGTTCCTAGCCACGACCAGCGCGTGCAGGTCAGTCTCCGTCATGCCTGGGGGAGCACCAACGGTCACGGAGGCGGCCCCGGCACGAAACATACCCGTGATTCCCCTCGGCTCCGCCCGCGCAGGCACCCCTGTAATCCATACTGCCGCGCTGATGCGCATTGATTCATTGCTTTTGGAGGGCATCGAACAGCAGGCCTTCCCGGGGGCAGTAGTCGCTGTCGGACGCGACACCCAACTGGTCAAAATGGACGGCTATGGTGCCTACACCTACCGGTCACGTCGACGCATGCGTCCGAATTCTCTCTTTGATCTCGCTTCCCTGACTAAAGTGATCGCCACGACCACCGCCACCATGTTGCTTCATGAGCAGGGCAGACTTGATATCGATGCTCCGGTTGCGCGGTATTTGCCTGGCTTTGACCGTCCTGATAAACGACTGATTACGGTGCGTCACCTGCTCACGCATACCAGCGGACTGGCAGCGTTTAAAGAGTTCTATTCCGACGGCCTGCGCACTCGGGAGGCTGTCATTGATGCCATAATGGCATCCGAGCTCATAAATCCTGTGGGCACTACTTACGTGTACAGCGATTTTGGAATGATAGCACTGGCATTGGCGATCGAGAACATAACGGGCATGGACTTTGCCGCCTGGTGTGAGATCAATATTTTTCTTCCGCTCGGCATGGAGTCCACGGGATTCCGAGGGACAGGCGAGCCAGATTCCCTGATCGTCCCGACAGAACAGGATGACTACTTCCGAAACCGGCTCCTTCAGGGCGAAGTCCATGACGAGAATGCCTGGCTATTGGGAGGTACTGCCGGGCATGCAGGACTATTCTCTACGGCGCGCGATTTGAGCAGATTTGTGACCATGATGGTACGTGGTGGGCGGTATCAGAATCGGCAGTTTTTGCGTCCTGAGACGATTAGGCTCTTCACCACCACAGTAGATACCTCATTAAGTACGCGGGCACTGGGTTGGGACACCCGGAACCTTGACCGACCGTCTTCCTCCGGCAAGTACTTCGGTCCGCGCAGCTATGGACACACAGGGTTTACTGGCACGTCAATCTGGATTGATCCGGACGCACAGCTTTTTGTGATCCTGCTGACTAACCGTGTCTACCCAACGCGCGAGAATTACGCCTATACTGGAATTCGCCCCCTTGTCGCTGATGCCTCCTATGAAGCACTCTTTGGAGTGCCTGAGACCATCTTTTGCGGAACTTGCGAAGAGTAGTGGGTTACTTCCGGGTTTGGAAATAAGTGACGCTTTTGCATTATGCCAACGTATGTTTACCGCCGGGCTGATGGCACTACGTTTGAAGAATTTCAATCGATCACTGCAGCAGCACTGACTGTATGCCCGACCACAAACCAGCCCGTGGAGCGGGTCATCAGCGGGGGCACGGGCTTCATTTTGAAAGGAAGCGGCTTTTACCAGACCGATTACGTAACGCGACCAAACGGGGAAGATTCGGCAAAGGAAACCAAGTCGGAAGAGCAGAAGGCAGACACCGATAAGAAGCCCGAATCGAAGAAGAAAACGGCCGTTACGGAGGAGCCTGACTGAGCTGGAGATGACCGGTTGCGGTTCTGGCCGGCACTGCCGGATCTAAAGTCCCGAACGATACGCCTCAAGCCTGACAATAAATTCAGGCAGTACGTACCATGTGATCTCTGTCATTTGAACACTTGCTTCATGCTGCGCCTCTCGCTTTGCCTGCTGTTTCTGGCCGGGTGCTCTACTCAGCCACCTAATATCATCTACATTCTGGCCGATGATCTGGGGTACGGTGAACTCGGCATCTACGGGCAAGAGATTATCCATACGCCCCACATTGACCGCCTGGCAAATGGTGGCCTCCGGTTCACTCAGCACTACAGCGGTAGCCCCGTGTGTGCCCCCTCACGCTGCACTCTGCTTACGGGGCTGCACACGGGGCACTGCCAAGTACGAGACAACTATGAGCTCGGTGGTTTTGCTGACAGTACCGAACGCGGCCAGTTGCCATTGGCCCCCGAAACGTTTACGCTGGGTCGCATGCTCCAGCATGCCGGGTATGCTACGGCCATCATAGGGAAATGGGGGCTCGGCGGTCCGGGCTCAACCGGAATGCCCAACCTGCAGGGGTTCGATTTTTTTTACGGCTACCTTGACCAGAAGCAAGCCCATAACCATTACCCTTCGCATCTGTGGCGCAATACGGCTTGGGACACGCTGGCAAACGGCTATTTTCATCCGCACCAGCGCTTTGACGGCCCCGATCCTGATGATCCCGCTGCCTACGCCCGATACAAAGGCGTGGACTACGCCCCGGACCTAATGGTGCATGAGGCGGAAATGTTTATTCGTGCGAACGCCGATAAACCCTTCTTCCTTTACCTGCCACACACCGTCCCGCATTTGGCTTTGCAGGTGCCCGATGAAGAACTGAACCGCTACGACGGACTCGTTGAGGAATCACCCTACAACGGCTCCCGAAACTACTTGCCTCACATTCGTCCGCAGTCAGCATATGCTGGCATGATTACGCGCATGGACGCTCACGTCGGACAGCTGGTGGACTTGCTCGAGGAGCTTGGTCTAACTGGCCGCACACTAATCTTCTTTTCCAGCGACAACGGACCGACCTACGTGGGCGGCGTGGATATCCAACAGTTCAACAGTTCAGGCGGACTGCGCGGCGGCAAGGGTGAAGTGTATGAGGGAGGGATTCGTGTGCCCATGATAGCCACATGGCCGGGGCAAATTGTGCCCGGCACCAAAACCGATCATGTGTCCGCCTTTTGGGATGTCATGCCAACGCTAGCTGACATCACCGGCGTGGAGCTTCCCGTAAAAAGTAACGGAACCTCATTCCTGCCTGTGCTGCTGGGACAGACCCCCCCCGCGCCGAGCGAGATGTACTGGGAATACCACGGGCGCAGGTGGGGCGGGGCACAGGCAGCCCGGATAGGCGATTGGAAAGGCGTGCGATTGGGCGGCCACGAGACGGCCAAGGCACCGGTGGAAGTCTATGACCTGTCTCGCGACCCCGCGGAAACAACCAATATGGCAGCCGAGCACCCTGATATAGCAGCGCAACTGTTGGCCATCATGCATTCACGCAGTCCGTCCGATATTCCACGCTGGAATTTTGCGCGCTAAGGTCGCGGGGCTTTTTCGGAGAGACCCAGCCCGTGCAGACTCTGGCCGACAAATGTCTTGGGAAAATTCTCCACGTCCGGAAATCCCAGTTCGATATCGCGCCCGTCGTGTGGAATGACCGCTGTCTTAAACAGGTAGTCCCAAAGACTCAGGCTGATTCCGAAATTGATCCCGTAGCGGTATTTCTCGGGCCACGTCTTGGCATGATGCCAGATGTGCATCTGCGGACTATTGATAACGTACTTCAGCGGTCCGAGCGGCAGCTTGATGTTGCTGTGATTGGCATGGCCGATGACCAGTGTTATCAGGTACACGATGAAGAATTCTTCGATACCAAATCCGACCATGGCCAGAGGGAGGTACTGCAAGCCGTTATAGACCACATTTTCCATCCAGTGGAAACGCAAGTGTGCCGCAAACCCCAGCTCTTCCACGGAATGGTGCACCTTATGGAATTCCCAAAGCGCAGGCACGCGGTGCAGGAGCCGATGCACGTTCCAGTGGATGAAGTCCCGCAGCACAAACATGACTACCAGTTGGAGCCATGTGGGCCATGTGTTTACATGGATGGCTACGAGATTCGTAATTCCAATGCTGAGCAGGAAGTCATTGAACAGGTTGACTACTACATCGCTCGCCGCATGGAAGATGAAGAGCGAAAACAGAAAGTAGTTGAAGAAAACGTAGAATAGATCCAGCCAGAAATCCTGCCGGAATTTTTTCTGGTCTTTGCGCCATGGGGCGAAAATTTCCAAGGCAAAGAAAATGAGCGACATGACTATCAGCCAATAAAAATAGTTCTTCCAATGCGGGTTGGTGATCTCAAACCACAGGTACTGCGCGTACGCGTCGTAGCCGCTAAGGAATATCTCCCAGTACTTCTCCATAGTTCGTTTTAGGCACACGCTTATCCGGCACGCGCAAAGCCCTCCAGCTGTGCTACAAAGAAGGTCTCAAAATAGTGCCGCATGGCCTTGTGTTCCTCCGCAGCAAAGAGGGGATCTCGCACAGCCAGTTGCTTAACAGCCTTGTTGGCGTTTTCAATGATAGGCGTATCGTCGACGATGTCTGCAATGCGCAGGTCTGGAAGCCCACTTTGACGTGTGCCGAAGAATTCGCCGTGTCCTCGGATTCTCAAGTCCTCATCGCTAATCTTGAATCCATCGGTGGTCTCAAGCAAGACCCTAAGCCGTTCCCTTGCCTCGGTGGACTGGCGGTAGTCAGCCATGAACACGCAATAGCTTTGGGCTTGTCCTCGCCCCACGCGTCCGCGCATCTGGTGGAGCTGGCTCAGGCCAAAACGCTCAGAATGTTCAATAACGATGACCGTTGCATTGGGCGTATCCACGCCTACTTCTATCACAGTAGTCGCCACCAGCACGTGCAGTTCTCCAGCCTTGAAGCGAAGCATAACCTCCTCCTTTGCATCTGAGAGCATTCGGCCGTGCACCAGCCCGACTGCGTAATCGGCGCATTGGCTTTTCCACTCCATGAATCCACGCTCCGCATCCTTGAGATCAGTTTTCTCACTCTCCTCCACCTGCGGATACACTACGTACACCTGATGTCCCTTGGCGAGTTCATCGCGCACGAGCTTGACCATTTCGCCGCGGCGCTTTTCGGAAAGTAGACGGGTGTGGATCGGTTTTCGTCCAGCAGGCAGTTCCTTAATGAGTGAAATGTCCAAATCGCCGTAGCGTGTCAGCGCCAGCGACCGCGGGATCGGTGTCGCCGTCATCAGCAGTGTGTGCGGGTTTCTCCCCTTTGCCAGCAGGCTGCCTCGCTGCCGCACGCCAAAGCGGTGCTGCTCATCGATTACGGCCATAGCCAGACGGTTGAATTTCACCTTGTCCTGAATAACGGCGTGTGTACCCACAACAATGTGCGCGGCACCACTTGCCAATTCATCCAGAATCTGCTCGCGCTCCTTCTTGCGCTGACGGCCGGCCAAGAGCCGCACCTCAACGCCGATTGGCCCCAGATATTTCTTCAAACTGGAATACTGCTGCTCTACCAGCACTTCCGTCGGTGCCATGAAGGCCCCCTGATACCCGCTATCGACAGCCATCAGCAGTGCAGCCATGGCCAGAACGGTCTTGCCGCTTCCGACGTCTCCCTGTAGCAAGCGATGCATCTGGCGGCCTTCGGCGACATCTCGCACAATATCCTGCAGAGCCCGCGCCTGGTCATTTGTAAGTGTGAACGGCAGCGAATCGCGCAGAAACTGGCTTAGCTTTGGACCGCCACTGTGTAGTCGAATGCCCTGGCGCAGTTGCCGTTTGGCTTGAATGCGCCTGAGCAACAGTTGCAGGAAGAAGAGTTCCTCAAACTTGAGCCGTTCGCGCGCTTTATCCAACTCGGGCTGACTTTTCGGAAAATGGATGGCTCTCAACGCGACGCGTCCATCCATCAGATCGAAGCCTGATACGATCCACGGCGGCAGCACCTGCGGAATGTCCCAGCCACGCGTCTTGATCAAATGGTGAATAATGCGGCGAAATGTTTTGCTGGTTAGCCCCACCGCTTGAAACTTCGCGCCCCCGGGATATAGTGCAAGAATGCGCATTGTGGAAAGCTGGGGACCTTCTTCGTCGAGCTTGTCAAATTCTGGATGTGTCATGGACCACTCTCCACGGAAAAGTTGCACTTTGCCGTGGAAAGCCACACGGTCTCCGGGCGCAAACGCCCGTTTGATCCAAGTGAGGCCCTGAAACCAAAGCAGTTTCATTCGGCCGTTCCATTCATCCACCATGATGGCCTCATAGCGGGGGCGACGCGCACCCTGCACCTCTCCTGCAACCACAATGGTGCCCACTACCGTGGTCGCTTCACCATCATTGCGCAGCTCAACGACCTTGGACACGGTTGTATGATCCAAGTAGCGACGCGGATAGAAGTGCAGCAAGTCGCGGCACGTGGCAATGCCGATTTCTTCCAGCATTTTGGCTCGCCGCGATCCCACACCTTTCAGGTACATAGTACCGTCTTCAAACATTCTCCGAAGCCGTCTGAATCTGAATCAGCTGAAATCTACTGCACCGTGTCCCTTGCATACCATGCTGTAATGGCCGTAAAATACCCGAACTTGCATTCATCAGTTTCTGGAGACGAAAATGGCCGGTTTGCTTTCTTTGTGGCTTCCTATTCTCTTGGCTACCGTGATTGTATATATAGCCGCCTTCATCATGAACATGGTGTTGCCCTTTCACAAGGGCGACTTTCTGGAAATTGCGGACGAAGATGGCTTCATGGAGGCTATGCGCTCACGTGGACTAAAGCGCGGGCAGTATTTCTTCCCGTTTGCGAACTCAGCTGAAGTGACGAGATCTCCCGAGTGGAAGGAAAGGATCAATCGCGGACCTGTCGGATTCTTGTTTATTGTACCTAAAGGAACCACTATGAAGCCGCAACTCATTGCCCAGTTTATCTTTATGCTGATTGTAACCATTATTGCGGGTTATGTAGGTATGGCCAGCCTCGGACCGGGTGTTGAGTACTTGAAAGTGTTTCAAATCACGGGTACAGCGGCCTTTTTGGGGCACTCCGGATCTCACTTCACGAACAGCATCTGGTACGGCGCAAGTTGGCGTGTTTCCTGGTTGCGGGCGGCCGAAGGACTTGTGTATGGACTCTTAACCGCAGGGGTCTTTGGTTGGCTCTGGCCGTAACATCCCGTTGCGCGTGGTGCTTATCGGCGCAGAATCCACGGGGAAGTCCACTCTCGCCGAGCAGTTGGCCCAGCGGTACAATTCCGTCTGGACACCGGAGTTTTTGCGCCAGTTTGTAGACGAAAAAGGCGCGCCACCCGAAGAACAGGACGTCCACGCCATTGCCCGCGGCCACCTGGAACAAGAAGCACGCCTCATACTCCAAGCGAAACACGTACTGTTTCTCGATACTGACTTGGTTTCTACCTGCATCTACCAGCGGATCTACTTTGACAATTGTCCAGACTGGGTGGAAAGAAAAGCAAGTACTCATCGGGGAGATTTGTATCTCTTTACTGAACCCGATATTCCATGGGAACCGGATCCCGGACAGCGAGAGGGTCCAGAGGTCCGGTTGCGGACGCACGCGCTACTATTGAACGAAGCACGCCACCTGAGACTAAACGTAGTGTCCGTGCGAGGGACTAGGGATGCCCGTTTGTACACGGCTGTGCAAGCGGTTGACCTTGCGCTTGCGCAACGGTAGCAGCCCTTGGCTCAGATACACGATAGCTTGCAACCCTAGGATTACGCGTTGAAGCAGGCTGCCCACACATATCGAACACCGCTACTGCGAACATCTTGAAGGCCCATCGCGGTACTCCCACTGCTGTGCCGGTTCTCGATTCGGCTTCCACCATCCGTTGACGTACTCACGCGTGCTCTGCTGCCCTCTAAGCTAAATGTCATACGCATTAGTTGAGTAATGGCGAACAACGTGAGGGCACGGCATCCTTGTAACTTAGATCCCAAAGCCCGGACATAGCCTGGCAAAGTGTCGAAGCATCCCGGATAATCGTGGTGACGCTACGAGAGGTCCATCACACACCGAAAGCCCACGTGGAACAGTGAAGATTCCGGTGTGGAATGGCTTCGTCCTGAAACCCTGTACCCGTGACACCATCCCGGCTCACACAAGAAGCTGCCTCCGCGCTGCACTCTTTCACTTTTCGCATTTGGTTTAAAGTCCTTGTCACGATCCGTATAGGGGCGATACCAGTCATCTACCCATTCCCATACGTTACCGCCCATATCGGTAAGGCCTAATCTTGTTGCACCGAACATACCCACTGGAGACGTAAGCAAATAGCCATCCGCATTCGTGTTAAACCGTGGAAACTGGCCATTCCAAACGTTGGCCCGAAAACTCTCGTCTTCGACAATAGAGTAACCCCAAGGGTAGGGTGACCGGCTGTTGATCCCTCCGCGAGCGGCGTGCTCCCATTCCACTTCCGTGGGCAGTCGCTTGCCAGCCCACTGGGCGTATGCCACGGCATCGTTCCACGACACTTGGGTTACTGGATGATTATCCTTCGCAGCAGGAGAGTTCGGACCCAGTGGATGCCTCCAGTTCGCGCCAGGGAGCAGCTCCCAAGATTGCTGCGATAGGTTGAACACGGCCGCATCACCAAATTCTTCCGCTTGTGTTATGTATCCGGTCTCTTCCACAAACACCCGAAACTGGGCCACAGTCACGGGATGCAGGTCCATAAAGAAGGGTGTCACACGGGCCTTGAACACAGGCCGCTCGTGTGGCATGCCATCTTCGGCCCCAATATGCGTCGTTCCACCCGGAACGTAAACCATACCCGGCGGTGGTTCCGGCAAAGAACCACCGGTGCAACCGCTCAATAGCAGCAGGCTGGCGGTCACCAGCGCAGCCTTGCAAACGGGAAGCTGCGGGACTAATTCTCCCATTCGGGGATGCTGAGTTGGGTGGGGGCCAAATCAAGCGACGCGCGGTGCCTGGCTGCCATTTCTTCGATTGCGGCAGTCACGTCCGGATGTCTGGCAGATACATTAAAACGCTCGGATGGATCACGGTCCACATGGTACAAAGCCGGTGGATCATGCGTAACCGGACTGTCTCCTACGTAGGCAGACTGGGTAACGTAATGCATTTTCCACGGGCCGCGGCGCACGGCGAACAATTGTGTACCTCGATAAAAATAGACCGCCTCCCGCACTTTCGTGATCGGATCCGCAAACACGGGGGTTAGGTCTACTCCATCCAGAACACGATCTCCGGGCAAAGCTGCACCTGCCAAGCTTAGTACAGTGGGTAAGAGATCCAAAGTGGTGGCGAGCGACTGTGTCACTGCACCGGGGGCAATCGTTCCCGGCCACCAGGCTATGGCGGGCACACGCATACCGCCCTCCCAAGTTGTCCCTTTGCCATCGCGCAGCAACCCGGCTGACCCACCGTTCAGATTCTCCGTGAGCCAGGGGCCATTGTCGCTAGTAAAGACCACCAGTGTCCTGTAGTCCAGATTCTCTTCGTGCAGCACATCCAGAATCTGCCCCATACTCCAGTCCAGCTCTTCGATTACATCACCGTATAGTCCGCGCGAACTCGTACCTTCGAATGTGTCTGAGGCGAATATGGGGGTGTGAGGCATAGAGTGCGGCAAATACAAAAAGAAGGGACGATCACGACTCTTGCGGATAAATGCAACTGCTTCCTCAGTGTATCGGCGGGTCAAAAGCCGCTGCTCGGGCTCTTCTTCAATCGTCGATTCACCACGCATAAGGGGCAGCGGTGGATACGTCTGCGCTCGTGCACCACCGCTTTTCGCTGGGCTCATATCGTTCGAATAGGGAATACCGAAATACTCGTCGAACCCGTGTCGCGTGGGCAAATGCTCGTCAAGATGACCCAGATGCCACTTCCCAATGCAGGCAGTAGCATATCCTTGGACTTTGAGACCTTCAGCGATTGTGATTTCGGCGGCGGGCAACCCCCCGCGCGAAGGTGGAAACAGTACGCGTCTCCGATCATTGGCCATGCCGCTGCGCACGGGCAATCGCCCGGTCAGCAGTCCGGCCCGGCTGGGTGTACACACGGCTGCCGCAGTATAAAACTGTGAAAACCGCAATCCTTCGGCCGCCATACGATCCAGATGCGGCGTACGAATAGTCGGATGCCCATATACTCCGAGATCTCCATAACCCAAATCATCCGCAAAGACTATAATGAAATTGGGATGGCCTGTGAAACCTCCCGGGCCAGGTCCGGTCTCAGCAGAGCACCCGCTAATAACCAATAGGGCCACCCACAATGCGTTGTTTCTCATACTGCTAATAGCTTTCTGGAACAGAAGATAGTGGGCACATACCACTTAGTACAATTATCATGAGTGAACTCACCAATGCTTAACCGCACGTTGCTGTTTGCTTCAGTGCTTTCTGCAACTTGTCTGTCTGCCACAAACGCACAGCCGCGCCCTTGGTACGTGGAGCTGGGTATCGGGGCAGGTTTGAGCACGACCTTGTCCCAGGCCGGACACAACCTCGACAACCTCTGTTATCCCGGCCGTATTGACTGCCCGACTCATGATGGATTCCGCTGGTTCTATGATCTTCCAGCAGATCCCGGTATGTCCATTTCTGCTACCGTGGGGCACGCGCGTGACCGCCTGCGTTTTGAAGTGTCCGCGCTTCAGGAAGTGCGCAATATCGAATCGCGTTTCCAGGATCTCACGTATCTCGACGGCACACCGCGGGCAGCTTTTGATCCCGGCTCCGGCGTGATCGAGACCTTCAGTGCAAGTATCGGATCGTTCAGAATTCGCTCTTTGCGTCTTAACGCCTTCTA
>JAAXGT010000114.1 GCA_012271205.1 Rhodothermales bacterium
AGACGCCCCGTGGTAATTCAGGCTAGAGTAGTGTGCGCCCCGCGGCGAGGGGAAGACGTAGCCGATGTCCCGTCCATTGGGGTGGAGCCGCAGTTCGTTGGCGAGGCTGCGCAGGATCGGGACGTCGCGGGACTTGCCGCCCTTGTCCAGGACGCGGAGCTCGAGTTCGTCGAGGGCGAGGTCCTCCGCCCGCAGGCGGCAGAAGGCGCTGACCCGGCTGCCGGTCTCCAGCAGGGTCCGGACCATGAGGCCGCGCGCGCCGCTCGTCTCGTAGGCGGCCTGGAGCAGGGCCTCGAGTTCCGCCTGCGTGAGCCGGTCCACGCTGCCTTTTTTGCGGGGGACGGCGTCAGGCCGACCCGCCGCCGCGCTTCGGCGATGAGGTATTTGGACTGGTCGTAGGTGTATCCGCCTTCGCGGAGGATCTGGGTGACGCGGCGGACGTCGCGCAGGCGATGGTGCGCGGGCTCAGGCATGGGGACTTCAACTTCGCTGTTGCGGTCTTGCCGCGCAAAAATACGCGATTCGATGCCCGGATCGAAGGTAAACGGCCGAAATAGTGGCGAGAATTTCGCTCTCTGCACAAATGGCGAAATCATACAAAGGTGCTCGATTCGTATTTCGTTCAGGCACCGGGACAGCCCGGAGCGCGCCCGATCGTGCCACGACGCAATCAAACGCGATCCGGACGAAAACAGCATGCCGGGCGCTTTTTGTCCGAGGTCAAGCAGCGCACGAAGTCGTCCTGCAAAAAGGGGAGCCGGGCAGAAGCTGTTCGTGCCGTTTCACGGGTTTCAGCCGTTGTGTGCCCGAATAGACGCCTTCATGTCACCGGATGGTACTGGTGTGGCGCTCCTGTGCTTGGATTCACCGCCCGAAATCCTCGCCCTGCCCTACACACGGCCCAATCCACCCGCCCCAAGCTTCCGTTCGGGCGGGTGCATCCGGATCAGCCAGTCCTGCATGGACGGAATGGGGATCGCCAGTCGTCCGCTGGGCGTCCAAGCTAGCACTCCTTTGTGTAAGATCATGTCAAACACCGCCTGAACCCTGTCCGGAGCGTTCACCTGTGCGAGAAGGGCAAGCACCTCCTCCTCCTCTAACTCCGTGCTTGGTGCACGTTCTACCAGCACCTGGGCCAAGGCCGTACGGTTTCCCCGGCTGATTCCCAACACCCTGCCATCATAGTACTCAGCCTTGCCGTCCCGCCCCCGTCGGAGCATATAGGTCAGTCCGGGATCGGTCATCCGCCCCTGATTCAGCTGTAACACTTGTGCGGCAGGTTGGGTGAAACACACAATATGCTGCGGCCACCCGTCCGTCTCCCGGGCGATTGCGTCGATCCACGGCGTCACATCCCCTGTGGTGCCTCCGTCCAAGACCAGCCAGTCATGGATGACGGCCCGTTCCACCTTGGCATCCAGGCGGCCGAGATTCACCACACACCCTTGGCGGAAGCGGGAGATCCCCAGTTTGCCGAAGGTCGCCTCCGTGGTTCCCAACCCGCCAGCCAGCAGGATCACCGGTTGTCCCAACTCCCCGTTATGGATCGCGTTGAGGGTGTGCGTCATCGCTGCTTTCTCGTCTTCCATAGCGACCGTCTGCGCTTCATCCATAAGCAGCACCAACCCCCGCTTCGGCTCACTGGCCTGCCGGAGCACTTGGCTAGGGGTACCGACGCCGCGTATCTCTCGCGTTTTTCCCGCTGTGACAACTCTCAGATCGATCCCCCAGTGTTTCTGAGTCAGCGGGGTGTAGGACAGCCCCAGGCAATCCGCCATCTGCCCCGGATCATATAGCGCGCGCGGGTGGATCCGTGCAACGTTCCATTTCTCTTCTCTGGCGTCCTTCGCCAGTTTGTGGAGCAGAGCAGTCTTGCCCGCTCCCGGTGCCCCCTGGATCAGAAAAATCGTACCGCCGTGCTGCTCACGGGCCAGAGTGCGCAGCTTGGCAAAGCTGCTCCGGATTCTCTTACGACCGTGAAAGTGTCGGGCCGGACCACGATCGTCCATGTAGATATCGTCCAGTCCAGCGATCCGTGATTCCAAGGTCTGCAGATCCTGTTTTTCGGGGGGGTGGGGGTCGGTCATGGGCCGGATGCCTGTGGAGACATATACGCTCCGGCAGAGGTATAGTATCCCCCGCTTGTCCTGAGCCACCGCCTGCGACAAATAGTCATCCCGTAACCGTGGTTGGAAATTCAGGGTACAGTAAAACGGGGGGGGGGCTCCGTTTGCGAATCTTCTCGGTGGCTGCGAATAGCGACTGCTGCTCAGTCCGGGGCCGTTTGCCTAAAGCCATCTTCGTCCTTGCTTGGCGGAAAGCCCTAATACTAATATATGTACAGACGCTGCAGAAAGACTTTCTATGGCCTGTTAGGTGCGGAAATGCTTGCGCCACTTGCCGACCGTTTGGCGGCTGGTACGAACTCTTTCGGCAACGGTCTTGTTGTCCAACCTGTCGACGCACAGCAGCACAATCCCTGCACGCTTCACGAGTTCAGTCGGCAGGCTGTACGACCGGGCAAGCGACTCGAGTTCCTCACGGGCGTGACTTCAAGCGGCATCGACGGACGTTCCCGGGACATGGCCCCTCCCTCGTTCAAGTGGATAAGAGACACGATACCATGTTCCCGTCACTATGTCAGGATTGTTGCAGGACACAACACTGGGGACTCAATTACTAATGGCGTAGCCACTTTATCAACCGATTCCCCAAATGCTGCTGGCTGCGACCCGATCCAGATGATCGCCATTCATCGGAGGAACGCTTCGGTCAATCCGCCGTCCACGGTCAGAACTTGCCCCGACGTCTTTGAGAGCCGATCCCCCACGAGAAGGAGAATGGCCTCTGCCTGGTCGTGCGGCGTGATGGGCTGCTTCAGGAGTGTTCTTTTCGCGTAATAATCAGCAAGGTGCCGCTGCAACGTAGCTAAGTCTTCGTCTTCGTCAATTGGCAAGGCATACTTGGCGAGGGAGGCCTTTACCCGATCCAGCGAAAACATACCGCTACCCTCGATCATGGTGGCCGGAGCCAACCCGTTTACGCGTACCAGTGGGGCCAGTGTAACAGCAAGCTCCCTCACGAGGTGGTTAGCCGCGGCCTTGCTGGTGTCATATGCCAGGCTGCCCGTCTTTGGGACCGTCGCATTTACACTGGTAGTGATGACCAGGCTGCCTTGAAGTGCCTGGTCCTTCCAGATGCTCGCTGCCTCGTCTGCTACAAGAAACGGGCCTGTGGCGTTTACCGCATAGGTCCGTGCCCAGGCGTCATCGGGCACTTGGCCGTCCGCATCAGGGCTTATGTATAGCCCCGACGTGATGACGATGTGATCCAGACCCCCGTATGCCAAGAGCAAGGTGCGTAGCGCCGCCGCGATTGAAGTCCGGTCAGTGACGTCACAACCGAGACCGATTATGGCACCGCAACCCGAAACTCCCGAGCCGGCTACGCCTATGCCCATACCGATTTGGCTGATTATTTCTTCCGCCACCCCAAGGGCAGACTCCTCTCGCACATCCAACGCGGCGACGGTTGCCCCCTCTTTGATAAGGCGGCGTGAGACTTCCCGGCCGATGCCACTGCCAGCTCCTATTACAGCCGCAATCCGCCGCGAGAACTCTTGTTCTGGCGGCATGCGTCTTAGCTTGGCCTCCTCCAGCCGCCAGTACTCAATGTCGAATGCTTCCTGCCGGTCAAGTGCCGTATACTTGGAGATGGCTTCCGCACCTCGCATAACACCGATAGCGGCTTTGTAAAACTCCGCCGTAACACGGCTTTCGCTTTTGCTTTTTCCCCACGCAATCATGCCAAGCCCCGGGATCAGTACAACAGTCGGATCCGCCACGCGCATGGGGGGTGAATCAGGATGCCGGTGTGAATCATAATAGGTCGCATAATCCTGCCGGTAGCGCACAAGACCCGCATCCAGTTTTTCCTTCAGTGCACCTACATCCTCCTGTTTGGGATTCCAGTTCACATAAAGGGGCTTGATCTTCGTGCGCAGAAAATGATCCGGACAGGATGTGCCAAGCTCAGCCAGCCGCTCAGCATCAGCAGCATTCACGAAATCCAGAATCTCCCGGTCCGTTTCGATCGTGCCAACAAACCGTTTCGTCCGGCTGACGCGTCCCCGAAGCCACGGCAGGATCGAGGTCAGGACTTCGGTTCGTTGGGCCTCAGGAAGCGCAATGTATTTGGCACCACCAAAATCGTAGGAATCGGCTCCCGCACGCGAAAGAAAATCTGCCGCCCGCTCAGCGAGAGAAAGGCTGAGCAAATAACATAGACGATCATCGTCTGCCCAATTGATCAGCCCGTGTCCACCTAACAGAACTCCCTTAGCCTGTGGATGTGTCCCGCATACCTCTTGGAGTACCAGGCCGAGTTCAAAGCCCGGCCGCTGCCAGTCCACCCAAACGACGTCATCACCGTAGATCTGCCGGGTTAGGGAAGGCCCGTCGGCAGCTGTGGCGAGCGCTATGCAGGCCACGGGATGCGTGTGATCAACATGCTTATAGGGCACAAATGCATGGAGCGGCGTATCGATGGACGGAGCACGCGGATTCAGATTGAAAGTGCAATGCTTGAAGAAACCCACCATGCGGTCCTCTGCAACGGTCTTGGGCCCACGTTCCGGCATGCGTGCGTAGACTTGCTGTAAATCCTCCAATTTGTCGAGGTAAAGTGAGGCAAAGTTGCCCCGGACGGCGGTTCGCAAATCACCGCCTGAACCCTTCACCCAGAGCACAGTGACGGATTCTCCAGTCACGGGGTCGGTTTCCATAAGCTTGGAAGAGGTGTTGCCTCCGCCAGTATTCGTTATGCGCCAATCCAAGCCCAGCAAATTGGACCGGTAGACAAGTCTTTCCACCTCGTCCATACCTTGGGCCGTTTCTTCGTCCCAATGGTCCTTGACGTGCCTGAAGCCTTTCTTCATGGTAGCCATACTTTCAAGTCAGGTTGTTCCGTGGGCAAACATTACACGATTCGCAAAAGTCTTCGACTTTCGTTAATGGCGAAATCTACGCTCGTACCGGTGCTGGCATTCCTGCCCGGTAGCCTGTCAGACCGTAATGAAGTATCACAAGGAAGCAGACCAGAGGCACCAGGTATGCTATGTGGATGCCAAACATGTCTGATATTTGGCCTTGGATGGCGGTGAGCACAGCTCCGCCCAGTATGGCCATGATAAGACCGGAAGCTCCAATCTTCGTGTCCTCTCCCAGCCCCTTGATTGCAAGTCCGTAAATCGTCGGAAACATGAGCGACATGCAGCCTGAGATCCCCACGAGAGCAATGGCTCCAGCATATCCGCCAACTAGGATCACTACGCCGCTAAGGCCGGATGCCAGCGCCGCCATGACCCAAAGCAATACATGTGGGCCTACATATTTCATCAATCCGGTACATACAAATCGGGCGGTAGAGAAGAGTATGATCGATGCCAGGTAGTAGGTTGATGCACTCGCCTCGTTCAGGTCGAGATTGCTCATGATGTAGCGAATCGTAAATGACCATACACCTATTTGGGCCCCGACGTAGAAGAATTGGGCTACGACTCCCCGTGTATAGTGCTTCTGCCTGAACAAACGCCTTATTGTGGCACCAAGCCGAAGTGACTTGTCCGTTTCCGTGGCTTGGGGAAACCGTGTGACGGCGATCAGAACCCAAATTACTCCGATTACCAGCGCTACTACTACATAGGGCCCCATGACTGCTGCCAGTTCACCCTGCTGTACTTGGCGCAACTGTTCCACGGCCATTTGCGCTCTCTCCGCCTCCGTAGCTTGGTTCAACTCGGACAAAATGAAAAACTTGCCGATCAATACTCCAGTGATGGAACCAAGCGGATTGAAGGACTGGGCCAAGTTCAATCTACGAGTCGCCGTCTGCTCCGGACCCATGACAATTGCATAGGGATTTGCACTTGTTTCCAGGATGGACAAACCGCCTGCAAGAATGAAAAGCGCAATCAGGAAGTGGCCGTAGACCATAGTCAAACTCGCCGGGTAAAAGAGCAGAGCTCCTGCAGCAAAAAGTCCAAGGCCAAGCAGCACCCCTGCCTTGTAGGTATACCGACGAATAAACATCGCCGCAGGCAATGCAAGGCAGAAATAGGAACCGTAAAAAGCCACCTGAATCCAAGCCGTCTGGAAATCCGACATGCTCATAATGCGCTTGAAAGTCGCCAGGAGCACGTCCGTCATGTTGTTTGCCACACCCCATAGAGCGAACAGGCTCGTCAGTAGTATGAACGGAAAGAGGTATTGCCTCGGCACTATAACGGCCGGACGTAGCGGCTCCCCGCCAGGGCTTTGTTTCATTGTTCGCGTCTTGTGTTGGCTGTGCGCATAGAGTATTTCCAAGCCGGTTCGTCAGGTTTGTCCGTCGGGCACAAGAACCACGTACGGATGAGTCCGGACCGTTCGCAGATAGCCAGACTCATTTCAAATCGGGACCCGTTTTGTGCTCTAACAACATTCGCTGCCGATAATGCTCATCGCTTCGTCCCGCAATGCGGTGCACTTCGGTGTCGTCCATAAAGATGGGTCCTCCCAAACCAGCTGCACCGACAAAAATGCGGGCGGCCTTTTCGGCCATGGCAAGTGCAGCGGCTACCTCCGAAGGATGTGTTCCCACGGCGATGATGCCGTGACTCTCCAATAAAATGGTCTTCGGCAAGGCCCCGGTTCGGCCCCTGAAGGCTTCGACTTCATCCTGTATGCGGCGGGCAAGGACAAATCCCGGATCCACATAGGGGACTAAGACAGATTCGGCGCCGCAGTACACTACCTGGTCCGGAATTACCCGCCGCTCGGCGAATTCTCTCTTGCGAGGTGAGGCGAGTACCTGATTGACTGCGATGGCGTGGACATGCCCAACGAAAATTACGTTAGGTTGCTGGAGGAGCCATGCATGGAATACCGTTTCCACCGACGGTTTTAACGCTCTTTCGTTCTTGCGGGAGTCCAAAAGCAGGGCCTCAATATCGCTATCCGAAAGCTCGTCATGAACGGCCAGTGCCTCTAAAAGCGGCCGACTGTCCACTTCTACTAGTTCTTCTGACCGAAGTGAACCCAACTGTGTACCACTGGCTTTGACGAGAAAATGCTGTCTGCCCAGACTGGCGGAAACATTTCCCTCACCCAGAATGGACATCTGTCTTGCATCGCCCAGTTCATGGGCCAGAGCCAGCAGATTACTCCGAACCTCGTCGTTAAGTGCCATGTGGATTCAAAACCAGTGACTGGCGTAGTAAACGGCCAGACCAGGCCGGCAACATCACGTATTTGCTGTCAGGCCGGTATCGGTCCCGCACACAAAGGTTTGGATGCCCATACTCTGAAACATGGCTACCTTCGTTGCTAAAGCTCTGTTGGCCGCTTCTGCATCCGGAGCATAAGCCACTTGAATATGATTTGCTTTGTGACGTGCCATCATCTGGTCACGGGAGATCCCGTAGGTTACCGCATGCATAATCGGCCATTGCGGCGTAGTCAAGCGCCATCTCCGCTCGGTCTCCGCGCGTGGCAGTTCCACAACTCTTGCCCTTCCAACATCCGCCTTAAGAAATCCCTTTTCCACGAAAACGCGACTCCAAACTATTTCTCCCGGTTTGCTTATTCCCTTCATGGTTCCGCCACCCAGCCGGAAATACATCTGGGGTTGACGTTCACTGCTCGTACCGGCATAACCTCCAATAAAGTGCTCCGGAGGAACAGCCCCTGAGATTTCAAACACCCAGACGAATTGTCCGTCGAAAATTTCACCCCAGCGCAGGTCGTGCAGCGTAGTTTCCGGAGCATAGCCGAGGGCACGCCAGATGCGGTTGGTTACAAGCGCATCCAGGCCCGCACATTCGTCCACTTCATTGAAGTGCGGCAACGGCTCGCCCGCGTAAAGCTCGCGGGATCTGTCTCGAGAGAATACCGGCGGCCGGTCCGTATTATTTAGCAGACCTTCGGCGAGATCGGAAGCGGGCAGGAGGTCCTTCAGGCCTTGCTGGTATTGGATGCCAATCAGGTCACACCCAAAATCATCAGCCATGCGCACGGCGGCAATGTACATCTTGCACTGCAGCAGTACTTGTCGTTCTGTAAGGTCTTCCAATTCATCTGGTCCAAAGCAGAACGTCATGCCGCGTTGTTTCAGCCACTCCAGGCAGGCTTCGGCTTCCTCGTCCGAGACCTGAGTCGTTTCGTAGTAGAGGGCACTCTGGCTCAGCCGCTCTTTAAATACGCCCGTGCGATTGAGCAAGTGGTCAGAAATAATGGCGTTAAACATCCCCATGCATCCCTCATCAAAAACGCCCATGATGGCTTTCTCCCGTTTCAGCATAGCCGCAAGATCCCGGCCTAACGTGACGGCCTCGGTGGGCAAATTAAATTCGGTGGCCGCGCGGACATGGCTCGTATCATGCGTGACGGTCCCGCTTTCCAACCAAGACCGAAGTCCGCTCCTGAACAGATTATCACTGAAGTCCTCGCTCCATAGCGTACTATAGCGTATACCTGCTTTTGTCATAGAGCCGTTCAGGTTCAGCATGCCGACCAGTCCGGGCCAAGTGCCGCTCCAGTTCGCTACCGTCAGGATCGGACCGCGGTGCGTAGTCAGTCCAGCCAGCACGTGGTGTGAGTATTGCCATGCCGCAAAGACAATAATGAGCGGGCTGTCGGGGTTAATATCCCGAAAAACTTCCCGACCGTGTTTTTGGCTGTCTATAAACCCATGGCCCTTGTTGGGCAAATCCGCGTGTCCGCGTACAACCGCGCATCCTTCGTCCTCAAGGGCCTGTACCACCGCTCGCTCTACCTTCGCCTGCTCGGGCCAACACTTCTGGTTGGCAGAGAGACGCAAATCTCCACTGGCAATGAGTGTAACGGTTTTGGGCATTGCGTACGACTAGTTGGCGCGAGGAAAGTTAACAGGAGTGATCGGTCCGGACGTGTTCAAATTCCTACGAACGAACGCAGATGTTAAGCTTAACAAGACGAGTACAATTTATCTCAATTACAGGATCCAGTCAAGGTGCTGCATCCATCGGGAGGCCTATTGGCACAATAGGCCTCAACCTGCGTCACGGTCCTTCCATATTATTGGCTTCCCGCCGGTGTCCGATTGGAACGGCAGATAGCCGGAATATCTTTTGTTATAGCACGATGCAGAGATCGTTTTCCGCACAGTTGGCATTCGGCCGGCAAAGGCCTTTATAGATCGGAGCCCGTGCGCCGTTTGCCGGCGGGTTGGCGCCCCCACTGTAATGCGATTTCTGCAACTGGGGCCAAATCCGATCAGCGCACGACTTTCATTAGTACGCCAGCAAGCTCCGGCCATGGAAGACTCCGCAGTTTGCGGTTGGCCTTGAATTTCAGGCCCGCCGTTCGCGTCTACAATTCCAGTTGTGTTCGAAGCTTTACCGTTTGTCCTTGTTGCAGTAGCCGTCAGATGGACCGGCGAAATGCCAGCTTGGTCCACTACGCGGAACCGGCCGTTTATACCACTAATATGCAGTGAACCTGCGTCCGCTTCCCAGACACGAAGGGCACAAGTTTGCACAACATGCATTATTATCTCGCGAGTTGATTTCCCGTACGATCGGTACGGCGTGTACCTTCCAAGTGTTGAGCTGTAGTATGAGCACGATTCTGGACGTGGCGAAGCAGGCCGGTGTGAGTGCCATGACGGTGTCACGATATTTCAATCAGCCGGAAAGGCTAACCCCGGCCACCAGCAAACGAGTTCAGGCGGCGATTGAGCAATTGCAGTATGTCCCCAATGCTGCGGCACGCAGCCTGATCAGCGGCTGTACGAAAACGGTCGCCCTGATTCTGTCTGACATTGCCAACCCTTTTTACACGACCATCGTCCGTGGTGTGGAGGATATAGCCCAGAAACACGATTACACTCTCATTCTGGGAAACACCGATGAATCGCTGGAGAAGGAACGTCGCTACATCGATATTATGATGTCCCGATGTGTCGACGGAGTAATTCTCTCTTCTTCTCCAGGGAACGATCATCACTTGGAATTGCTTTTCAAGCGCAATATCCCGGTTGTCCTGATTGACCGTACGGTCAAGGATATTGATGCCGATGCGGTAACCGGCGACACCTACACTGGAGGCCAGCAGCTAACCAATCATCTCATTGACCAAGGCTTCCGGAATATTGCACTAATTGGCGGATGGACGGGGGTCTCTTCTCTGGAAGAACGCCAGGCAGGCTACCGCCTGGCAATGGAGACCGCCGGACTCAAGCCGGATGTTCATCCCGGCCGCACGGACCGGCAGAGCGGCGAGGAAATTACCGAACGGCTGTTCATGGAGGGCAGCCTGCCTGAAGCCATTATAGCAGCCAACAACTATGTGGCGGTAGGGGCCTTGGTTACGCTTCGGCGCTTGGGATTGCGCGTTCCGGAAGACGTTGCACTCGCGACATTCGACGATATAGAGAGTGCCGCGCTTATCTATCCGTTCCTTACGGTGGTTGCCCAGCCAGCATATGAGATGGGCTCCCGAGCCATGGAGCTGTTGCTGGACCGCATGAAGGGATTCGCCGGGCCGTCACGCAAATATCGACTGCCAACCAAAATGATTATTCGGAACTCTTCGCAGGCTCCTGTTCCGGCCGTGCATTGAATTTGGCACGGCACGTTTGCATCTGGTCTGCTCACGCAGTTCCACAGTCAGAAAGCGTCATCGGGCGGAAACGCAGCGCTTCGATTCCTGGTGTCGGTTGCTTGGAACCTTGCAGTCTGGCTACTGGCAGATTTGGTCCCGCCGAAAATCCAACGGCCCGGTATTCCCCGTTCCCATTGCGCTACATGCTTTCTGCTTCAACCGTAAATGTCGTGGATTCACCCCGAGGAAAAGTCAGCCCGTCCGGGAAGTCCAGCCAGCCGTAGTCTCTGAGGTCGAAACGGTTTAAGGCTAAGTCCCCATTCAACGGACGAAGGGTTATGGATTTCTGCCGGCCGTTTCCGGAGATGACTATGCTCCCGTACAGGTATCCGTTGGACCAGAAATACACACCGGGGTTCGACTTGAAGGCCATACGGTTCTCAACGGCGGAGTACTGGAAGCCGGTGTAGGCCAACAGTCCGGCCCAAGCTGCCATTGCCCTCGCGTATCGGTGTCCGTACTCTCCTTCGTTGAAGGGATTCCTTTTGTGACCATCATAACGGTCGCGGATGGCCTCAAATACTTGGAGCCCCTCATCTATCTGACCCTCGTAGATCATGTGTGCGGCCGTACTGTATTCGAAGCCGGTCATGATTTCCGTGTAGTAGGGAAACGGAAAATCCAGCAAATCACCTCGTGGGTAGCTGGCCATAAGAAGCCCCGATTCACTGCCCAGTCCGAAAGACCTGAACGTGTTGAAGTGCTCATTGAAATCCTCGATATAATTGTACTTCATGATACTCTGGAGCGCGGTCTGCACGTTGTTCTTGTCCAGCAGATAACCCAGCCCGGCCGTATGAGCCAGGTATTGACCAACGAGCTGGTCAACGAGGCATCCCTTGCCAAGCTGGGCCACTTCGCTCGTTCCTTCAGGAATGTGATGTTCATAGTATTCGCCATTAAAGATGTTTTCGTCAATCCAAGCGCGACCCTGTTCGTACAGCTCCCGGGTCTCTTCCGCAAATGCGTCGTCCCCGACGTGTCGGGCCATTTCTTCAGATGCCCGCAACGCGCCCAAGTACCATCCCGCCATCTGCGGATTGGGTCCCAGATAATTGATGTCCATGGTGTTATGCTGGCTGCCTTCCATCACGCCATCCTTATCTTGGTCCCAAATGCCGGTCCAGGCAAAGCTCATGGCTTTGCGAATGTTCGGCCACATCCTCTCTAAGGATTCGTCGTCTCCTGAGAGTTGCCAGTCGCGATACATTTTTATCAACGTACCCATCTGGCCGTCAGCGGCCCAGCGCTGGAAGCTCCGGGCCCGCTGGTCGATGGGAAGTCCGACGCGATGACTCATAGCTCCATCGTCATTGACCGAATGCACGAATTCTACTTCACGGAATTTCATGGCTAAATCCCCGAACAGGAAGGGTGTAGTGGACTCGTAGTTCCAGACGTGAAAACACGTACCGAAGCCCCATCCGGAGCTTTTGGATGCGCCGATTTTCGTTCCTTGGATACTCCCGGTTCCCTCAAAACCGAACGGAAGCCCATCCGCCGTTCGAAAAACGGTTTGGCTCCGCAGATTGTTGAGATTGAACAGGCCGGCCTCCTTTAGAACGTCAGGTACGTCACTCTGAACCAGCGTCTCGACGAATTGCACCGTTTCCGTTTCGAGCTCGTCGAGCTGAGCAGCGGTCTGCATTGCAACGTCCCACGCATCCTCATACAGGGTGGCGTAATAATTTCCTACTATTTCAGTCCCCCCAAATTGTCCCGCATGGTGGACTCCGTGATCCCAGGCCCGGCGATTTGGAAAATGCCACGTCAGCATGAACGTGATCGCTTTGGTTTCACCCGGCTCCAGATCTACCTTCGCGGCTAGGGTAGCGGGAGGTGTTTGGATGACGCGTGCGGTGTCGGGGTGGTCCACCAGCTCTCCGTCCTCGATGAAGTCGTCCCAGAATTCCCGGAAGGTCCAGTTCCAGCCAAGTGGTGCCCAGGAAGTTCGATAGGTAGCAGCGCCTGATTCAGTTGTCGTCAGCGCCATCGTACCCCAGTTTACGTCCAGCGAATCCACGCCTTCGGACGTCATGTATATACCGGAAATTCCAGTTTCCGTGCGGTATTCGTTCACATTTCTGGCCGGCGAACCGCTCCAGCCATCGGTCCCGATATAGTTGGGCACCATACCGCAAATGGCTGCCTCCAGCGATTCCTCAGAGGTATTGGTGAGCACATAGCGCAGGACGGCCACGGGAATGCCACTTTTGTCGGCGTTGCCCACAATAAGGGGGTTAAAGGCTTCCAGACGTACGTTCATGGGCACGCTAGAGTGCTCGAAATTCACTTGGGCAAGCGGATATGCAGCCGCAAACGAAGTTGCCTGGAACCGCGGGAACCCTGAATTAACTGCGTCCGCGCCCCAGTCCCCGCTATGTTCTTTCGCTGGGACCGGGCCCTCCAACACCCGGATCTGCGCGTCACTGTCTGGTCGCTTATAGTAGAGTGCGAAAAACGGCCCGTTGGCAATTGTGGGCGGGACCAGCTTGAATGCAGGCAGATAGCCCAGCGCCCCTCGGTTCATGATTTCCCAGTCACGCAAATCTCCCCGACCACCGAGCGATACAGTGCCGGTACCAATGCCTCCAAGCGGCATCGCAACTTCGTCCAGATATTTGCCCGAGTATGTCTTCAGCACAGGCCATTCAGAGTGCCAGACGGAAACGGGAGCAGGTTTGATGCAAGCGGAGAGGGCCACCATGCAAATGATGACAATCGGCGAAATGAGTCTTAACATCTTCTTATGCCAGCTGTGTTGACAAGATTGAGTGTATTTGGCATTGCCCTGTAGTGGTGAGGCGGCGCAGGCTAGTTGACACGCGACGTGCCAGTGCGAATCCGTTCCGCCGTGATCTGTTCGCATGCATCAATTATCAGCACGCCGGGTCAAATCAAACTAAGGGCGTTCTTGTGGATCGCTGCCGCTGTCCTGCCGCCAGCTGCACAGTGACAGTCGGTACGGCTTCCATGTAGTGGCTATTGCGCAAATGCCGCACTGATTTCTGCGAGCGACTTGCCCAGTACGGCTATACTGATTTGATCCAACGCATTTTCTGCTCCTTGCAAATGGATTGTTCTATGGACATGTGTGTGCTCCGCGCCTGATTCCAGGGCCATCGCAGGTGAGGAAGTCTCGAGCTCGTAGAATGGGCCGAGAGGCGCGACCCCAGGGGCCGGCGAACCATCGTTGTAACTGTTGACTACGTCTCCCGCATACGGATCCTCCTGTAATTCCCACATGGAATTGACGTAATCGGCAGCGCCTTCCGGCATGCTGTACTGGACTAGCGTAAGTACGTGATTTGCTCCGTCGTAACTGCCAAACGTGGGCATGCTTCGCGACTTGGACAAGCCAATCTTGCTGCGGAATTCGCCGTCTCCCTTGAAAAAGATGACCTCGTCATCCACGGCCAATCGATCGGGTGGCACGTCGCCGAAGTATGCTGCGTTAACGATGGGTCCGCGTTCTTCCTCGCTTCCGGCTGCATAAGGAATAACAACTGTTGTTGCAGGCGACGGATTGTACATACCGAGGATCCAGATTGAAAGTAATCCGCGTTCTCGTGTCCAAGCCTCGCTGCCGGTGTTTGTGACCGTATTGACAGTCTCAAACGCTACTACATTAAGGGTGGGATCCGGCTCCAAACCAAGATGGTCTTGTACCTCCCGCTCACTTATCAGACGAACCTCGCGATCCACACGCAGATCAAAAGATGTTCCGGAATAGTTTTCCAGCTGCATTGATTTCTCGAAGGATATCCGGTCAGGTGCTTGTTCCACCACGATGAACGGATCCCAGTCAATGGCTGCCGGCACATACCAGTGATCAAGATCAAAGGGATCGCCTCTTTTGAAATAGATAGAAAACTGGCCGCCTTCAGGTCCGAGCCAGAAGCGGTCCTCGCCGCCAAACACATTGATGTGTTCCTGGCGCTCGCCGGACTCAATCACGGCCCGGTTGATCCAGCCGAAGCTTAACCCGCTGCTTCCTGCTGCGGTACTGGTAAGCACACGCCCCTGCATCGCCGGGCTGATGGCCACTTGAGCCTCTCCGGTCTCATCGGAAAGGACAACCAAGTCAGTGTGTTGTTCAAGAAAGGCCACATCATCTCCAAACGTCGACGCGCCGGTCTCTTGGTTTCTTTCCATTGTATTCTCTGACTGGTTGCACCCCATAAGCAGCACAAGTACGGCCACGCTCTGCATGAAGGTATATTTCATGGTTAACCTCGTTCCCTTAATGTTACCGGATAATGCTGCTGTTCCACTCCGGGGGTGCGATTCAGCCGAGCCGTGACAGAGGGATCGGCACGCTGAATGGCAGACGTGCACCTCGGCAATGCACTGCTCAGAAATAGTGTGACGACGTTGTCGCCAGCATTCTGCCAATGCGATCGGCCCCTGCGCTTAGAGCAGAAACACGACTGGCGCCAGCGCGCGGAGATCAAATCTACTGAAAGGCGGGCGGGTGCCGATACCCTCAGGTCAGGCTCAAAGCCCGGTGTCTGGTTAGCCCCAAATTTCATGGCTGGATTTCGATCGGATAAGCGGCCAGTTGGGCTTTCGAAAGCGTAATGGGAGACTGGCTCCCAATGACCAGATCATATGAACCCTCATCCGGAAGGCCGTCAACCGTGAGGAGTACTCGGTATGGCTTGCCGTAGGGCATCGGGAGCGCTGAAAGAAGCTCGAGTATTTCGACGGTCAATGTGCGGCCTTCCAGCGTAAAACTCTTGATCGCGAGTCCATCCACGCCAATGGCAAGGTCGCGCTCAACGTTCAGGTACAGACCGCCCAACTGCCGCAGCACATCGGCAGCAGCCATGAGTCCGCCCACTTCGGCCCAACTGGGTCCGGATCGAAGCGGAGTCTGGGGAAAACCCTCATGATCTATGTTCTCCGGGCCCAGCCCAAACGGGAATGTAGGGGCGTTATATATCCCGTTTTGCACGTGCCTGGGGTGAGTAACAAGTGCAAACGACGAGCGAGCTGCCGCAACGCCACGCTCGATGAGATCTTGACGGTTGGTCAGTAGCCCCAGGCGCACGAATATTCCCGCAAACCGGTGATCTCGCTGATCCAGCCATTCTGCGTCGCCAATCTGCGAGGAGAAACCGCCGAATGGGTACGCAGTGATTATGTAATGCGGTGCCCACACCGTCTGCAACAGGCTGGCATAGTCCGCCACAGCCTCCGCCGCATCCAAGAACCGTCGCTCGCCCGTTGTTTCGTAAAGAGAGACAAAACCCTGAAGGGCCCAGGACATGGCCATGGCGTTGCGCGGAGGCTGTCCCGTTCGTGTATCAAAAAAACTTTCAGCCTTTACGGCGCACGAATAGAGAGCCTCGAAATCTACCCATCGATGCGTCGGCAGAACCTCGTCTATTAAAAATTGTGCAGCTCGTATTGCCGCGTTTATGAACTGCTCGTCTCCGGTTGCACGAAACAATTCGCTCAGAACCCACATGTGTGCGCCACCCTCGGCATTCCACCGCATATTTGGCCGGGCGTTGAGGTGCCCGTCGAACCAGGCGGGCACGCTGCCGTCCGGTGTCATTCGGCCAATCAGGAAATCCCCGTATCGCCGAACGTACTCCAGGATGCGCGGATCTTGGTCGTACATGCGATAGAATTCCATTAAGTATCCCGCGGTCACACTCGCGGAAGCCGTCTGATAGTCTCCATCCTCCCAGTTCCAGTATGTTCGTGTTTCGTCTGGATTATATCCCTGACTGGGGAATCGCCAGAGGCTGCGCTTCCAGCGCTGCTCATTCAGGTCGTAGAGTGATGGAAACAGGCCTTCGTTCTGCGGGGCTGAGAGTGTCAGATTGATTACCCGCCGGGCTTTGTCGATAAGTGAGGCGTCATTTAACTGCTGCCCCCAGAAGTAAAGCCCGGTGGCATCTGCGACATTATTCCACCAGGCGGTATTGTAGGCCAGATGGAACCACTGTGGCGCCGTGAGGCGTAGCGCACCCACCGCCAAGTCATCCAGTTCCCACTGTTGCCAAGAGTTCCACGAATCCGGGCCGTTTGGATCCCGGTGAACCATTTCGGGTAGCCCGCCCGGATGCTCGACAGTGTAGCCCTTGTACGCAAAGCTGGCCGGATAAAATGCCGCTGCATAGTCAGCAAATGGCATGGCCTGCGGACGGGGTCGCTTGACGTAGTGCGTTCCGTAGCGCCCCCACAGGAATCTGGCGACTTGGCGGTAACCGAGGTTGGGTGCCGCGTCGGCACTCACAAGCAGATCCATGCCGTAGCGGACCACATTATCGGACAGCGTGCGAACGAGCGTACCTCCGGCATTTTCGTGTCGCCAATAGACGTGTTGCTCCGTTATAACATCCATCATGCCATAGGCCAAAAGCGGGTTGCCCGTCATGCCGGAGGCGAGCTCCAGATCCAGCACTGCTGGTAAGGAGATCCGGCTTGAATCAATCGGAACACCGAATATCCAGCGATGCTTTTGTGGCCGGGCTTCACGTGCAAACACGATGTGCTCGTTGATTTGATTCAAATCCGGTACTATTGCGGCGAACAGATTGCCGGTCTGCACGATTGCAGCAGGTGAAAAGAAAGCCCGGTCACCGATAACGTCGCCTGGCGAGCGCTTATAAGCCGGCACGTGGCTGAAGTCGGGCGGTCCCGCTTCAGCGAAAGCAATTGGAGAGAGCAGATATTCCAGACGCGGCGGATTCTCCCGGAGTTCTGCGTGGACATCGATGTGTACGGATGATTGTCCGGGGCGCAGGATAACGGTTTGGTTGACGCGCACTTTAGCGGTCTCTCCAGACAGCGTAACCTGCACTTGATCGGGATCATTCCGAGTCACCTCAAATGCATCCACAACATCAGGAACGACGATTCGGTACTCTTCCGCCACGCGCAGCGCACGCCCGTGCTCATTGGAGCGGTCCAAATACAAGGCCGTTGTGTTCACAGGTCGAGGGTTGGGTGGCCGGAAGGCCTCCGCAACGCGTATCCACTGCTCATCCTGCGCGGCCAGGAAGGTCTGGCTGATCCCAGCGGAGTCTGCTTCGAAAACGACCTTTACGAGACCATTGGCAATCTCAATACCGGTATCTGTTTCGGTTACCGTAACCTGCCCCGTGACGAGCCCGGCCGTCACAAAGGCTATCAGAAAAGAAGCACCCGCTCGCCGCAGTAAGTTGGCCAGGCAGCGGGAGACGTTTACAGTGGCCTGTCTCAGGCTATCGGGGTATACAACGTTACGCATTGGGTCAATCGCGGTACGTTTATGATGGTATCGCCAACAATTGTTCATGCACAGGTTCGAATCTTTCGTGTTCAGGCGGGCACCTGGTTGGGAGCCGGATCGCAACTACTCCATAGTCGGAGTCAATCAGGTAAAACGTCTTGGCCCATAGTTCGGTGGCCCTGCTGCGTGCGCAGGTGCCGAAGGCTTCTGCGGTCGTTCATCAAATGCTCGATGGAGAGTTGGTCAGTTCCGGCCTTATCCCATGAGCCCAATTCCTCACGAGCCCGCTCTGCTTCGGCGAGCAGTCGATTCACAATTTCCGGATGCTGATTCGCCAGATCCCGTGATTCGCCGGGGTCATCATACAAGTCATATAGTAACGGCGCTTCAAGCTCGCGCAGGCCAGAGTCCCACCAGACCAGCATCTCCACACGGCGGGGGAGGTGCAGCTTCCACCTACCCTCGCGCACAGCCTGCAAGTTGAGACCGTTGTAATAGTAGAATATGCGCGCATCCCCCCGGACAGAATCGTCTGCAAACAGTAGTGGGCTCAAATCGATACCGTCAAGCACGCGGTCTCTTGGCAAATGCGTGCCTGCCATCGCAGCGATAGTTGGCAGAAAATCCATGGCATTTATCATTGCATCGCTGGTTTGTCCGGCCGCTATTTGCCCCGGCCAGCGCATGAGACAAGGCACACGCAGGCCGCCTTCGAAGGTGCTCCCCTTTCCGCCCCGCAACGACCCGTTTGAGCCATACGCGGAGGATGGACTCGACCCATTGTCCGAAGCAAAGATTACGAGCGTTTCGGCAGTCCTGCCGGAATTCTCCAGCGCACTCAAGAGCTCGCCCGTGCTCCAGTCTATTTCCTCGACCATGTCCCCATAGACACCCCCATCGGACTGGCCTGCAAATCTGGGGTTTGGCATCCACGGGGCGTGCGAGCGTGTGTGAGGCAGGTAGAGAAAAAACGGCTGGTCGGACTCGGCGACGATAAATTCCATCGCTCGCCGGGTAAAATGCTCGGTTATGGTTGTCACGTGCGCGTCGGGGTCGACGACTTCATCGTCTTCCAGCAGTGGTGTGGATCCATCCGGATGCGTATTGCCGACCATACCGTGGAAGAGGTCAAAACCATGCCTATTGGGATGGAACTCGGATCCCGAGATAAAGCCTCTATGCGTGTCAAAATCAAATCCCTGGGGGATACCAAGGTGCCATTTGCCAATGCAGGCCGTTCTGTACCCACTTTCCCTCAGCAATTCGGCCACCGTTACTTCACTTTCCTGCAATCCCAAATCGGAATAGACACCCCCGACAGCGAAAGGCATACCACATCGCGAAGGATAGCGTCCCGTCAGCAGGGAGGCCCGAGAAGGACTGCAGACTGAACACGTGGAACGGTAATCCGTGAATCGAATGCCCTGCTCCGCCAGACGGTCAAGATTCGGCGTATGAATAGTAGTCGAGCCATAGCAGCCCAAGTCACCGTAGCCCAAATCATCGGCAAAGATGAGGATGATGCTGGGCTTAGCCGTGTGTGGCCGTGCGCCCCAACAGCCGGTGCTCGCCGCGGCTGCGGCCAAAGCGGCAGCTTGGATAAAATTGCGACGGGTTACCCTTTCCGGAATGTGCTGTGGGTTATTCATCCTGGCCTTCTGGCTTTGTATCACTACCATGTGTCCGCAGCAATTCAGCTACGTCATCGTGGCCATAGTGAATGGCAAGTTGCAGAGGTGTTCTTCCTGTCGCTGCGTCGACCTCGGCTCCTGCAGCAAGTAAGTCTCGGGCCAGGTCAAGACTGCCACTAAAGGCGGCCCAATGAAGCGGTGTCCAATGTTGTGCGGCGTTACTAACTCCGATTTCAGCTCCGGCCGTTATCAGCAGGCGGCCTGTTCCGGCCTGTCCCGCCATCGCAGCTCTGAGAAGCGGAGTCCATCCGTCAATGCCTTGAGCCTGGACGTCGGCGCCCCACTCCAGTAACAGAGTCGTCATCTCCTCATGCCCCAGTTTGGCCGCCCGGTGCAGGGGAGTCCAGCCCGCCGCCCCCCGCATGTCAACAGTAGCTCCGGCCTTAAGCAGGACAAGAGCGACGGACACGTGACCCAATGCTGCTGCACGGTGGAGTGGCGTCCAGTCATCCCTGAGACCATCCACGCTGGCCCCGCGTGCAATCAGCACCGTAACCTCATCAAGGTTCTTTTCCTCCACGGCGCGGTGCAGGGCTTCCTGTACCTGAGCTTGAGCCAGCTGCACACTGCGACTGGCCAATACCGGGCGATTAGATAGCATGCTACTGGAACACTTGGTCGTAGTGATCCCGGTACCATTGCAATTCAAGCTGCTCGCGTGCGCCCAGACTGTCTTGGCGATTTAGCAGCTGGTAGCGGTACTGCCTGAAAACTCGCATGTCTTGTTGCATGACACGGCCGGTTTCGCGCCAATGTGTGCTGCCGTGCCACTGTTTCGGGTCAGGGTACGCAGGATGTGCAGCCCCCGTCGGCCGCACTCCAGAGCCACGCCGGCCATAATCGCCCAAGTCCTCTCTCGCCAGATCGGCGAGGGCCAGCAGTCTGGCCACGACCTGAGGATGCTGTGACGCCAGATCGCGTTCCTCGCCGATATCCTCTTGCAGATCGTACAGTTGTGGCGAGTCCATCAGAGTGGTATTCAGGGCAAGCCACCCGGCACATTCGCCGTAGATACCGTCACGTTGCTCAGGCCGTGCGAGGTGCAACTTCCATCGACCGGCCCGAACAGCCTGTAACCACGTACCCGAATAGTAATAATAGGCCTCATGCGGGCTGTCTGCACTTTCGTCTCCCTGCATTAACGGCCAGATGTTTTTGCCATCGATTGTTCGATCCTGTGGCAACCGGCCCCCGGCCAAATGAGCAAGCGTAGGCATGATGTCCATCACGGTTGTCAATTCAGTACAAATGGTGCCGGCCGGAATTTGTCCTGGCCACCGCATTACACAGGGCACACGAACTCCCCCTTCCCAAGTTGTGAGCTTTCCGCCACGCAATGGCACCGCTGAGCCGGACTGGTCATCGAATCCCAGCCAGGGGCCGTTGTCTGAGGTGAAAATCACAAGGGTCTGATTTTCCAGCCCCAAGTCTTGCAGGTGGTCGAGAATGAGCCCGGTGCACCAATCGATTTCTTCGATAGCATCTCCGTACAGACCAGCCTCTGACGCACCCTCAAACTCCTTCCCGGGGTAAATCGGGATGTGCGGCATGGGGTGGGCCAGATAGACAAAAAATGGCTGGTCGTGATTCTGCTCAATGAATCGTATTGACTCACGCGTATAGTCTTGTGTGAATCGAAAGAAATCTGGCCGCTCGGTAAGCTTTCTGTCGTTATAGAAGAGCGGTACCGCGAAATTCTCGAAAGGCTGCGTTCCGGTCACTATCCGGGTGCCGTAGAAGAGGTCGAAGCCCTGGCGGTTGGGAGCAAAGAGGTCATCCTGCCCCAGGTGCCATTTGCCAAGACATGCCGTCGCATATCCTTCGCCTTTGAGCATGTCTGCTATGGTTACCTCATCCGGACTCATGCCGAAGGGCGCACCGTAAAGGTGAACGTCGGGAACACCGGCCCGTACGGGATAGCTACCGGTCAACAGAGCCGCTCTCGACGGAGAGCAAATCGGGCTCACATAAAAGTCGGTAAATCGGATTCCTTCAGCGGCCATGCGGTCTATGCGGGGCGTCCGAATATTCTGCGAGCCGTACACTCCCAGATCATTGTATCCCTGATCGTCTGTAAAAATGATGACGAAGTTGGGCGGCGCACCCGAACTGGTGCGGCATGCATGGAGCAGCCCCGCCATGCCCAGTGCGCCAACTCCTGTACAAAGAGTTTGCAGAAAACCACGCCGACTTACTGGCCCAAGCTTCGCCATCGTGCTAAAGAATCCAGTTCCAGTGTCCGATTACGCCATTTTGAGGCATAACTTCTGCCGGAAGAAATTGCGGATACTCTATGTACTGAAGGCCTGCTTTCCGACACCGTGTATTGCAGATCATTGCGGTCGAGCCTTCTCGCACGTTGTCTGTCCTGAAGCTGATCCTGACCGGTGGCTTCGCGTCAGTGCCGACTGCGTCTCTTGTCCGTAAAGGCAGTAACATTCCAGTAGGCGGAGGGCATGAATAGTGATGTTCACAACCTGGCCCCCGAGTTCTACGGAAAGCCAACCGGCCACGTAAATGACATTGCTGTGGTGGGGCCAGATAATGCCCGGGAGCTCCCCGGCTTGTTGCTCTGACGGATACGACCTGCGTGCAGATCGGTCCATTACCCAAACCAGCCACACCAAGAGTCACATTCGGAGCTTTGCGGTTTGCAGGACCCACCGCTGGAGCTGCCCGCAGCAGTGTACCCGTACCTGAGCACGAACGAGTGTCTTGACGCGTCAGGCTAAGGCCCCCGATGCGTCCGAGCTGGTGACAAACCGGGAACGCAGAAAGTGGCATCCCTCTTCATACGGATAACACCCGGGCGTTCGTTAAAGGCTGAACCCCATGGATACAACGTGCGTGGCGCCCAGCCGGCCGAAATCCCAATAGGCATAGCCCAGCGAGAGTGCGTATCCGCTGACACCTACATTCAGTCCGCCCCCCAGAGTGAGACCTTCCTCGTCATAGTTGAACCGGTATCCGCCACGCAGTTGCAACAGGTTCCGGAATGAGTATTCTGTCCCCACGTTTACCTTTTCCGGCCCATCATTGGGGTGGACAAATTCCGCCGCCAACGTCCACAAGTGCGGACTTTGTGAGCCTCCCTCCAAGAGGTCATAACCTACTCCAAAACTAAAGTTGACGGGCATCCGGATATCCGCCGGCTCATAGCCTATGCGCTCATCAAATTCCGCAACCTGCGTGTCGGGACCAATGTTTCGGCCCACCATCGTCACGCGCAGACTCCGGATACCAGTATAAAAGACGGTTCCGATATCGATGGCCCAGGCACCAACTGTAGCATCGTCCAGCGTCTCCGAGATGTATTTGGCGTTTACACCGAAGTGCAACTGATCCGTGACCCTCCGGGCATAACTTACGCCGATGGCCAAGTTATTGGCGGTTACGGTACCCAAGTCCGTTAGTACTTCTGAACGACCGGTAGGCTCACCGTCCAGCAGAATTGGACTGTTCTCCGTACGCGGCATATCCCCGTAATCGAGAAAAAGGAGGTTAACCCCGATCGTACCAATGCCTTCGAAATTCCGGACAGCGGCAGTACTTGTGTAGTTGATATCAGCAAACCAGCGAACATGGGACAGGAACACATCCATATTCTGCACATCCAGTGTTGAGGCTGGATTAGCAAACGCGGAAGATGCGTCCCCGTAACCCAAGGACGAAATCACGCCTCCCATACCGGCCTGGCGTGCATTGGTAGGCAGTTTCAGAAACTGGAAGCCGGCCTGCCCAACACGATCGAAGTCTTGTGGCGGAATGCCTGCACCGACCTCGGGTTCCACTTGACCAAACGTCAAGTAGTGTGGACCCGCGATCATCAGGAGGACACCGGCCAAGTATGCGATGAAAGTCTGTCGTTTCATGAGGTACCTCGGTAAGCGGTGATAGCGCATAGGTTCACGCCACCATTACTTGATGATGATGAATTTGCCCGTACTGGACTCCCCTTCGTGTCCGGGTACGTGTGACTCAACATGATAGATGTACACGCCTGGCTGCACGTTTTGCAAAAATCGGGTCAACAGGTAGTCTCCGTGAAGTGCGGACCCCCATGGCTCCTCCCCAAATCCGTCATTGTGGTCGATCGTACGTATCAATTCCCCGGCTACATTGTAGATGCTGATCGTGCATTGTCCCGGGATATTCAGGAAGCTGATCCGCTTTTCCTCGGATGGATCGGACAACCCGCTTACCTGTCGGAATGGATTGGGTATGACCAATACCTTGGACTGGTCGTTGCTCGGGGCGGGCTTTGCGGCCAGTGCGTGATAGGTGTAAGCCGTGAAGCCACTCTCATTGCCATCAGTGTCGTACGACGTGACCCAATACCGGTATGGAATCCCGGACTTTGTCGCGAGACGATACGTGACTTTGCCTCCGGAGGAGAGCGCCTCCGCTTCTGCTCTCGGCACGTCTGCGACTTCGATCCACGGACCTTCAATACGAGATTCCGACTGATAGATTTTGTATCCGGCAAAGTCGTTGATGCCCTTCTTGGGATCGACGTAATTTGGTGGCACCGCCGTCCAGGTGATTTCGAAGCCCTGTGTTCCAGCTTCAATATCGACGAACAGTTCGATCTGCAATTCATCCGAATTGCCGGCAAATGGAGTATCCGCCACGGTAGGGGGCGGAAAAGCTGAAATGCCTTCATTCCAGCTTCCGGTTCGCCTGTATCCATCAACTATTTCGAGCGCCGCTTCCCAGTTCGCTTTCAGGTTGGCCAATCCCTGCTGCAGAAAACCCTGCGTGGCCGCAAGCCCGCCCACCTCGCTGATATTCCGGTCCATTTCGCCAAGTGCCACCACCCTAATAAGTTCGACGGAGTCCCCGGGAGCGATGTCGTACGGGCCGATGGCCCAGTTGAACGTAGGTGACCGTTCGTATATGTTGCCGTCAATCGTGCCGCCATCTGCATGTGCTTGTCGCCAGCTCATACGAGCCTGTTGCGTCGTCATTCGTGTGAGGACATACGTTTCATCCCGGTTGGTGGGTTGCCAGAATTCCTCGTCCGGAGCGCCGGGATTCTCGTTCAGGACCCGGTGAAAAATGCCTTGGTAGACCGTAGTCTCACCATGCTTGTTCGGCGTCAGGTACACAATGTTGTCGGTAAACAACTGAGGTGAATACAGCCGTCGGTCGATGGAATTCTGGATCGTGATATTGCCGGGATCCCCCCGATCTCCTGTTTCGTCCCCGGGTGAAATGTCGTAGGTAATGGGGTCTTGGTTCGGCGGCATGGACGTGTCGTCATAGAAAACGAAGTTGCCTTGCTCCGTGCGGAAGTTTCTGAACGAAGGGTCCCACAGGTATTCGTCGTCGAAGGAAACGCCGTACGGAATTCCAAGGCTGATGTTGATGCCGAAAGCGACGTTGTAGTACCAGTTCGTGATGTCGCCTGAGCTAACGTTGGTGAACACCTCGCGCTGAATGATGAAGTCGTCATACTTAGGCAGGCTCCAGACCATTCTCTTGCGCGATACGACCAAGGGGATTGCGGGCACGTCAGTCGCTGTGGGGTCCACGGCCGAAACCGTTTCGTAGGAGTATTCCTCGGCTTCCGTGAGACTCTCCGTGAAGTTGTAATTCTTCACCATCGTATGGTGTACGATATTGACGCCTGGCCATCCGCCCGTGAGGTACAGGGTACCCTCGACCTCACCCGCCCAATTGCTGAGGGTGTTGAACCAGTTCGAAGGAGCGTCAAAGTATCCCGGATAGGAGGCCAGCCAAATGGGCGGATTGGGCACGCCTTCGCTTATCACCGTCCAGAACTTGCCGCGCGTAAACTTGTGTTCGGTGCTACCCTGTCCCCACACCAGCGTGGATTGCATAGTCACGAGGACGGTGATAACAAACACCTGAGTGAGTTTGCGTATTGGATTTCTCATCTATCCAGACTCCGGTTAAAGGGTTTACGGAACGGTTCCAGGAGAGACCTAGAAGGTCACCTGCAGTCCGAAATAGACCTGCCGTCGCAGCTGACTCTGACTGTACCAGTCCCATTCGCTCTCTTCACCCGTCGTGGGATTCACCGGCAACATGTCCTCTTCGTGATACGTCTCCAAGGCATTTCCCGTCAGGAAATTCAGGCGCTTCGTATTGAATACGTTGTATACGTCCACACTGAATTCCACCTCCATGGGACCCGTAACATCTATCGACTTGGAGAGTCGCAAGTTGGCATTGTGATAGGGCTCCCAGCGACGATTGTTGGGTTCGGTTGAGAAATCTCCCGGAGAATGGTAGGTGTAGCGATGTCCACTGGCCCAGACGTAGTAAGCATTCAGGTGCCAGTTCGCCAGCGGGCGGAATCTGCCCATACTTGGACCGAAATCTTCCGGCGAAAACAGGTCGGCAATCACCTTGAAACTGGACGACGGATTCCAGCGGTCATTGTTCGTTCCAGAGATGCCCTTGTCTCTCAGGCTGACCCCGTGCAGTGTATTGGGACGCACGGGGTCACCGTCTTCATCCTCAATGAAGATCTGCCGGAACCCGTATTGGCCTGAACGAACGAGCGACCGGCTAAGGATTACCCGGGCCCGGGCGTGCCTAAGGAACAGCGACTGGAGGGATACCTCAAGTCCACGTACATCCACGTAGCCACCATTCTGCGTAACGCGGCTGCGACCGCCTCCAGGGGCGAATCCCAGTGGGTTGGCCGCATCGAAATGGACTTCCGTATTGACTGATCCGCCCAAGCCGAATACATTGGCTCCTACCGTATTCGCTGACTGGAGAATGCCCAGCGACGTAAGGTTTTTCCCGTCCCTGTAGAAAACGGTGGCGTCGAGATTGGCGAGGCCGGGAATGTGTTGATCGAAGCCCAGTTCGTACTGGATAACCTGCTCGAATGAGAGATCCGGGTTGGCCGTACTCGTATTCGGATGATAAAACACAAATACGTAGTCAGTCGTGTCTGGCGAGGCGTGCGGAGCTCCGGCGGGACTGCCGAACACATGGAAAATCGAAGGCCCGCCTCCTATGAGTTGCCAGGCTGGACGCTGGTTAAAGTGCCCGTACGAAAAATGAAGAACGGTATAGTCCGTTATGGGATGGGAAATGCCGAATCGCGGGGACAGCACCATTTTGGGCGATGTGTCCACGCCATGCACGTCCGGGTCATACGTTACGATCTCATCGGGGGGCGCGCTGACATTGGTCGTGATGACGGCTGGGTCAAATATTGACGGCGCGGTCTTCGTATTGGCATCAAAGGCATCCAGACGCAGTCCAGCATTTATCACCATGCCGTTCACCTCGACTTTACCTTGTATATATGCTGCGATATCCCAAGGATTAAAATCTGGATTCGTTGCGTGATTGGAGTAAATGGCGCCCGGCATGGATCCGGCCTTAAACAGCTTCGAGACGTATTGTGGAGAGTACAGCGCTCCGGTCTTCAATTGCAGAAATCGATTAACCTGATTGGTGTAGTCTGCCTTGAAGACGGCGGCCTCTGATTGTACTTGGAGCTGAAATATTCCTGGATGTTGGCGGTGAAAGATGGGGGGCAACAGAAACAGCGGGTTGCCGGGAATCATCGTCTCATTCCATTCCGTACCGAAGTCCTCGGCCTCGGGATCGTAGATGTCACTGGCTTCCAACTGTCTGAAGTTGTGCCGGTCCAACTGCATCGTGGTGTAGCTGGCCTGGACATCCAGGAAGGAAGATGGATTGAATACGTGCGACCACTTCAGCTGTCCACTCTTGAGCCTCATGTATTCGGGTGGTGTCGGAAGCTGAAATATGTGAGATGTCCCGTACGGCCAATACTTGAATTCCGAATACCCGGAATAGTAAAACGGAGCCGGCCCCCAAATTCCGGCTATGAATGAGTCCTCGCTTGACCAGTAACCGAGCTTCGGGCTCTCTGTGTTGTTGAATCCTTGGTAAAGCCCGGAAAGCTCCAGCCGGTTGTTCCGCGAGATTCTGAAGTTAAGCTTGCCTTGGTAATTCCAGTCTTGCGAATAAGGCAGGTAGGCCGGGTATTCCGGTGCATCCTTAAGGAATTTGCCTGACAAGAGAAACCCAATTCGGGAGGTGATCGGGCCGTAAATGGTGGCCTCGGTTTCCCACGTAGCTCGTTCAGCATATTGCTGCATGCGCTTCGAGGGTTCGCCGAATAGTTCACCGGTGATGAAACGCGTCCACGCGTTCAAGCGCTCCTGGGGTGTCTTGTCGGCCCAGGCCCCGCCTCCGTCATTCTGGGTCCAGTAATCCAGCGTTGCCATGGTGGCCCATTCATAATTTTCCTTGCTATAAATATTTCGACCCCAGTGATACTGCCCGGCCGGTCGAAGACGTGCTCTCACGGTGCCATATATGCGATCCGTTGCAGACCTGGTCACAATGTTGATGACTGAGCCCATGGCTCGTCCGTATTCGGCGTTCCAGCCTCCGGTGAGTAATTCCAGTTCGGCGATGGCTGTGGTATTGATGCCCGTCAGGTTGCCGCCAGAGACATTGTCTCGCAGGCTGAGCCCATCAATGTAATAGGAGTCTTCCACTCCGAAACCACCGCGAATGCCTCCATTTATGTTTGTGGCCGCCTGGACCAGAATGGCTTCCGCCACCGTCTTGCCCCAACTGTTATCAAGCTCTTCTCCGCTCATGCGCTCCTTGCTGCCCGTCAGATCAACCTCAACGGGTGGCCGTTCAGCTGTCACCGTCACTTCTTCTGCTTCCAGTGCCGTGGCACTCAGTTCAAAATCAACAGGCGTGGTCTGATCTATGTAAATGCGGGCATCCGTCTTCGTTACGGTCACGAATCCTACAAATGAAGCCTGTACGGCATGGAGTCCGGGCGGCACCCTCAGAATGAAGTATTTACCGTCTATATCTGTGGAACCACCGAGAACCGTGCCCGGAATCAACACATTAACACCAACCAGCGGTTCTCCTGTCTCAGCGTCTGTGACGGTGCCGGCAATCTTGCCGGTCTGTGATTGTGCCATGGCCACGCCTTGGCAGGCCAGAAGCCCGGCGAGGATGAAGGGGGGAAGGATCTTTAGCATGGTCGACCTCTCCAGTCTGGATCGATAATCCAAGAAGTTGTACTGTTGTGTGCTTTAGTGGGCGTGTTGCAGGTCATGTTAAGCTTAACATTGATCAAGCAAAGCAATACGACATCGCGAAAACATGCTTTGACACCACGACCCACCTAACCCAACTCAAGATACTTACGAGAGAACGTAGTGTCAAGATTGTAATAATTTTTTTTTTTGGATCACCCCTCATTTTTACCCAATCACGAGAGGTAAAGAGCGTGGCTTGAGGACCAGTGGCCGTTGGCAGGCTGGTTCCGGTGAACGCTGCCGGTGAGGATTGGGGCGGGTCTAGATCACTCCGTCGAGAAGGATGATTGCCTCAACAAATCGTGCGCATTGGTAGCGAATTCGGAGCTCTGCATTTACGATTCAGTGGCAGTCGCAATGCCCGAAATTGCCTGGACCTTATGCGGCCTTTTAACCAAGCTGGGGGCAACGCACGACAGACACAGCCCCAAGAGCCGAGCAGGGTTAGTCGTCAATTTGGGCTGCTCTTTCGGCCTGCCAGTTCTTCGGTCCGTGCCACCACTACCAATGTTGTCACGCGAAAGAGCGGAATCCCATGCGTTACGTCAGAATCCTGTGAACCACATGGCCGTGGACATCTGTCAGGCGATACCGGCGACCCTGATGACGAAACGTGAACCGTTCGTGATCAATTCCGAGGAGATGCAGCAGCGTAGCTTGGAAGTCGTGCACGTGCACGGGATCGTAGGCGACATTATATCCGAAATCATCGGTCTGCCCATACGAAAAGCCCTTTTTTACTCCGCCCCCCGCCATCCAGATGGTAAAGCATCGCGGATGATGGTCCCGCCCGTAATTGTCCGCCGTAAGCTTGCCCTGAGAATAGTTCGTCCGACCAAATTCACCTCCCCAGATTAGGAGTGTATCCTCCAGCAGGCCCCGCTGCTTGAGATCCAGTACCAAGGCGGCAGAGGCTTGGTCTGTATCCTTTGCAAGCACACGGATTTCCCGTGGCAGGTTGACGTGTTGGTCCCATCCCTGGTGATAAAGTTGAATGAAACGGACCCCCCTTTCAGCAAGCCGACGGGCCAGAAGGCAGTTGGCCGCAAACGTACCCGGCTTGCGGGCGGATTCTCCATACAACTCGAAAACGTGATCCGGCTCTCCAGAAACGTCCAGTGTGAGCGGCACTGAGGTCTGCATCCGGTACGCCATTTCGTACTGGGCAATGCGCGAATTTATTTCCGGGTCCATGACCTTTTCGTGCTGTCGCTCGTGCATTTCGCGCAGATAGTCGAGCATGCGCCTCCGAGTCATGCGCTTCAACCCCGGCGGATTGTTCAGATACAACACCGGATCCTTTCCCGATCGGAATTGAACACCCTGGTGCAGTGAAGGCAGAAAACCGTTGCCCCAGAGTCTGGAATAAAGCGGCTGATCAAAATCATTGCTCCGGGAAAGCAAGACGCAGAAGGTCGGCAAATTTTCGTTTTCGGATCCCAAGCCATAGCTGAGCCATGATCCGATGGACGGTCGGCCCGTCTGTTGTGATCCTGTTTGGAAAAAAGTAATGGCCGGGTCATGGTTGATCGCCTCCGTGTACATGGAATTGATAAAGCACAACTCGTCCACTATCTGTGCGGTATAGGGCAGCAACTCGCTGATCATGCGGTTATTCTTGCCGTGTGCCGCGAACCGGAATTGCGTTCCCGCCAGCGGAAAGGATTTCTGATGGGCCGTCATACCGGTCAGGCGCTGCCCCTTGCGCACCGATTCGGGCAACTGTTCCCCGTTCATCCTGGCCAAGGTGGGCTTGTAATCGAACAAGTCCAAATGAGACGGGCCACCGCTTTGAAACAAATAGATGATACGCCTGACCTTGGGCACAAAGTGAGGCCTGTGCAAAATGCTCTTTCCTTCCTTTTCCGGATCAGAAAGCACAGTGGCCGGAACCGGATTCAGCAGAGATACGAGTGCGGCGGTACCGATACCTAGGCTGGCCTTGGACAGGAAATGGCGTCGCGTGCTGTTGTACTTGAATTCACAGAGCTCTTCCATGGTGGCAATTGCAAGCTGTTAGTGTGGTCTCAACCCCGAGCACATCAGACACATGCGTTGAGATAGGCATGGTGGTGTGCTTTCCCATGGTAGCGACTTCGATTGTTCGATGCAACGTTTATTCCTCAGATCAGGCCATTCGTCCGGTTCTTGGGCTTCTCATGCCGGCACATACGTGATGCGCCGGGTACTCCTGGTCGGTTGAACATGAAACGGCGGAGTGTGCCAATCAAGGGAAGAGATGCCATACCGACCAAGCTCCGATTCATACCGGTTGAGGTCCACATCCTGCGCAATTCGTTGACTTAACGTTTCATCACGGCGGCATCGAAATTCATAACCGTACTCATGACTACGGTCAGGGCCGCCAGCTGCACGGAGTCAAGGCTTTCATCCGTTGGAGACTCTCCCACGCTGAGCAGCTGTTCCGCAGCCTCGCGGTTTTGCGAAAAGTCTTCGATTTCCGCCTCGTAATGGCTCTGTAGCAGTCTGAGTGTTTCGGCTTCTGGAGAGAAGCCTGTAAGGAGCCGGTAGCCCTGTAAGATCTGCGTTTTAACGTCCCCGGGCCTGTTGGATGAAAGCCGGGTGGCCAAAGCTCGTGCGGCTTCCACATACTGCGGATCATTGAGCAGGACCAGTGCTTGGAGGGGCGTGCTGGTGGCCTGTCTCTGCACCGTACACGTATTTCGTTCCGACGCGTCGAAGGTCATCATCGAAGGAGGAGGCGTTGTACGCTTCCAGATCGTGTACATGCTGCGCCGATAGAGTTTGTCGCCGTGGTCCTGCTCGTACTTCGTGGCATTTCGGGTTGCCAACTCCTTCCACAATCCCTCTGGCTGGTAAGGCTTGACGGGAGCCCCCCCGATGCTGTCAACCAGCAGACCGCTTACTGCCAGGGCATTATCGCGAATCATCTCGGCGGGTAGCCTATACGACGGCCCGCGAGCTAACAGGGTGTTGTCCGGGTCCCTTTCCAGCTGGCCGGGATCGGCAATGGAGCTTTGTTGGTAGGTGGAAGAGGTAACAATCAGACGCTGAAGAGCCTTCACATTCCATCCTGTCTCAATAAACGTCGTCGCGAGCCAGTCGAGTAGCGCGGGGTGCGTAGGAAGGGCACCCTGACTTCCGAAGTCATCCGGAGTAGCTACCAGCCCCTTCCCGAAATACATCTGCCAATACCGGTTGACGGTAACCCGCGCGGGAAGCGGATTCCGGGGATCCGTGAGCCACTTCGCCAACCCTCCACGATGCTGGGAAAGCTCTTCGGAAAACGGCATCACCGCTGCGGGCGTGGCTCGGCTAACCCTTTCCCGCGGGGCATCATATTGCCCCCGATCCAGGATAAAGGTCGGCCTTGGTTCAGGCAAGTCACGCATAACCATCACTTCCGGCAGCATGGAAATGACTTCGTTTTCCTTCTCGCGTACAGCCGTCAGTTTCTTCAAGTCCTCCGTGTAATTCGGGGACACGGCCGTAACGTAGTAGTCCCGGAGTGCATGGAGTTCCTGTTCGCTCCGGCCAGCTGTGGAATCGGTCCATTTGAATCCGGCACCCTCTTGTGACCCATGGATCGCAGCCACTTCCAATGTCGTCAAGCGCCGGTCGTAAATCCGGAAATCATCCACTGAAATGCTGTCAATCTTGGGCGCCGTAGGTCCCATGTAGCCGATTCGGAGATTGCCTGCCTGAGGCGGCGTGGTCGGCTCACCAGTTGTGGGATTAATGGTAAACATTATGCTCTGCTTCAAATTGTCGATCGTGACCGAGGACGCCATTTGCTGTCCATTCAGATATAAGGCGAGTCCCGCGGCTCGGCTTGAACCATCGTATGTCATCACGATATGAGTCCAAACACCGGAGGGAACGGCTTCATGGGATCTGATTTCGATCGAGTTGTCCGGGAAGACGTGGTTGAGGCTGGCCGAGACTGTCCCATCTTCCTTCATCATGCAGATATAACCCTGACGGCCGTTGAAGAGTCCGGTAGTCTTTGCAAACAGCGGCCTCTGGGTATAGTCACCATGCAATTTGAGCCACAGGCTAATGCTGAATGGTTCGTGACGCTCGAAGTAATAGAGGTCACCCCCCATGTCCAGATACCCATCTCCCTGCATCATAAGCGCGGAAGCAAAGTGGCCGGGCTTGGGCAGGGGGAGCTTGTCCGTATCCCCGACGAAGAACGCGCGTTTATCCGAATTCACCCGATTTTTCAAGTAATAGGTCTTTTCGCCCTTGTCATTTTCGTTTTCCTCGAAACCGTCAAGCGGGTAGTGACCAATTAGTCCTTTGGGAATAACGGGTTGCGTTATCGGGTCCAAATCCGCAAGCCAACGGGCAAACCCCTGGTCAAATGCGGGATTATCAATGGCTGTTTTCCGTTCGAGCGAATCGATCCTGGCTCGGAGCGGCGCTAGCTCTTGCTCCGCTTTTTCATCTAACAGAATAACGGTAGGACTCGCCACGCCAGAGTACGGAGATGTCCCGAATTCATTGACACTGTTAAAGAAGTCGAAAATCTGGTAATACTCTTTCTGGCTGATGGGATCGAACTTGTGGTCGTGGCAGCGGGCACATTCCATGGTAAGGCCGAGAAACGCTTTGCCAAACGTATTCGTGCGGTCGGCCACGTAATCGACACGATATTCTTCGGGAATGATGCCACCTTCCTGGCTCTGCAGGTGGTTCCGGTTGAAACCAGTCGCCAGCTGCTGCTCGATCGTCGGATTGGGCAGCAGATCCCCTGCGAGCTGCCAGGTCACGAATTCATGGAAGGGCTGGTTCTCATTGAATGACTTAATGACCCAGTCCCTCCAAGGCCACATGCTGCGCAAGCCGTCATCCTGGTAGCCGTGACTGTCCGCATATCGTGCAACATCCAACCACTCCGTGGCCATTCGTTCACCGTAGGCGGGAGAGGCCAGAAGGCGGTCAACCACATTTTCATAGGCATCCGCACTCTTATCAGCAAGGAATGCATCGATTTCTGCAATCGTTGGTGGCAGACCGGTCAAGTCGAAGGTAACACGGCGAATGAGTGTTTCGCGGTCGGCCTTCGGCTGTGGCATTAGCCCTTCCTGTTGCAGGCGACGTAGAATGAAGTAGTCAATGCCGTTTTCCGGCCATTCCGGCCGGTCTACGTGTGGAAGTTCAGGCATCTCCGGTGGAATGAGGGACCAGTGAGGCTTGTACTCGGCACCCTGTTCAATCCATTTGAGAATCAATGCAACCTCTTCGGATGTCACGATGAGATTTGACTCAGGCGGGGGCATCCTGTAATCTGGGTCATTTGAGACCAGTCGGTGGGCTGCTTCGCTCTTGCCAAGATTGCCAGGAACGAACGCGTACTTGCGACGGCTTGCACCCAGACGCACAAAGGCTCCTGCTTCGGTGTCCAGCCGAAATTCGGTCATTCGTGCGTTGTCGTCCGGACCATGGCAAGGATAGCACCGGTCGGCGAGAATGGGCTTGACGTGAAAATTGTAGTCAACCCGCTCCGGCAACGCGTCATCCGCAATGCCTGTTGGCATGCTCGGGTCGCATCCTGGTGCGCAGAGCAGTACTGCTGACAAGGAGATGGCCAACAATGCCGAAGAACCTGTTTTTGGACGACGTTTCATATTGCAACCAACGCCCGGCACAATATCTCACGAATACAATCGTGCATCTGTTCCATTCTGCCAATCGCCGGCGCCTCTGCGGCCACGAAATCCGAAGACGAAAGAAGTATTGCCTATGGTCCAAGCACTGGTTGCGCACATAAAAGCGGCCCACTCGTCATTCGACTCCCGGATCGTAACGGTGTCAAAACAGCAGCGTCGTTTGAAAATTGAAGCATTGTATGTTACGCTTGTGTTGCTGGGCTATCTCGGCCTATTAACCTTTCCGACTCTGGGAGCCGGTATGGCCCGTGAGTGGTCCGCTGTGCGTGCACGCACAGCACCCCTCTCGAGCTGAAGCACTTTGAAAGGGTTGGGCTGGTCAGTTTTGACCAGCCGGATGCGCCGCGGATAGTCAGCATCGACCAGATATCATAGCATGGCATTCCGGGGCTGGGGGGACCTACCTTGGCTCGGACACTCCTTCACCCAGACTGAATGGTCCTGCCACCGGATTCTTCTACTCGTTACTTCGCGGGGCTCGAGGAGCCTCGGGATACCATTGGGGCCAGTGTCTACGAGCCTCCCGGCGTTGGCCGGGTGATCCGGCGGAGTGTTCCGCCCCCGAGGCCCAAGCGCGGCGCGGATTCATGGCTCCGGTACGCGCCCACTTGGGCGAACCGGGCGGCGGCTATGAAGCGTCTTCGTGCGGCTAGATGTGGTACCGGTCGCGGCCGGAACTGGGGGTGGAGTGCGCGGTCATCGCGCCCGGCTCGATGCCCGGCGCACTGGAGATCGGATCCAGACCGACCGGCGGGACGTGAAACGGTGGGCTGAATAGTTGGCGGCCCCGCGGCGGACGCCGGGTTGGGGCCGGATCCCTCCGGGGAGTCGGCCCGCCATCGGGTCCGCCGCCGGGTAGAGGCGTGGCCTCGTCCCCAAGTACGCGCACTCGCTTGGCGCCGATCTCGGGGGCCGCGGGATACCATAACGGCCCGCCTTGGACGCAGCAGTTCAGGACCGGGCTCCACGGCGGGACGCGGGCGCCGGCAAAAGATGCGCCCGGGCGGGGAGGCCATTGGG
>JAAXGT010000122.1 GCA_012271205.1 Rhodothermales bacterium
AGCCGCCGGAGCACGTGGCCCAGCCCGTGACAGGCCCGGTGAGCGCAGCGGACCCCGGGGCGGATCAGAAAGCGGCTCAGCCCGACCACCCGGAACCGGTGCGGCGGACGCGGGGCCTCGGTCCACCCCATCCCACCGGTCAGATAGAGCACCGCGGCCGCGAATCCGACCGCGCCAAGGAGGCCGTGATCGCGGCCGATCAGGTAGTGCATTTGCGCCCCGTACGGGATGGTCCAGCCGACGCGCGGCCGGACCGGTGACCGGACGCCGGGGTGCCGGCGAGGTCAGCCGGCCTTCGGCCTCCAGCGTCTGGAGGGCCTTCCGGCACCCGGCCTGCTGCCCCCCGTCCGCGTGCATCCCGAAAGTGAAACACCGCACCGACGCGCCGGCTGAGCGCGGTGCGCCCGGAACGTATGGGACAGCTGCGCCGGCGTGGCGCGCAGGGTCCGAAGGATCTGATTCTGTGTTATCAGGCCGCCTATACTAAGCGACATGCATTAGAAAGTTAAGTCGGAAATCTGATTACTGGGTAGCCCTAGGTCCTGGACGGGATCGAGCGGCCGAAGCGCCTCTTCCGGCCCTTTACGCCGACCCGTGCGTCGGGGTGGAACCGGGTCGAGCGATTCTTCGGCCCGTGGACCGAGCAACCGCTTCGCCGCGACGCCTTCCATTCCGTGCAAGATCTGGAACGGAGTCTCCGGGACTGACTCGAGACCGGCAACGAGCATCCCCGGCCCTGGGTCTGGACGAAGACGGCCGACGATATGCTCCAGAAGGTCGGGCGGAGCCGGCCGGCACTGGCCGCCGCGTCTGCATAATCACCATTAGGTTCAGGACACTGCACTAGAGTGTATGACCGGATTCCGTGTCCATAGCTTGGAGTATGTCTTGAGGGAGGGGCAAGGTATTGTTAATCCAGTCCTTGATAGGGTGTACGCCGATCACCCGATGAATCTGCCGCTCTTGCACCACGGGTGGCCTGGACACCGTGCTGTCTGCTACTGCGGTCTCCCGCATCAGTACAAGGATTTGTGGTATTCCGGTCGCTCCAGGAATTTCTTCAAAATACCGGTAGGCTCCTGTACCCTGCCACTTGCGACCGGCCATGATTTCATCAAATGCTCCGAACTGACGCAAGTGATCCACACCATCGTCCGTAACCCAGTCAATGGCAACCCCCACCGCGGAAAAGGTCCACCCCCGGGCGTGGGCCTTTTGTTTCAAGACCGACTTGGCACGCGAGACCAGCGCCGGCAGTGTCGGATCGTTCGAAAATCCACAGGCAGAAGAGCCCAGGTACACCATCACCAGCTCTGGGCCTCCCACGCGGCGTGAATAATCAGGACTATACCCGTCAGTTACGCCTGAGTCGGACCAAGTGATAGTAATGGCTGGTAGCTGAAACGAGCCCGATAAACCGGAGAGGAATGCTCCTACCACGCCTGCTACGGCCAGAAGCCACCAGCCACGGGTCCACAGCTTAGATGACACTATGTTGTCGCTCATCCGGACCGACATAGATCAGGACGGGCGAGGCTTGTAGATCCGTATCTGGGGGAAACCCTCCTTTTTTGTCCAGGCAAACCGATAATCGCCATCCTTAGCCATGACTATCTCCTCAGGCGGCCCCGCCGGCCCCAAGTATTCGCCAATCCCCGTTAACGCATCCACCCGAAAAGCATGGGTCTGATCTAATGTTATCTTTGGAGGCAGCAAAGTGAGTCTGGGAAAAGCATAGGTCACGTAGAAGTTATCACCATCGGAAAAAAGAGACGTGAATTGTGAGTGACCTTTCTCGTTCATCACACGATGGTAGGTACGACCTGTTTCGGGGTCAAATCGCTCTCTCACGATATCTGGCTTGTAGTCCGGAAACGTGACCTGCCACAGCGTATCTCCCGATTCTGTTAGCCCCGTCATGGCAGGTACATGATTCGTGATGTGGGCCAAAATGCCCTGCGCTGCATTGCACGCCATAAAACTCTCCGACGTCATCATGTCTGCTATGAAGGCCTTGACCGCCTTGTACGGTTGGCCAAAAGACCGCACCCAGGTGCCGTTCAGCGTGAACTGGTGAATCACGCCCTCAGCCTCCGTGTCATAGCCTGCCGTGTAGTAATGTTGTCCCATGGTGCAAGAAACGCTTCCCAGATGCCCCCGCAAGTCCGGATAGTGCGTATCAACAAGCACAAACCCCGTATCGGTCTTCTGAAAGACATGCGTGGCTCGGTTATCCGTTACGAAAATCCGTCCCTCCGTGCCTAGGACTGATAGGTTCCCGGATGAGCCAAATTCGCCTGGTCCGCTACCGGACCGACCCATACTGCCTAACCAGGTGCCATCGTATGTAAAGGCACGAACCTCCCGTCCGAAGAGATCAAAGTAATACAGGGTCCCGTTGTGATCCGTGTCGATCCCTGAAGGAAATAACTCGCTGATCATTTCATGATACTGGCCCTCCCGTGCCCCAATCACCGTCACATCCTGCCTGTCCCAACGCCAATCCTCTGCAGTAGGCTCGCCCGTTCGCAGCTCGAACCTGGGGTCGGAGGTCACAGGGATATTATCGGGGGTAGGATGAAAAACGATCCCCCTATTATTGTTATTCCTGTTACAGGCAGACAGCGCACATACCAGCAAGCACATGGCCGCCAGATGACGTCGAATCACAATGTCCATCATATTGACAGTGAAGCCTAAGCTGTTTGCCTTCAGCTCTCAATAAGAGTGCGGTCAGCAGTCATATGACTCGCACGTGAGTCCCTTCTTGTCACACCCTTTACCCGTGTGACCGTCGTCACAATAACCAAAAAGCAAAAACTTCTTGCACGCATCGTTTTCACAACGTGCCTCTTCTTCAGCAGCACTTACCGACGTTGCCCGAAATGCGGAGCCGGCCATCGATGCTCCAACTGCCAAGACGGAAACCACCACTAGACGAACAATCCAAACTTTAAATCCGGTCATTGAAATACCTAGCCTGATGAACATTGTGGCAGCTTTACGCTGTCACTTACGACGACACAAACATAAGGCAAAATCGTAACGTTGGCCTTACTCACAAGTAGCCTGCTTGCTTGGATTTTTGGTGAGGTATGACGCACCAGCTGATTACTACAGGGTGTTGCGAAACCGGTTTTGCATGCCCTGCCCGTTCGCTTAGCACAGCCCGTGACCCGACCGCGTAACCTGACGCCATCGGGGTGTGCCACAATTCCCGCCCGAAATTCACCTCCCGAACAGGCCTACGTCCATGCCCTGAACATACGCAAAGGAAGTAACTTCAGTTTAGCCCTGTTGTGGGAATCCAAGAAGTGTCAGTAATCACGCTGCCGCCATACTAAAGGTCCGTGGCTATACGGCCAAGCTCACAAATAGCGGAGCCGTTGGTACCGGTCAGTATATCGCCCAGTTGCGCGTGCATGCTGCCTGCCAGGGCTGAGAGGCGTGCCACAACCTCTGGGTTTTCGACGGCAACATTGGTGGCCTCGCCAAGGTCGCTTTCCAGATTAAAGAGCTCAAGTCCAATGTGATGCCTGGTATATTTGCCGGGCGTGCATCCTTGCCGGACGCTTACCCGTCCATCGATCGTAATTGTGGGGAAAGTGCAGCTTCCAAGGCCACTTCGCATCGCGTGCAACTCATTGACCCGATACCAGAAATAGTAGGCGTCATGGGGCGAGGTAATTGCGGTTGTAGGCAATGCGCACTTCCGTGGGCTCGGTGGGCTCAGCTCCTTCATCCGGCCAGACCTGTACAAAGGCGGTAATGGGGGAAATCTCAGCCCAGACGGCATCATCCAGCTTCCCGTCAATGACCGGAGCCTCGTCGACGAATACTGCCACAGCTTCAAATGTTTGCCCCCTAGCCGACTGCGGCACGCACAAGATCATGAGCAGGCTAAGAGCCGCTGTCAACGGGCTCCAGGACAGGCGGGGAAACTGGTAGGCCAGACAAGGATGCATGGTCTTCTTCGAAAGTAGATCTTGTATCAATTTAAGCTACCGCTGCAGTCCGGTTCAGCCGCACGAACGGTAGCCCAGCCAGTGCAAATAAAGCCAGTGCCACGACCTGTCCCGTCAGAAGGTACCAGGGCCAAGGACCAAGGTAATCCAGCAGCGTGGGCATGGGTGGTTTCTCCATTACATAGAAATAATTCGCACCCGTCACCCAATTGAAGGTCAGCATGCATACGAAATAGGCATTCATCCATCCCCACGTCCGCCAGATCCCGATCAACCGCGGGTAGTAGCGCCAGACAGCAGACACATACACCATTTGCACGATCAGACCACCGTGAACAATCCAGTACTTGAAGTAGGAGTAGTGCGGAAAGCCTTCCGGGAGATCTGGTGTCAGCACCGCCTGCAACGTGCCCGAGAGCACCAGGTAATAAAGCACCTCGTGCATTCGTCGCGACGGCGTCCACAGCAGTATCGGGAGCAAAAGCGCTATCACATTGCAGAGATGCAACGGCAAATCCTCGCGCCAGACAAATTGGTCCGTGACGATTCTAATGATTACCCAGCTGCCAATCCCAAAGCTCGTCACAATGGCCACAAGGCGCGCTACCCGAAACTGTTGTGGAGGTCCAAGCCGCTGGCGGCCAAACCAAGGCAGCGCAATGGCGAACACGATCACGACCGAAAGTGAAATCCAGTGCTGAAGACTGAAGTTGACGAATGCAGTGTGAGAGACAAAAAACGGATTCGTAGCGAGACCTCATTCGTTACGGGAATGGCCGCGAAATTTACGAACAAACTTTGTATTGCCGCTTGTACAGGTGATGATCATCGTATCTTTGGCGGGTTTAACCACTGGCCAGCTCTGACATGCTTCAAATCGCGAACGTGGCTTCCACAAGCGCCATACGGACCCATTTCCCCGCGCTGGAGCGCACACACAATGGCCGGGCTGTTGCCTACTTCGATGGTCCTGGCGGAACTCAGGTGCCCCGTACGGTAGTCGACGCGATGACAGAATACCTGTTCCACCACAATGCCAACACGCACTGGGCATTCCCGACCAGTCACGAAACTGACGTGTTGCTCCTTAAGGCCCGCCGTGCGCTGGGCGACTTCCTTCAGGCCCCGCCGGAGTCCGTGATTTTCGGCCAAAACATGACCACGCTTACGTTTCACTTGGCACGGTCGTTGGGACGGCAGTGGGACGCAGGCGATGAAATCATTGTGACCGATCTCGATCACCATGCCAATATTGATCCGTGGTACGACCTGGCACGAATCAAAGGGTTAAGGGTGCGCGCGGCCCGGTTTGACCCGGAAAGCGGACAGCTCGATTGGAACCACTTGGAGAACCTGATAAGCAGGCGCACACGCCTAATCGCCGTGGGGGCGGCTTCCAATGCACTAGGTACAATCAATGACATTCCGCGCGCGGTCCGATTGGCCCGAAGTACCGGCGCCCTGTCGTTTGTGGATGCGGTTCACTACGCCCCTCACGTGTTATGCGACGTTAAAACCTTGGGTTGTGATTTTCTGGCGTGTTCACCCTACAAGTTTTACGGTCCGCACACAGGGGTCTTGTACGGGCGGCCAAATATTCTCGAAGAACTGGATGTACCACGGCTGAGTCCCGCCCCGTCAAAAGGGTCAGCGCGTTTTGAAACCGGCACGCTGAGTCACGAAGCGATAATCGGTGCGGCGGCCGCCGTGGATTTTCTGGCTTCCCTTGCCGGACCTGGTACCCGGCGGGCTCGCCTCGAGGCGGCCTACAGCACGTTGCACGTTCGAGCAGAAGCCTTGTTTGAACGTCTGTGGAACGGACTGAGCGAGATTCCAGGTGTAACGTGCTACGGCCCGCCACCGTGCGCCAATCGCACACCAACGCTTGGCTTTACTGTGCAGGGCCTCTCATCTGAGTACGTTTGCCGCCGGCTCGCAGAGAAAGGTCTTTTTCTGTCCCACGGCGACTTCTATGCAATGACGGTCATCATGCGCCTCGGCATAGAGGGACTTGTGCGTGCAGGCTGTGCCTGCTATACAACCCGCAACGAGATTGATCGGCTGATTGCTGCTGTTGGTGCCGTCGTGCGTGCATAGGCTGATCGTGAGTGGAACGGTCTGGCTCACGTGAGCACGCCCGTGACTATCATCACATCATAAAGTGCATGTGTCCACGCCGCGACGCCGAATCCGCGTGCCAGAAAAACGGCATTCAAGGCCAAACCGAATAGTGTTCGATACGCAAAGGAGCCCAGCTCCAACGGATCGGCAAAATCTCCCACGTAATGGACCGCACTGAAAATCGGAGCCGCTATTAGTGCAGCCAGGGTATAAGCAATCCAGCGTCTTTCCAAGGGGACAATTAATTGCAGCACCAGGAAAAGTCCGCCGACAAGAAGCACCCGGAAAAACAGCTCCTCATAAATTCCGGCCCCGAACGACAATACCACTTTCGTAAACACGTCCAGCTCCCGCCCCGCAGGCACCATCGCAACCATCCACGCTGTAGCACGAGAAACGAGAAACGTTAACACGACGGCATACAGCACACATTCTGCGAGCATCCATACGGCATAACGAACACGGAGAACCTTTTCTTTTTTCCGTTCCATAAATATGATGCCAATGCCAATTAATACCACAAGCCCAAGCAGAATATGCGCATGATTCGCGCCGAAAGAGGGCACCATGGCACGCATCCACACATCCGCAGAAATGCGAATAATGTCCTCGCTACCGCGGTTAGCCGCCATTAACCCCCACTCATAGAATGCCATCAAGGGGAGTGCGGCCAGAAAGCCCCATGTGGCGGTTCGGGTCGTCGTATGATACTGGCGGAGCTCGTTGGTACTGGCTATCGGCGGCAATCCTTTACTCGTCATCTTCTAACTCCGTGAGCGCCTGCTGTAACTCCGACAGATCCTTGGTTTGCCGGACCTTGCGGCATACTGCAATGCCTTCCCGAAACGTCTGCAATGCAGAATCCTTGCGCCCCAGCCGGGCATACAGCCGACCCAGATGATAGTATACACCCGTGTATTCAGGGGCGACGCGGCATATCGATTCGTACCAGTGCAAAGCACGTTCGACGTTACCCTGATTCAAATGCTCATAACCCAGAGCAAACAACGTGAAGGGATCCATTGGATCGTCCTCGTAAAGCCGCAGCAACGTCTCGATGCGGTCCATGCGGGCGGGTTACCAACTGCCACCTGCTCCGCCGCCACCAAAACCCCCACCGCCAAAGCCACCGCCGAATCCTCCACCGCCACCAAAACCGCTCCCTCCGAAACCAGCTGAGCCTCGACCACTCATATGCCCTAACAGGAACATCAGGGGAATCACCCCATCCGTATTCCTCCGCCTGTTATCAGGTGGACCACTGCGGTGCCGCAGTGCGGTTATTGCGATTGCCAGACCAATCACTATCAGGAAAAAGATCAGGCCGAAGGTGTCGTCATCCGCCGCAGCATATCGCCGGACAGATACAGGATCTGCCTGATACTCGCCCGCTGCCGCGAGCATCAACGCGTCACAGGCCGCTGCAAGCCCGGTGTAGAATTGCCCATGACGAAAATTCGGTGTGATGATGTCACGAACAATGCGGCTGGCCAATACGTCTGGAATGACCCCTTCCAGCCCGTAACCGACGGCGATAAAAACCTCCCGCTCTTCGACAGCAACGACGATAACTACACCATTATCCTTGTCTGCCTGGCCGACTCCCAAGGACTGACCAAGCTCGGTTGCATATGTAGCGATGTCCGCTCCTTCGAGCGTTTGCACAGTGCGAACGATAATCTGGTTGGAGGTGCTGTCCGCATACGCGCGAAGAGCATATGCCAGCCTTTGCTCTTCCTGCGGTGACAAAAGCTGCGCCTCGTCCCGCACGATGTCCTGCGCACGGATCTGCACCGAGAACAATAAAACCACACCGCACGTGACGATACAGCGTAGCCTGTGGCGGCACATAATCAATTGTTAAAGTCGACTACAGGTGCCGCTTCCGCTCCTTCTGCCGCCTCAAAAGGGGCGCGCCGGGAATGACCAAATATGCCGGTGAATAGTGCGGCTGGAAAGCTCCGAATCTCTGTATTGTAGTCGCGTACCGCGCTGTTGTAACGCGTGCGAGCGGTGTTGATGCGGTTTTCGGTCCCCTCGAGTTGTGCCTGCAAGTCTCGAAAAGCTTCCGTAGCTCTCAACTGTGGATAGTTTTCGCTGACGACAAGGAGCCTTCCCAAAGCACCTGAGAGCTGAGATTGCGCTTGCTGAAACTGCGCCAATCCCGCTGGATCACGCAAGTCTTCCGCGGATACGTTAATAGAAGTGGCCCGCGCTCGCGCCTCGGTTACAGCTGCAAGAGTCTCCTGCTCGAAATCACCGGCGGCCTGGACCGTATTCACAAGATTGGGGATCAGGTCAGCCCGGCGCTGATAGGCCGTCTCTACATTACCCCAAGCTTCCTCCACCCCCTCCTCAGAAGCGACCAAACTGTTATAGGTACTGCAACCGGCACACCCGGCAAAACCGATCACCAACACGAGCACAATTAGAATGAGGGTGCCAGGACTGCGCATTTTTGAATTGGAATAGGGGGATCCAGCGTACGTCAGGAGAGGGAGCGGGTTTCGTGTGCATCCAGATACTCCTGCAGAATAATTCCGGCAGCAGCCATATCCACACGACCCTTATCACCCCGTCGAAGGCGCCCTCTAAGGCGATCTTTCGCCTCTTCCGAGGTGTAGCGCTCGTCCCAACGCACAAACTTGACGCCGCGCAACATCTTCGAAAGCCGGCTGATGTAAGCGTCCACTCGACGAGTGGCCTCGCCTTCTGAACCATCTTCCATAAGCGGCCAGCCCACGACCACGACCTCTATGGTTTCCCGCTCATGCAACTCTTTTAAGCGAACAGCAGCATGACCCGGACTACATGAATCCAGCGGTTGCGCAAACAGGTGCAACGGGTCTGCTATAGCCAGCCCGACCCGTCGTGTGCCGAAATCTACTGCTACTATACGCGCCAAAGCACTCTACAGGTCCGCACTGCCTTCTGGAATCTCGTACCCAAGTTCACGCAACGGCTGTCGCAGTTTATTGTGGATCTTGCGGCCAGGCTTGAAATGGGTCTTGCGATGGCTCGGCACCATTACTATCTCATTCGTCTTGGGGTTGCGTGCCTTGGGCTTGGCCTTAACCCGTTTGACCGTAAATACTCCAAAATTCCTTAACTCGATGCGTAATTCCGGATCAGCCTCCATAATCATCTCTCCGAGCGAATCAACTACCGCCTTTACCCAGTATTTGCACTCGTATTGTGGCTTGTTCAGCCGAATAGATACGCGCCGGGTGAGATCCTGCCGCGTAAGAGTCCTTAGCCCTTGTGACATGGTATTCATTACTTTGGAACACATCTTGGCAACAATCCACAAATACTACGTATTGCCGTTGCCATATGGGATGTCATAAACGGGGGAGTCACCAAATTGATCGACCACAACGAGTCCCCACATGATGCCCGAGTTCGGGTAAGCCGCCAAGGAGCTATGCGTATTTCCACTACCGTATAGTGACGGACTACTCCTCAAATCGGTACACGCCATGGATACTTTCGATACGCTTCAGGCGCTTCATGAGGCGCCGCAAGTGCTGAAGATCACTAACGTGCAGCACAATGGTGCCTTCAAAGATGCCGTCTTCCGTATCTACTGTAATGGACCGGATATTGGTTTTGAGATTGCGCGAAATCACGGTCGTCAAGTCATGCACGATGCCCACCCGGTCTTCTCCAATTACGCGCAGACCCACTACGAACTGAGCATCTTTCTGTCGACTCCAGTCACATGGTTGAATCCGGTCTGCATGGTTGACCAGGAGATGGGCAGCATTCCGGCATACTGTCCGGTGGATCTTGATTGCGCCCAACTTGCTGATATAGCCAAATACAGCGTCTCCGGGGATGGGGTTGCAGCACGTCGCATAGGCCAGTGCCATGCCCGCTATGCGCTCGCCATTGATGAGAAGCGCCTCTTGGCCAGCCGCTTGGGCGCTGTCCCTGAACCGGTCAAACCCGTCATCAGGTTCATCTGACGCTCCCTCGTCACGGTTGTCACCAGACCGTGCAAGCTGTACCAGCTCATTTACATCAAACAGGCCGGAAGCGATCTCATAAAACATCTGTTTCGGCGTGGCATACTTGAACCGGCCAGCGAGGCGTGCGAGCTCGTCTTCGCCAATCGACAAGCGCGCCCTCTTGGCTTTCTTTTCCCACAACTGCCTCCCATGACGGATGGCCGTACGACGCTCTTCGTTAATCCAGTATCGGATGCAACTGCGAGCCTTGTGCGTGACTACAAACTTGATCCAGTCCGGATTGGGGGTCTTTTTCTTGGATGTGATCACTTCGACCTGGTCGCCGCTCTTGAGCTTATACGAGAGGGGCACCATCTTGCCGTTTACCTTGGCCCCAATGCAGTGATATCCAATTTCTGTATGAATCTGAAAAGCAAAATCGACCGGCGTGGCACCTCGAGGCAACGTCTTCAGGTCACCCTTCGGAGTAAATACGTAGATCTCGTCGGTATATAAATCCAAACTGAATTCCTGCACGAATTCGGTCGCCTGATCGGCATCCGGATTCTCCATCAGATTATGGACCCAGTTCAGGAACTGGTCCATGCGTTCGTCCGTCTTTTCTACACCCTCCTTGTATTTCCAGTGGGCTGCAACGCCACGCTCCGCAATCTCGTGCATTTCCTGCGTGCGTATCTGTACTTCGATGCGGCGCCCGTCCGTCCCCAGCACCGTGGTATGCAAACTCTGATAACCATTTGACTTCGGCACCGAAATAAAATCTCTGAATCGCTCCGGCAGTGGCTTGTACAGGTCGGTAATTATTGAATACACCCGCCAGCAATCCTCCTTGCCTTTGCGTCCATCGGACTTGATAACGATCCGGATCGCGAAAACGTCATAGATCTCCTCCAACGGCTTGTTTTGCGTTTGCATCTTGTAGAAAATCGACTGCACGTTCTTTGATCTTCCGTAAATATCAAAGTCAAATCCATCCTCCTGGAGCCGCCCTTTAAGTGGTTCGATGAACTTCCGAATGTATGCCTCGCGCTCCTGGCGGCTGTCCTGCAGTCCGTTGACGATACGGTCATAAGCCTCCGGCTCCAGAATCTTGAGGGACAAATCTTCCAGTTCATTTTTGATTTTTTGGAGACCGAACCGGTGGGCCAGTGGAGCAAACAAGGTCTGTGTCTCCGTGGCCACACGTAACTGTTTGGCACGCGACAACGCGCTAATGGTCTGCATATTGTGCAGTCGGTCTGCAAACTTCACCAGCACAACCCGAATATCCTGGGCCATTGACAGAATGAGCTTTCGGATGTTTTCAGCCTGCCCCAGTGCCCGGTTCGAATACACGCCACGGATCTTGGTAAGACCATCAATAAGCATCGCCATAGTCTCTCCAAACTCGGCTTGGATGATTTCAAGGCTCAGCTCCGTGTCTTCGACGACATCATGCAACAGCGCTGCACCGACGCTTGTATCGTCCAGCCGGATTTCGCGCGCCATAATCGTAGCCACGGCGAGAGGGTGGGAAATGTACCATTCGCCGGACGCGCGTCGATCATTCCGGTGGGCCCAATAGCTGAGACGGAATGCACGCCGAATCATGTCTTCGTCCACCGACCCCAAATGCCGGCGGCACTCTTCGATCAGTGTCTGCAATGCTGCTGCAAAAGGCGCTTCAACACTGGCTTTACTTTCACGCAATATGGCCGATGCTTCCAGCATAAAGTCTGGGAGAGCTACGTACCCGAAATAATAAACCTGACCGAAACGTGCAAACACAAAAAAACCCGGTAGGATCTGTACGTCCTCCGGGCTTGGGTCTACATAAGGCCAGCATCATTCTCCGACCTCCTTCGGGGGGGTGTCATCCGGCCCATCCTTTGGCAGGTGCGCTTCCTCCTGCCCATGGGCCGCACTCGCCTCATCCGATTCGACCGCTACTGCTGAAGTTTCCGGCTGAATGTCGTCCGCGCTCTCACTCGAATCCAAAACTGCAGCCGCACCTGACTCCACAACTACGGCCGCAGAGGCCTCTGCGGCCGGCTCTTGTCCTGCAGCATCTGGCTGCGCCGCCTCTCTGACGTTAGGGGCGTGTGACCGGCGGCGCCGCTGGCCGCGACGCGTACGACGGCGACGACGCGACATGTTCACGGGGGCTGATTCGTTGAAGTCCACCAGCTCTATGATCGCCATTTCCGCGCCGTCCCCGCTTCGGGGTCCCAATTTGACAATCCGCGTATAGCCACCGGACCGGTCACCCACACGTGCGGCCACCTCGTCAAACAAACTGGTGACCGCGTGCTTGTCCTGCAGGCGGCTGAAAACTTCTCGCCGGTTGTGCGTCGTGTCTACTCGAGCACGGGTTATGAGCGGTTCAACATAGCGGCGAGCCGCTTTCGCCTTGGTAAGCGTCGTACGGATTCGCTTGTGTCGAATCAGCGCACCCGCCAACGCCGCAAGCGTGGCCTTCCGGTGCACGGCGGTACGTCCCAGCTTGTATCCCTTCTTACCGTGTTGCATCTATTGATCCAAGGCTTACAAGAGGTCGGCGTCCTCCTGCAGATTGACCACATCCATTCCGAAGTTGAGACCCCGATCCTCCAGCACGTTGACCAGCTCCTGCAATGACTTGCGTCCGAAGTTGCGGAACTTCAACATGGCTGATTCATCGCGACTTACCAGATCCCTAATGGTTCGGATGTTAGCCGCCTTTAAACAGTTGGCCGCCCGCACGGACAATTCAAGCTCGTCAACCGACTGGTTCAACATTTCGTGCATCCGCTGGGCATCCAAGTCAACACTGCGCTGCTGTACCGGCACGATATAAGAGACATCCATATCGATAAACAGATTGACATGATCCCGCAAGATCGTGGCCGCCTGTGTCATCGCATCCTGCGGATACACCGAGCCATCGGTAGCCACTTCAACTTCGAGTCTCTCATAATCCACCCGTTGACCTACGCGCGTAGGCTTAACCGTGGTTCGCACTTTCAGAATGGGTGAAAACACTGCGTCCATGGTAATGACCCCAATCGGGTCATCCGCACGCTTGTTGTCGACTTCCCGAATGTAACCACGTCCGGTCTCAACACGGACCTCCACATTAAAATCCACTGTATCCGCCAGCGTGGCTATGTGATGGCCGGGGTTGAGTACCGTGTACTCGCTGCTGGCCGCTCCCAAATCGCCCGCCGTCCACGCTCCTGGACCCTTAACCCGCAGATGAATGACCCCACCCGCGAATTCCCTTGGCCGGAATCGCACGCCTTTCAGATTCAAAATGATATCGGACACGTCTTCGGTCACGCCCGGTATCGTGGAGAATTCGTGCTGAACGCCATCAAAGCGAACAGACGTTACCGCCGTACCCTGCAAGGAAGAGAGCAGCACCCGCCGTAACGCGTTACCGACGGTAACCCCAAAACCACGCTCTAACGGCTGGATAATGAAGCGTGCGAACGTGGTTGAAGCGTCCTCAATCCGGATACCATCCGGCATCTGAATTCCGTAGTTACTCATATTCGCCTCAGTAAGAATTCGTTAGTTCCCTATTTCGAATACAACTCTACAATGAGCTGCTCCCGGATGCTCTCCGGAATATCCTGACGATTAGGGAAGTCCAGGAATTTTCCGCGCAAAGCCTTGCGATCCATCTCAAGCCAGGCGTATGCGCGGCGGTGTCGCCTAACGTTTTCGTAGAATACGCGACACCGGCGACTGCGCGGGCGCACCGCCACCACGTCTCCGGGACGCAGTTGGTACGACGGAATATTGACTAACTGATCATTGACCAGAATATGTCCGTGCGTAACTAACTGACGCGCCTGTCGGCGTGTCGCGCCCAAACCAAACCGGAATACCGTGTTATCCAGCCGGGCCTCCAAGAACCGCAACAGATTCTCGCCGGTCACACCCTTCTTTCGTGCTGCCGTCTCGAAAAGATTGCGGAACTGCCGTTCAAGGATGCCATACGTGTGTTTGGCCTTCTGTTTCTCCTTGAGCTGCACTGCGTATTCACTCTCGCGGCGACGCCGGTTACGACCATGCTGTCCCGGGGGATTCGGCTTGCGCTCCAACGCCTTGCTGGGGCCAAATAGCGGCTCGTTGAAACGCCGGGCAATCTTCTGTTTGGGGCCTCGGTATCGGGCCATTATTCCCTAATGCTGTGAAACAATTCCCTAAACGCGGCGGCGCTTTGGCGGCCGGCATCCGTTATGTGGCACGGGCGTGACGTCTCGGATCGTTGCTATATCAAGACCCGCGGTATTCAATGCCCTGATCGCAGATTCCCGGCCGGATCCGGGACCCTTGACAAACACATCCACGCGCCGCAATCCCAGATCGTAAGCCTCCTTGGCCGCTGTTGTTGAAGCGACCTGCGCCGCATAGGGGGTACTCTTTCGGCTGCCCTTAAAGCCTTCCTTTCCCGACGACGACCACGAAATGCAATTGCCATACTGGTCTGTAACGGTAATGATCACATTGTTGAATGTAGCCCTGATGAAGGCCATGCCGTTGGTCTCAACAACGACCTTTTTCTTGCCAGAGCGCCCCCCCCGCCCCTTGCTACCCTGTTTTTTTACCATGAACTGTCCGTAGCGTGATTATGCGTGATTATGCGTGATTATTTGCGCGGTGCCTTCTTCTTGCCTGCCACCGTCTTCTTCCGCCCTTTGCGCGTACGCGCATTCGTCTGGGTGCGTTGCCCTCGTACAGGCAAGCCACGCCGGTGTCGGAGCCCGCGATAGCAGCCGATATCCATGAGCCGCTTCACGTTCATCTGCACCTCGGTACGCAACCGCCCCTCCACCACATAGTGGTCCTCAATGAGCCGCCGCACCTTCTTGGTCTGATCCTCTGTCCAACTGTCCGGGTGCTTGTCCGGATCGAGGCCAATACGACCAAGAATTTCCCGCGCCCGGGAACGTCCGATCCCGTAAATGGACGTCAGAGCAATTTCGCCGCGCTTGTTTGACGGCACATCAATTCCGGCTATTCGAGGCATATCCGGCTATCCCTGCCGCTGCTTGTGTTTAGGATTCTTCTTGTTGATGATGTACAGCCGACCCTTGCGACGCACAATCTTGTCGTCAGAACTCCTCTTTTTGACACTGGCTCGCACCTTCATGATCCGTAAGTCCACTAATGCAGGCAAAACAAAGTTTAACGCTTACACATTCTCAAAGGATCCTACTTATAGCGATACACGATACGCCCCTTGGTCAGGTCAAACGGTGACAGTTCTACCTTCACCTTGTCACCTGGCAGGATCTTGATGTAATACATTCGCATCTTGCCGGAGAGCAGCCCCAGAATGGAATGTCCGTTTTCCAAGCGTACACGAAACTGCGCATTCGGCAGTGCAGCCGTGACTTCGCCATCCTGTTCTATCGTTTTTTGTTTAGTCATGCGTTACGTTTCCAAGCCAATAGGGAGGTTGTTCGACGACCTCTTCGATATACGCAAAGGTCGTTAGTATTTCAGGTTGATCCAAGGTAATAGCCACCATATGTTCATAATGGGCCGAAGGCGTGCCATCGGCCGTGCGAATCGTCCATCCGTCCTCGTCCGTAGTCACGTGTGACGTGCCCCGGTTTACCATGGGTTCTATGCAGATGGTCGCCCCGCACCGGATCCGGCGGCCCCGACCCGGGCGCCCGACATTGGGTACCTGAGGATCTTCGTGCAGCTTTCGCCCAATGCCATGCCCGACCAACTCCCGCACCACCCCATATCCGGCGGCCTCACAGTGACGTTGCACAATGTGCCCGATGTCCCCGACACGTGCGCTATCCTGAGCTGCAGCCATACCGAGATTTAATGCCTCAAAAGTGATCCTGCACAAGCGCGCATCTTCATCGGACGCCTCGCCAACGGCAAACGTATAGGCACTGTCCCCATAGAATCCATTGAGGCGAACTCCGCAATCGATGGAAACCAAGTCACCTTCCCGGAGGCAGTAGCGGTCCGGAATCCCGTGTACGACCGCGTCATTGACGGACACACACAAGGTTGCTGGGAAAGGCGGCAATCCATTCGCCACGTATCCTTTGAAGGCTGGCTCCGCGCCATTATCACGCACAAACTGCTCGGCAATGTCATCCAGTTCGAGGGTGGTTACGCCCGGGGCGATACAGCGGGCCACTTCGCCAAGGGTGCGCGAAACAAGATCCGCACTGGCCCGCACCAATTCCAATTCCCGCTCACTCTTGAGATGCACCATCTATCTCCCACGTCCCCGCATACGCCCACTTTTCATGAACCCGTCGTAGTGCCGCATGAGCAAATGGCTCTCGACTTGCTTCAATGTGTCCAGCGTAACACCCACCATGATGAGGAGGCTTGTACCCCCAAAAAATTGGGCAAACTGCTGGGTAGACGTCAGACCCAGCTGTACTGCGAACGCCGGCAAAATGGCTGCCAGACCGATAAAGAGCGACCCCGGCAGTGTTACCCGTGTCAGTATATCGTCGATAAATTCGCTGGTTTGCTTACCTGGGCGGATACCTGGAATAAAGCCACCCTGCCGCTTCATCGTATCCGCCATCTCCTTCGGATTAACGGCAATGGCCGTATAGAAATACGTAAAAAACACGCACACAAAAAAGAATATGATCGAATATCCCCAACTCGTGAAGTCCAAAAACAACGCACCGAACTGTTGCATGAGGCCACTGTTGGGGAAAAACTGGGCGATCGTGCCAGGCACGAACATGATCGACTGTGCGAAAATGATCGGCATAACACCGGCCGCATTGACACGCACAGGCAAATACTGTGTAGTTCCACCGTACACCCTGCGCCCGACAACGCGCTTGGCATACTGCACCGGAACGCGGCGTGTCCCCTGAGTCATGAGCACAACGAACGACGTGACCAGAACCAGAACACCAATCTCAAAGATGACCAGAAACAGGTTGGCTGACTGGCGGACCTCATTGGCAAAAGCCTGCGGCAAGAAAGCAATGATGCTGATCGTAATAATGAGCGAAATACCATTGCCGATCCCGCTCTCGGTTATGCGCTCACCCAGCCACATTACGAACATGGTGCCAGAGGTCAGCACAATGACCGTCGTCACTATAAAAAAATTCGCATTGATTACAACGGCCGTGGGGACTGTACCCAGCAGGAACACGCTATACCCGACTGACTGCAGTGCGGTAATACCAGCTGTCCCGTAGCGAGTCATCTGCGTGATCTTGCGACGCCCTTCTTCGCCTTCACGCTGCAATTTCTGGAAATAGGGGACAGCCGCACCAAGCAGCTGAATTATGATGGATGCCGTGATATATGGCATGATGCCCAACGCGAACACGCCCGCCTGCAAAAAGGCACCCCCTACGAACAGATTAAAGAAACCGAACAGATTGTTCGCTTCGTTCTGGGCAAACGCGCTGGTAAGAGCCCCGGCATCAATGCCGGGCACCGGGACATATGCACCAATCCGGTAAATAACCAGAATGCCAAGCGTATAAATGATACGCTTCCGCAGTTCCTCAATCTTCCAGATATTGCGCAGACTTTCGGCAAAACTTGCCATTGATCAATGAGAGCTGCGGTTACTTGGCTGACAGAATGGTAATGTGTCCACCCGCCGCCTCAATCTTGGCGCGGGCGGATTTGCTGCAAGCGTGTGCGGTAATATCCAGGACTACGCTGACCTGACCTGACCCGAGGATCTTGATGCGATCTTTGGGTCCCGCTTGTCCGGCACTGATAAGTACTCCGGGAGTAATGGGCACATCCGCCTTCAGGCGCCCGGCCTCAATAAGTGAAGCAAGCTGTGACAGGTTAAACGTACGATACGTGATACGGAACGGGTTCTTAAAACCAAACTTGGGCACACGTCGCTGCAGTGGCATCTGACCACCCTCAAACCAAGCGGGCATTCTGTTATTGCCAGTGCGGCTCTTTTGTCCTTTGTTGCCGCGCGTAGAACTGTGGCCACCCTTGCCGGAGCCGACGCCCCGACCCAACCGCCGGCGCGCTTTGGTGGCTCCACTGGCCGGCTTTAGGGTACTCAGATTCATGACTCTGTCTCAGGAGTTGAAGACACGTGTTCGACCGTAACCAGATGGGCCACTTTGCGAATCATGCCGCGAATAACCGGAGTATCTTCATGCGCCACAGCGTGGCGAATGCGGCGAAGTCCAAGGGCCCGCATAGTGCGGCGCTGCCGCTCGGATGCCCGAATAAGACTTCGCGTCTGGGTAATCTGGAGTTTCATGATTAATCAGCCTTCAAACACACGGCGCAACGGGATACCACGACGCCGGGCCACTTCCATGGGGTCTTCAAGGCTGCGCAAAGCACTGATCGTGGCCCCTACCTGGTTGTGCGGGTTACTGCTGCCCAGTGACTTGGAGAGGACGTTTGATATCCCGGCACATTCCAGCACTGCACGTACACCTCCGCCCGCTATTACGCCCGTTCCCGGTGCGGCCGGCTGCAGGAGCACGCGACCCGCATCCTGTTTGCCGATCACGCGATGCGGAATAGTACCTTCTTTGGTTACCGGTATGCTTACGAGCCGCTTTTTGGCATCTTCGGTCCCCTTCTTAATGGCGTCTGACACTTCATTCGCCTTGCCGAGCCCCGCGCCGACAAACCCCTTTCCATCCCCTACAACAACCACAGCATTGAACGAAAACCTGCGCCCCCCCTTGACCACCTTGGCCACACGATTGACGGTTACCAGGCGCTCGATCCATTCGACCTGATCGGTTGCATCGCTGCGCTGCCTGCGCTGCTTGCTCTGCTTTCTGGGCATACTGTTCGTTGAGATAGTTTACAAGGTCTCAGAAGGTGAGCCCACCCTTGCGGGCTCCTTCCGCCAGCGACTTGACACGTCCGTGGTATCTGTAGCCGTTACGGTCGAACACGACTGACCTTATGCCACTTTGCAGTGCGCGTTCAGCCAGTCGCAACCCCACCGTCTCGCTGGATGCCACCGGGCTCGCGGCCGGGTGACCTTCCTCCAGCGTGGATGCGGACACGAGTGTATGTCCGGCCACATCATCAATCAACTGGGCGTAGACGTGGCGGTTGCTGCGAAACACCATCAGACGCGGCCGCTCAGCCGTACCGCTCACCTTACGCCGTATGCCGCGTTTGCTGCGCAGCCGTCGAGCCGTTTTGGGGGTCCCCGGTTTTCTGGTTGTCATGATGAATTCTTCTCGCCGACGCCTTATTTCGCGGCTGTCTTGCCGGCTTTTCTGCGCACGTACTCTCCCACATAGCGTACCCCCTTGCCTTTATAGGGCTCCGGCGGTCGCAGTGCACGAATCTTCGCAGCCACCTGGCCGACAGCCTGCTTGTCGATGCCGGATACGGTGATCCGGGGAGGCTGTCCGCGTCCGCCGGCTTCAGCCGTAATGACTACGCCTTCCGGAGGCACCAGGAAGATGGGATGCGAAAAGCCCAAGGCCAGTTCCAATACGCCGTTCCTGACTTCAGCCCGCGTGCCCACACCTATGATTTCCAGTTCTTTCTGGTACCCTTGGCTGACACCGGTGACCATATTTTGCAACAACGAGCGGTACAGCCCGTGTAGCGCACGGTGCCGCTTCTGATCCGTCAGGCGACGCAGCGTCAGCTGATTGCCTTCCAGGCTCAAAGCAATGTTGGAATCGACCTGCAGGTTCAAGGTGCCCTTGGGGCCCTTGACCTCGACGGCATTGTTGGCTCCCACCTGCACATCCACACCGCTGGCAATCATAATGGGCTGTCTGCCTATCCGTGACATAGCTACTTAGAATACGTGGGCCAGCACTTCACCGCCGACATTGATCCGGCGCGCTTCCTTGTCAGTCATAACTCCGCGCGAGGTGGATACAATCGCAATGCCGAGTCCATTCTGAACCCGCGGCAATTTCTCTGCTCGCACATATACACGCAAACCCGGCTTGGATATGCACTCCATATGTACAATCGCCCCGTTGCCGTGGCGGTCGTACTTGAGGAACAGCCGAAGCAGACCTTGCCTGCCATCGTCCACATTCAGAAAATTCCTGATATATCCCTTGTCTTTCAGAATCTGCGTCATTGCACGCTTGATCCTGGAGGCGGGAATATCCGTGTACCGATGCCCGGCCGCTTGCGCATTCCGGATGCGGGCCAGATAATCAGCCACGGGATACGTCACTACTCCCATACTTGTTACCGGTTTACCAACTCGCCTTGCGAATTCCGGGAATCTTGCCAGCCCGTGCCATGTCCCGGAAAACAATCCGTGAAATTCCGTATGCCCTGATGTAGCCGCGGGCGCGGCCCGTCATCTGGCACCGGTTACGGAGCCGGGACGGGCTGGCATTGCGCGGAAGTCGCTGCAGGCCTTGGTAGTCCCCTTCCGCCCGCAATTGGGCCCGTCGCTTGGCAAACTTTGCGACCAGGCGCTCCCGCTTTTTCTGTCGGGCAATCCAGCTTTTCTTCGCCATATAACTTGGTCTTGGTTCAGGCCGCCCCCCGGCGGTGCACAAATGGCATACCCAGTTCTTTGAGTAAGGCCAGCGCTTCCTCATCTGTCCGTGCACTAGTCACAAACGTAAGCCCCAACCCGGAAATCTTTTCGATCTTATCAACATTGATTTCAGGGAAAACAATCTGCTCCGTGAGCCCCAGGGAGTAGTTGCCTCGGCCGTCAAAACTGCCATCGGGTACTCCCCGGAAATCACGCACGCGCGGCAACGCAAGCGTAATGAGCCGATCAAGAAATTCCCACATGCGATCGCCCCGCAGGGTTACGCTGGCCCCTATGGCCATTCCGGCCCGCAGCTTGAAGTTTGACACGCTCTTGCGGGCACGGCGCACCACCGGCTGCTGTCCGGTAATTCGGCGCAATTCATCGATGGCTCCATCGAGCAGCTTTTGGTTCTGTGTGGCTTCGCCTACGCCCTTGTTGACGGCAATCTTGACCAGGCGTGGCGCCTGCATTCGATTCGAGTAGCCAAACTGCTTACACAGCTTGCCGACGATTTCCTTGCTGTATCGCGTCTTAAGACGCGGTGCGTACTGGGCCATTTTGGTTCTGTTAATCCAACTCCTCACCAGTGGTCTTCGCGTATCGGACCCACTGACCCCGTCCCGTTTCCGGATCTTCGATCCATTTCCGGCCCACGCGGGCAGGCTCGCCATTGCTGTCCACCGGTTGCACATTCGAAAGGTGAATCGACGCTTCGCGCTGCACGCGGCCACCTTGCGGATAGGCTTGATTGGGCTTCGTGTGTCGGATTCGCAAATTCACACCCTCCACAATCACCCGGCCTCGCTCAGGAAAGACGCGCAGCACCTTGCCCACGTAGCCTCGCTCGCGATCTTCGCCCCCCTGGGACGCCGTAATATTCTTGGTAAGCGCCACCATGTCGCCTTTCTTGACGTGGGGCTTCACTTTTCCTTTTTGCGCACGTGCCATCGATTCAGATCACTTCTGGCGCCAGAGAAACAATGCGCATGTATTGCTTCTCGCGCAGTTCACGGGCCACCGGCCCGAATATGCGTGTTCCGCGTGGTTCACCCTGTTCATTTAGCAGCACAACCGCGTTTTCGTCAAACCGGATGTAGGAACCGTCGCGGCGCCGGTGTTCCTTTCGGACCCGTACAACCACGGCTCGGGAAACATCCCCTTTCTTGACATTGCCTCCCGGAATGGCGGACTTGACCGACACCACAATGCGATCACCGATACGGGCATATCTCCGTCCGCTACTGCCGAGGACACGAATGCAGAGCACTTCCTTGGCGCCACTGTTATCGGCTACGCCCAGCTTGGATTCCTGCTGAATCATCGCTATTTCGCTCGTTCAAGGACTTCCACCAAACGCCACCGTTTGCGCTTGCTCAGCGGCCTTGTTTCTGCTACACGCACGGTGTCATTCTCGCGGGCCGTTTCGGTCTCGTCATGTGCAAAAAGGCGGCTGGTCTTCTTGATGAACTTGCCGTAGATCGGATGCTTTACCTGGCGCTCGATTCCGACCACAATAGTCTTGTTCATCTTGTTGCTCAAGACAATGCCTGTGCGCTCCTTACGCATCGAACGACCACTCCGGGAAGATTTCATGTTTACGACGCCAATTGCTCTTTGTGAATGGTCTTGAGGCGGGCCAGAAAACGGCGTTTCTCCCGAAGGAGCAGCGGATTCTCCAGTTGGGCAATAGCATGCCTGAAGTTGAGTTCGCGCAACTCATCTGATTCTTCGCGAATGCGCTCTTCAATCTCCCTGAGCGAGAGCGCACGAACTTCCTTGGCTTTCATCATCGCTTATTGCTCCACATAAACCGGCCGCACGACAATCCGGGTCTTGAGGGGCAGCTTCTGCTGGCCCAGCCGGAGCGCTGCACGCGCGAGATCCTCGGAAATCCCTCCCCCAATCTCAAACAAAATGCGACCGGGGCGAACCTGTGCAGCCCAATGATCCAAGGCCCCCTTGCCCTTGCCCATTCGCACTTCCGCCGGCTTGCTAGTAATCGGCTTGTCTGGAAAAATGCGAATGTACACCTTGCCAACACGCTTCATTCTTCGTGTGATCGCGATACGAGCGGCTTCTATCTGGCGGCTCGTGATCCGTCCAGGCTCCAGCGCCTTAATGCCGAAGTCTCCGAAATCCACACTGGTGCCGCGGGATGCATTTCCCTTGATCCTGCCTTTCTGCTGTTTGCGGTATTTGGTTCGCTTGGGCTGAAGCATGAATCTTGTACGAGAAAGTGATTATCGGCGGGCTGTTCTCCGCGCACCGGACGATCCACCTCGTCCACGCCCCCGTCCACTGCCGGCTCGACGGCGATCACGGGCCTTGCTCTGGCTGTGCCGTCCGCCCACCTGCATCTGTCGTAATTGCTGCCGCTGCGCCTGTACGTTGGGGCTCAGATCTGGACGTCCCAGTATTTCACCGCGGTAAACCCATACCTTGACTCCGGTCGTGCCGTAAATGGTGAAAGCGGTCGCGTCGGCGTAATCTATGTCGGCACGAATCGTGTGCAGCGGCACACGTCCTTCCAGGTACTGTTCCACACGGCCCATTTCGGCACCTCCGAGGCGGCCACCCACTTTGATACGGATACCTTGTGCCCCCATGCGCATGGCGCCTTGGATAGCCTGCTTCATGGCCCGGCGGAATGACACGCGGCCTTCCAACTGCTGGGCCACATTTTGGGCTACGAGACTGGCATCCAGTTCCGGCCGCTTGATTTCATTGATATTAATCTGTATATCCTTTCTGGTGAGCTTCTTGAGCTCCTCTCTCAATTTCTCCACTTCCTGTCCACCCCGTCCAATTACGACTCCCGGGCGGCTGGTGTGCAGCGTTAGAATTACGCGCCTGGGTGTCCGCTCAATCACGATCCGGCTCAGGCCGGCCCGCTTAAGGCGCGTCGTAACGTACCGGCGAACCTCCTCGTCTTCCCCGAGCTTGGTGGCAATCTCCTTTCTGGGGGCATACCAGTTGGAATCCCAGCCCCGGATGGTGCCAAGTCGAAAGCCGACGGGATGTGTTTTCTGTCCCATAAGGTGTTTTGTATACGTTTGGTATCAGGCGTCGGACAGAACGCTTACAACGACACGAACATGGCTGAGCCGCTTGCGATAAGGGTGGGCCCGGCCTCTGGGTGCGGGGCGAAACCGCTTTAATACCGGGCCATTATCGACCCGAATCTCCCGTATAACCAGACTGTCGTCGTTAAACCGCTCATTCTGGTATCGATCCATTAGATTGTGCACGGCACTCCGGATGACCAACTCTACCGGACGTGTGGCCGCGTGGGGTAAAAAATGCAGGGCCTGCATCGCTTCCGCGACGGTCTGACCCCGAACGGCATTTACCACCCGACGCAGTTTGCGCGGTGAGCTGCGGATGTATTTTCGCACGGCGTGTGCTTCCATCTCAGCGCCCCCGCCGGTCTTTCTTCGAACCGGAATGCCCGCGAAACGTGCGGGTCGGCGAAAATTCACCCAGCCGGTGTCCCACCATGTTTTCTGTAACATAGACGGGAATGAACTGCCGGCCGTTATGCACCGCAAAAGTGTGGCCTACGAAATCCGGTGTAATCATGGAGGCACGACTCCACGTCTTGATAACCTTCTTCTTGTCAGACTGGTTAAGCTCGTCCACTTTCCGCTGCAGCTTGTAGTGGACGTACGGTCCCTTCTTGAGTGATCGTGCCATTATTACCTGCGTTTGGCGCCACGGCGACGCACGATGTACTTGTCCGAAAGCCGATTACGCTTGCGGGTCTTGAATCCTTTGGCGGGCTGGCCCGACGGAGAGCGCGGGTGACCGCCACTGGCCCGGCCTTCCCCCCCGCCCATGGGATGATCTACCGGGTTCATGGCCACACCACGTACTTTCGGGCGGACACCCATCCAGCGCTTACGACCGGCTTTGCCATAGTGAATATTCATGTGATCGGGATTGCTCGTCGTCCCGATCGTGGCCAAGCAGCGGCCCAGAATGCGCCGCACCTCGCCGCTGGGCAGCTTTAGTGTCACATACTTTCCTTCGCGGGCTGTCAGTTGCGCAAAAGTTCCGGCACTTCGGGCCAGTTGCGCCCCCTTGCCGGGCTTCATTTCAATGGCATGCACATTCGTGCCCAATGGAATTCGATCCATTGGCAGGCAGTTACCCGCTTCAGGCGGGGCCTCCGGTCCATTCTGCACCGTATGCCCGACGGCCAGCTTATCCGGTGCAATTATGTATCGCTGGTCGCCGTCTGCATAAATCAACAGTGCAATCCGTGCGGACCGATTCGGATCATACTGGATGCTCGCTACCCGCGCCGGAACGCCGAACTTGTTGCGCTTGAAATCAATCACGCGGTAACGGCGCTTGTGTCCACCCCCCTGGTGACGCACCATCATGCGCCCGGTCGCGTTGCGCCCCCCCTTGCGCTTAACCGGCTTCAACAGCCGCTTCTCCGGCGTGGGCTTGGTAATCTGGTCAAAAGCGGACACAGACCGCTGCCGCTGCCCGGGGGTAACTGGTTTGAGTTTGCGTATGGCCATTTCGCGTGTCCGCTGCTATATCCCCTCGAAGAAATCGATCTGCTCACTGCCCGGTGCCAAAGTCACAATCGCTTTCTTGAACCGGGCCGTCCGCCCTTCGCGTACACCGCGGCGCGTCAACTGGCGCCGGCGCTTTCCGCGTACGATCATCGTACGCACCTCGTCGATCTCGACCGATGGAAAGCGCGCTTTTACGGCCTTGCGTATGTCAATCTTGTTCGCGCCCAAATCTACGACAAAAGCGTAATGGCCCTCTTCCATCATCGCTGTAAGCTTCTCGGTCACGAGCGGCCGAATAAGTATTTCACGAGCCATTGCTTTGTCTTGCTTATGCGGCCTGCCTAGACCTCAGGTTCTCCGTAAGCACGTTGATGGCATTTTCCTCGCACAGGAGCACACTGGCACGCAATATGTCTTCGGCAGACAGGTTGCGTGCCTCCATTACAGCCACACGCGCCAAGTTGCGACTGGACTTGTAAAGAGTGGCGCTGGAGACGGCGGTCACAATCAGCACCCGCTCCCTGGTCAGAGAAAGCGCTTCAAGCAACCACACCAGCTGCCTGGTATCCGGCTCTGCAAATGCCAGCTCCTCTACGACTCGAATGGCCTCACCCCGGGCTTTATAGCTCAGGGCCGATCGCCGGGCCAGCTGGCGCGTCTTCTTGCTCAGCCTGAGTCCATACTTGCGGGGCTGTGGACCAAAAGTGCGCCCCCCGCTGCGCCGCAGCGGGGACTTAATACTGCCACTCCGAGACAAGCCCGTACCCTTCTGACGGTAGAGCTTGCGTGTGGATCCTGTGACGTAGCTGCGCTCCTTAGTCTTGTGTGTGCCCTGACGCGACGCGGCTTGAGTGCGACGCACATCCAGCCAGAGAACATGATTATTCGGCTTTATTCCGAACACGGAGGTGTCCAGCGTCACCGTCCGTTCCGCCGGGGTACCATCCTTCATGTAGACTGTCAACTCCATCCTTCGCACCACTATTTCTTGTAAAGCTCCACAATCCCGTTGGCCGGACCCGGCACGGCGCCACGAACGAGAATAAGGTTATGTTCCGGCACGATGCGGGCCACATCCAAGTTCTTGACCGTTACACGTTTACCGCCCATGCGTCCGGCCATGCGCATACCCTTGAAGACCCGTGACGGATTACTCGATGCGCCAATCGAGCCTGGAGCCCGACTGCGATTATGCTGGCCGTGTGTGCGGTCATTGACGCCGCGGAAACCATGCCGGCGTACCACACCCTGAAACCCTTTGCCTTTGGACACACCGGCAACGTCAATCATTTCGCCTTCTGTAAACACATCTTCAACCCGGATTTCGTCCCCGGCCGACGGCACTTGGTCGATCCAGGAAAACTCCTTGACCACCTTCTGTGGCCCAACCCCAGCCGCCCCGAAGTGTCCTCGCATGGCCTTGGTCGTGCGCCGCTCCTTTTGGGCACGAAAGCCGAGCTGGACCGCACTGTAGCCATCCTTTCCCTCCTGGCTTTTGATTTGTATAACCAGATTCGGTCCGGCTTCGATGACCGTGCAGGGGATACTATTCCCCGATGCATCAAAGATGCTGGTCATGCCGATTTTGGTGCCGATCATCCCGCTCATAGCCACGCACTTTGCCTGTCAACGGTTCTTGTTACACCTTGATTTCCACATCGACGCCACTCGGGAGTTCAAGCTTCATGAGCGCGTCTACCGTTTTGCTGCTCGTCGACAGAATATCAATGAGTCGATTGTGGCTGCGGCTTTCGAATTGCTCCCGGCTCTTTTTGTTGACATGCGGACTCCTCAATACCGTGTATACCGCCTTTCTAGTCGGAAGTGGAATCGGTCCACTGACTAATGCACCAGTCGATTTCACGGTCTTGATAATTTTCTCGGCGCTCTTGTCGATGAGCATGTGATCGTACGACTTGAGCTTAATGCGAATCTTCTGGCTTGCCATCAGTCAGCCTGTGTCTAATAGGCCCAAGTCTCAGTCCAAAATCCGGGTTAC
>JAAXGT010000149.1 GCA_012271205.1 Rhodothermales bacterium
GCTCTGCCGTACATGTGGCGACTGGTTCGCGGGTAATGGCTTCCCACGTCCGTGTTGCCCTGCGGGCACCGATAACCGGAAGTCAGCTGGATTGGAGCGCCATGAAAATCACGGATCTCCTGAACCTTGGCCAGGACCAGGTCGTCCATAATTCCCCAAGGATGATGCTCCCCATACTCACTGCCGTCACTCCAGTTACCGTTAAACTCGGACCAGGTGAAATGAGCCGTGGAGCCGCCGGAGCGAAAATCACTACAGCCAGGCGTCCACTCAACCATGAACTGCTCGTATTCGTCCAGCATGTTGCAGATCTCTTCCGCCACACAATCGCACGCCTCCGCTTCTCCTTCTCCTCCCGTATCCGTCGTGTCTACTGCGCCCCCACCCCCGCTGGCAGGATCGCCCCCTCCGGGCGGACAGCCGCCGCCCCCATCCCCGTCCTCCTCCTCCTCTTCGTCCAGCTCCACACACGTGATGTAGAGATCCCGTGAAGCCAAGTCCCAATTGTCCTCGTCGGCGCAGTGCTCGTCTGATCCCGCACAAACCCAGCCCTCCTTGACCTCGGTCACCCAACACCACCACTTTCCCGTCCGCGTCTTGCCCCGGCCCTCCAGGGGTCCAGAGACAGCTCCTGCGGGACCGGGGTCGCCTCTCCGGGCCTATGCAGCCAGGCTCCCTGGGTCGCGTAGCCTATCGTGTATTCAGCCGCCAGCATCGGGGCCTCGCCAAAGTCGTCGTGGATCCACTGGGCCAGGTAGTCCACGTACGATAACGGATCCAACGGGTCCGGACTGATAAATTCGACCAGACGAGCCCCGGTGACCTCGCCCTGCGCATCGAAATCGCCGATCAGTGTGCGCACGACCGCAAGGCCGTCATGCGAAAAACTGACCGCCGGCCGCTCCGGTCCCAACAGGGTCGCCACGTGGGCGCCCCCATTCGAGTCCCTCCACGCGACCGCCTGACTCCAGTCCGGCGGGTAGGCCCGGACCAGGGCGGCCAATACGGCCACAGGGATCTCATCCCCGGTCTTGCCCGCCCCAGCCGCCGCGAGTTCCTCCTGATACCTGGGCAGGGCCGCTTCGTACCAGACTTGAAGCGATTGAATCAGATCGGGAGACGGGCCCGGATCCGGCACAAAAGAGCTGTCGCAGCGGCCCCAAAGCAGCAACCGGATGCCAACAAAATGGTGCTGCCTGCCAAGGCGGGGGCTCTCCTGGAATTCGGGGGAGGCGTAACTTGAACAGGCCTCATTCCGGATACGACTCAACTCTTCCAGGTTACGACATTGAAGGATCAGATGCCTCCCCGTGGCGGACACGCATGCCCGGTCCGGTCGATACGGTACAGCCCGGTTAGCCCAAGTTTAACGGGGGCCGTGGAAAGGCGCCGATAGAGTCTACCGGCGGCGCGTTACTCCAGCGAAGCACGTTTCTGCCCGCCGCTCATCAAACCGGACATGCGGCTCTCCCACATCCGGCTTTCAGACCAGATGATGCCTTCTTCCCCAAGGAAATCACTTCGTCGTGGACACAAGGCGTACCCGGCCGGACTGGCCAGCTGGAAATAGGGGCCGCATCCAGTGCAGACAGCTAACTGTGACCTTTCAGCAAGTTGTTCACTCGTGTAGTGTCCTTCGAAATTATTGACATAGAGGCGGGAGCGGGTTGTCTTTCCGTTCATCACACCTGAACAAAAGCGGAAAGCCAGCAGGCTGCACTATCTTCACTGGTGCAGGGCGCGCCCGGGGCGGGGAAAACGGCACTCTGGACGGAACGCGGAAAACGCTTGGGTAGCCGGATGGCAGGTTGTGGAGATACGGCCGAAGCCCGATATGCCCCCGCGGCTTTTATGGGTTATTTGGGATGGGGCTATACGACGGGACGTGTGCGTAAGGGCAAGTGGGGTGGGGCGCAATTTGTCCTTGGATCCGTCGAGACACCCCCTGCAGGTGAAGTCTTTGTTTTCGCTGATGCACGAAGTGGCGAAGCAGCACGTTGGGCCGCTGCTGGTCTTGGGCGAAGCACAGCACATGGTGGATGCTGCCCCCACCATGTCCGCTGAGTCGTGGGCACTCGGTGCCCCCCTAGATTCCATCCACAACGGCAAGATGAGCACGCCAACTATCCTGCTAGCTGGAGATATCGTGGCGCTCATTTGGATCTTTCGGCATCTCGCGCTTCAAGTTGGACTGCGCAGTGGGCTTGGGGCACCTGTCACCGGAGGCGAACGGAGACAGGATCCGAGATTGGCTGACCAAGGACGAGGGTTACACTGCCCCCGTCCCGTCGATGCGTGACTGGCTGGTGACGCATTTCCTGAGCTCCTCCGGCGCAGCCGCATCGTACGGAGTCGTTCTGGGCGAACCAGGTCTGGGCAAAGCCTGCCGAGTTGGAGAGCGGGACGGGGCCCGAGCTGTGAGCGGGGCTGTTGCATCTCTCTGGCGAGGGATGCTGGGTCCGGAATCGACACATCCTCCCGGTGGCCTCCTCCGTGGCAGAGCGGAGGAGACCGCCGCCGCTGGCCAGCACCCCGGTGCGCAGCTACCCCACAAGCATGCCCCGCAACTGCCATACGTGACTGCTAAGCCACTGATGCCGGGGGAGTAGAGGCACCATCCTCGTTAGTCTCGCCCCTGCCCACACCGCCTCCTGCCACTCCTCCTCGCTTACCGGTATCAGCCCCAGCCGGGCCACGATATGTGCTGGCCAGCGCGCTGTGCCACTACCTCAACTCGGTCAGGAGATCGTCGAGCGTATCGACCGTAACATCGGGAGCCGGGCACATCATGCCTGGTGCAGGCATGATGTGGAGAATGAAAAATGTCAGGATAGAAAGGTGTTTATTTGTTGCGACAACGCGCCTTGCCCGCCAAATTTACCGTCAGCCGCTGCCTGTCCGCAGGTAGAAGAGGAGATGGCCGCGAAGAGCACAGCCAAGATAATGTGTCGGAGATAGCATGGTCGTATCAGAGCGTATCTGTTAGACGCATCAAATACCGGTTACAGCCACATTGAAGAATCTGTACAACTCTGAACACTATCTTTACCAACTGCCGCCACCCTCCGACACCATCAACCACGGCCAAAGAACCTATGCACACGCTCCAATATCGCCTGACAATCGTCCTGCTTACATTTGCCGTGATCCTGCCCGCACGCGGCCAATCTGAGCGCAGTATCGTTTTTCCGGACGTAACGCCCTACTATACACTGAAGTGCGACCTTCATATGCACACTGTCTTTTCCGACGGCAGTGTTTGGCCAAATATACGGGTTGAGGAGGCGCACCGTGACGATCTCGATGCCATCGCGGTAACCGAACATCTGGAGTACCAGCCACACCGCCACGACATTCCTCATCCCGACCGTAACCGTGCCCACGAAATCGCCGAGAATGCCAACGGGGCACAAGATTTAATAGTGATTAACGGCTCTGAAGTTACACGGGCCATGCCACCCGGTCATGTAAATGCCATCTTTTTGACTGACGCCAACAGGCTTGTTGCGCCGGAAGGACAGGAGGCGATCGATCCGGTCGAGGTATTCAGAGAGGCCGTGCGCCAGGATGGCTTTACATTTTGGAATCATCCGATGTGGCTGTCGCAAAAATCCGATGGAATGGCCGCGCTTACAGACATGCACCGCATGCTCATCAGCGAAGGTCTGCTGCACGGAATTGAAGTGGTCAACCAGTATACTTTTTCAGATGAAGCCCTGCAGATTGCGCTGGATCACGACCTGACCATTCTCGGAACGAGTGACATTCACGGACTGGTGGACTGGGACTTTGAGGTACCTCAGGGCGGTCATCGTCCGGTCACACTTGTCTTTGCCGAGGAACGTTCTGCGGACGGCATTCGTGCGGCCCTGCGGGAGCGGCGCACCGTAGTATGGTTCAAAAATTCGCTCATTGGACGGCCGCAGGAGCTGGTTCCGCTGCTTGAGGCAATTGTGCAGCCGGCGCGTGCGGAATACCTGGACAATTCGACAGTCCTGCGTGTTACCTTTCGCAACGATTCAGATGCGACACTCCTGCTGCGCAATCGCTCCGCCTTTGGCTTCCACAGGGATATTGATGTCATTACGCTCGCGGCCCATGCAGAAACCGACGTGGATGTCAAGAGCGGCACCAAGGTTGAATCTCTGCAGCTGACCTTTGAAGTTCTCAACGCAATCACCGCACCCGGGACCCATCCGGAAATTGCAGTTCAAATCCAAGTAGCCGAATAGCGCTTGTTACTTTGCGCTGATTTTCGGCGACGTATCTGCAATTACCAGCCTATAAGTAAATCCAATGAGGATTGCCTTGTTGTTTGTTGCAGTTATAGTGGCGGGGTGCGCAACCACACAGAGCCTGCCGGTAGAAGATCGCGGCCGCATCTATGACATGTCGTTTGATGTGATGTTCGATGCTATCGTTATGGCTCTTAGCGAAGAGGGATTTGCCGTGACGGATGCCCGCAAAAATGAAGGTATCATCAATACTGATTTCCGCACAGGAAGCTCATTCACCGCATATTTTCGTGGTGGTCCGACACGCACAAAAGTAAACGCACTGGTCACAAGTATGGAAGCAGGCACACAGGTCCTACTCAATATTGCGCTTGAAGATGCCAATATTGAGGGCCGTAATGTGTATGCTACACGTAATATGTCCACGCGTAGCGCCCGCCGGTTTTACAGCGAATTGTTCGCTCGTATCGAAGCAGCGGCGTGGCCAGGCGCGAGCGCTGAGTAAACCCGCGTCACGTCCACGGTCCAGTGATCGCCAGAGTCAGCCCGTCGTGCTGGATGTTCACAAACAGTGTCGAGCCATCCGGCGAAAACACGGCCCCGGCAAGTTCTGAGTCACTGACGGCATTGCGGGCAAATTTGTAGATACCGCCATTGGGCGTGACGCCTACAAGAAATTGTTCACCGGAGCCATCTTCGCACAGAATCAAGTCGCCCCAAGGCGTGACCGTAAGGTTGTCGGCATTGTCGATGAGACCCGGATCGTTTGGCTCAACGAACAATTCCAGATACTGGCTCCTCGGCTCGTACCGCCAAATTTGGCCAAGCTGGGCGGCCCCACCGTTTGTGCAAGCAAAGTACACCGCGTCATTGCCGTACCACATGCCTTCTCCGCGCGCAAACCGGGTGGCTCCACGCGCAAATCCCCGGTAGCGCAGATCGTCAAGCGGTGCTTCAACCTCGTCCAGATCCACCCAGTCCACTTTCAGCCGTGTCCCTGGGGACACCGTCTCTTGCTCCCAATTGCGTGAGTCCAAGGAGGGCTGATCAATCACACGCAACGCTTGGAGCAAACCTCCTGCTTCCAACAGGCCGTGGTCATTGGGCACGAAGCGGTAGATCAGTCCGTCGGGCTGATCTTCCGTCTGGTAAACAATGTATGTTTCGGGATCGACCGCAACGGCCTCGTGATTGAATCGCCCCATGGCCGTGAGCGGTAGCGGTGGGGCCAGCTGCGGGCTGGCGCTGGCCGGCACCTGAAACACGTAGCCATGAGGCTTCGTGGTCCCATCGTCATCGCTCCCCGTCCACTCCTCGCACGAAATCCAGGTACTCCACGGCGTCGGCCCTCCAGCACAGTTGCGCAGCGTTCCGACAAGGCTCAGATACTGGGATATCAGTCGCTGCTCCCGCGTATCATAGACCAGTGTGGTTGTGCCGCCCAGACATGGATTGCCATTTTGGCCAGGATCGTATAGGTCGCCGGTACTCAGACGGTCTAGCAACGCATTGCCCTCACCGAACGGCCCCATTGACGGATCGCTGTTGGGGTCAACTTCGTGATTACATACGATGATCGTGCGGCCGTTCGGCCCAACGAATGTGGCCATCCCGTCCGCGGCTCCCGGAACGAAAAAGCCGTCTGACATTCTATCACCTCGACGAGAGACAACCCGGTAGCTGAAACCGTCCGGCAAGTCCATGATACCAGCGCGATCCGCAACAAGTGCACCGTAGCGCTCCTGCGGCACAATCTTGCGCTCACACCCCATCAAAGTGTGCAGTCCCGCAAAGCCTAGCGCAAACGCTCCAGAGGTCTTCAGAAAGTTTCGTCTCGAAACAGTCATGATGCTATTCTCAGATTGATGCCACCGCACTGACCTGGCCGTGCACATGGTGTCTCGGTGGACAGGAAACAGAATACATAGTGCCAACAATGGCCGGTGACCCCACCAGCCGGTTATGTCAGGGTAGCTGGATATTCTCAACCAGGCGGGTAATCCACAGGCCACTATTGAGATCAGATGTATATATATAGCCTTTGAACAACTGAGCTCCCCAAGCCATGGGCCAGTTGGGCACCATCGTCTCTTCGTCAGTTGTCAGCAAGTAGGCCATTTCACGGCCCTGTTTATACAGATCGCCACGCAATTCCCCGGAAATGTCCAGTACGCGCACCCCACCTTGATAATAGCCAACGAATAGACGGTCCCCTTCGACCCAAACGTTGTGAGCACCGGCCTCGGGCACTTCATACCTGGCTACTTCGACGGGTGTATTGATATCGGTCATGTCAAGAACATGAATATAGCCCCTTGCCTCGAGTGGCCTGTCCACATCATAGCCGGCCGGCCAGATTTCGTCGCCTACAAACAAATAGCGGCCATGCCGCCAGGCGACGTGCGTATGACCGGTCGGATAGGCGAAGCGACTGACAAATACGGGAGCTTTAGGCGTGCCTCCGTGGGTGCCAGCGCCAACATCCAGGGTAACCAATCCATCGTCCCAATACGAGAGATACGCATACCCTTCCTGCACAATAACATCGTGAAGGGTTTTGTCACGCTTGTCGAGTCCCCAGCGGCCGACTTCGCTCGGCTGTGCCGGATCACTAATATCAATAATGTGCAACTCGTTGGTACCGTTGTGGCAGGCGTATATCAGGTCTTTCTCGATCCAGACATTGTGAACGCCACCGGTAACCGTTTGGGTGTATTCTGACAAAACAGATGGATGTGCCGGTGTACTGAGGTCAAGAAGCACAATGCCATTCTTGCGGTCTGAGGCCCCTTCACGCGTGAGGACCGCCAAACGATTGCTGCTGTGGATCTTGACGTCATTAATTCGCCGTGCATCTACCTGGACCGAATCAGTCAGCAAAGGGTTTTCCGGATCCGTAACGTCAAATACCTTCATCCAGTCGTACATGAAGGTTCCCACATAGGCATAGTCCCGTCCATCAATGCCTTCAAACGCCCACATGTCTCCCGAGTGATGGTGCCTAATTGCCCCGCGCCCAATTAATTCCAATCGCGCGTTATACGTGCGCGGATCAATGACAATGTTTACTCTACGCTCAATATTTTTGCCAATGGTCGCCACCACGGCAAAGGCCGGACCTTCTTCAGCCACAAAGACCCCATCGGCCCCATCATTCGTGATGGTGGCCCCATGCCCGTCCACAGACCACTCCGGATAGATGCCGGCTACTTGATTACCGTTTGCATCCAATGCCCGTATTCGGAAACGTACCACATCGCCTTGCCGCACGATGAAACGGTTTTGCGTAATCTGATAGGACACCGCCGGATTGGCCGCTACGGTCACCGGAACCTCCGTCTCCAGCGCACCGGATCGGACGGTGATCAAGGCCTCACCCGGTTGCACACCCGTGATTTTCCCGCTACGATCCACAGACGCCACGCGGCGATTACTGGAGGCGTAACGTATCTGTCGCCGCGGCGCAATTGCAGGGGCCAGCGACGAATGCAGCGCGACGTCCAAGCGCATACTGGTTCCTACCAGCACCCTTGATTCCGGCAAGGTTGCCACGATCCGGTCCGCTTTCGGGACGGGCACCGTGATTTGCGCGTAACCCGGCTCCCCTCCGATCACGGCCACCAGCCGCACGCTTCCAGGGGCCAAAGCCGTCACAACCCCGGAATCATCGACCTTGGCCACGGCACGGTCGGCCAGATGCCACACCACAACGGAGGCCGGCAGCCGTACGCCTTCCTCGTTCAAACTGACAGCCTTAAACTGCTGGGTCTGACCCACCTCCAAGGTTGCCCTCTCCGGAACGATTTGCACCGAACTCGGGGGGGCTACCTGAAGAAGCAGGCCCAACAGTACAAGTAGCTTCATTAACCCAGTGAGTATTGGAAGAATAAGCGCTATACTTCGACGCCGCAAAGCAAGATCCATACGGGTGCGCGCACTGCGTTGCCGTATCTTGGGCATCCGTGAACCGGACTCGCTTGCATACCCTCTCGCTGGAAATCCGCGAGCTGATTCTGCTCTCCGGCCCTATTGTATTCACGCAGCTCGGCCAGATTTCCAACGGCTTTGTAGATGTCATAATGGTCGGACGTCTTGGGCCGGCCGACCTGGCCGGCGTGGCCCTCGGCAATGCGACCTACTTTCTTTTTGCACTCATTGGCATCGGCGTGCTGATGGCAGTGGGCCCCATGGTTTCCCAGGCCTATGGCGCAGAAGAACCTGAGCCGATCGAACGGACTGTCCGTCAGGCCCTGTGGCTCGGCGTGGGTTTGGCCTTGCCCGCCTTTTGCATAATGTGGAATGCAGCCCCCTTTTGGACCATTATTCGGCAGGATCCGGCTACGATTGAACTTGCACAGGACTATTTGAGAGCTGCGGTATGGGGGTTTCTGCCCTTTATGTGGTTCAACGGGTTCCGCAATTTTGTCGAAGCTATCTCGAAACCGCTACCCGTTACACTAATCATCGTCTGCGGCATTGGACTCAATATCGTGGCAAACTATGGTCTGATGTTCGGCAATTTCGGGCTGCCGCGTTTGGGCCTCGTCGGCACAGGCTGGGCCACGACCATGGTCAACTGCTTCATGCTCATGGCCATCATGATCTATATCAAGATCCGCCCGTATTTTCGGCCATATCGCGTATTCTCCCGCCTCTGGCAGCGGGATTTTCAGTATTTAAAAGAGCTGTTGCGCATTGGACTGCCAGTTGGCGCTTCCTACGGACTGGAAGTCACTCTTTTCACAACGACAGCCTTTCTGGTCGGTACGCTCGGTCCGACGCCGCTGGCGGCTCACCAGATAGCCATCCAGTGTGCGGCCGTAGCATTCATGGTGCCGCTCGGAATTGGAATTGCCACTTCGGTGCGCGTGGGACAAAACATCGGGCGCCGCTCCATCTTTGCCGCCGCATCGGCCGGTTATATGGGTATGGGACTGGCTCTGCTCTTTATGACGGGAACCGCACTGCTTTTTCTCTTGGCGCCGCACCAAGTCGTAGGTATCTACATGGCGACCGAAACCGCCGCGAATTCGGAAACTGCCCACTTGGCCATTCGCCTTTTGGGGGTGGCTGCGTTCTTTCAGCTCTTTGACGGACTGCAGGTGGCCGCCCAAGGTGCGCTGCGCGGACTGAAAGACACACGCATACCCATGCTACTCTGTTTTGTGGCTTACTGGCTGATCGGCTTGCCCAGTGGGGTGCTGCTGGGCTTTGGGCTCGACTGGGGTGCTCCCGGCTTGTGGTGGGGTTTGGTTGCCGGACTGTTGGCCGCATCCCTCATGCTTAGCCTCCGGTTCGTGATTCTGTCCCGCAAGCGTCTGCGTTCCCGGCTCGATACCCCTGGTGCCAGATAAGCCCATCTTTCAATATTTATAGAATACCGGTTCGTAGAGCCCTATATTCGGCGCCTTGTGTCCGAATTATAGGTTGTCGTGCTGTAGTTTTTAGAAGCGCGACCCGTAAGGGTGATTTTCCATGCCTCAGATCTTTCCCAAGAAGGTCAACGCACTTCCTCACCTGTCACTTGCAGCCACACTCGTTGTCGGTGTGCTCAGCGTGTTTCTCGTTTGGTACTATTTCTCGCCGGAGTATACGGATGTCGGGTATGCGCCCGAGCAACCGGTCGCCTACAGCCACCGGATCCACGTGGATCAACTCGGTCTCGATTGCCGCTACTGCCACAGCTTTGTCGAGGTCGCGGACGTATCCAACATTCCAGCCACCGAGACCTGCATGAATTGTCACAGCGTAGTGTTGCCGCAGAGCCTGGATCTGATGCCTGTGCACGCGAGCTGGGCGGAAGGCTCGTCGATCCCGTGGGTCAAGGTTCATCACTTGCCCGATTACGCACAGTTCAGCCATGCAGTGCACGTCAACAATGGCGTCGGCTGCGAAACGTGTCACGGCCGTATTGACCAGATGGACGTCGTTCGCTTGGTCGAACCGCTTTCGATGGGCTGGTGTCTCGAGTGCCATCGCGAACCGGAGCAGTATCTGCGTCCCAACAATGAGATCACAACCATGGGCTATGTGCCCAGTGACCGGCATGTAGAAGAAAATCTGGACCGCATTCGGCAGGAAGGTATTCGGCCGCCTACCAACTGCAGCGCCTGCCACTACTAGAGCGTGATTGCAATGATATCCCTTCCCATTGTCGACTCGCCGGGGCAAGCGTCTGAGAAGCGCTTGTGGCGCAGCCTTCCACATCTGCGGAAGGATCCGGACTTTGTGGAAACGAGCACTGGAGAATTTTTGCCTGGAGCCAGCAACGGACTTTCCGGCAGCCGGCGCCATTTTCTTCAGCTCTTGGGAGCTTCCATACCCTTGGGTGGCCTCGCCGCATGCCGGCGTCCGGTAGAGCATATTATGCCTTTTGCCGATCGCCCGGAAGAGCTGATCCCCGGAGTTCCACTGCAGTATGCCACGGCCATGCCGTATCGAGGCATCGTGCGTCCGCTCGTCGTTAGGAGTTATGACGGACGCCCCGTGAAAATCGAAGGGAATGCGCAGCACCCCGGCGGTACCGGCGCAGCCGGCGTGTTTGAGCAGGCATCACTGCTTTCACTATACGATCCTGATCGATCTCAAAAGCTACTTCGAACGGGAGCAGCCACAAGCTGGGATGATTTCCTGAGCCTGTGCCAGCGCTTGCAGACCGGCACCCGACACGTTGCTGTATTGGCGGCCCCCTCTTCGTCACCCACGCGTGCCCGGCTGCGCACCGAAGTGGAGAGCGTTTTCCCGGGCACGACGTGGGTGGAATACCGCACCGAAGGCACCGACAACGAAGCAATCGGTATGCAAATGGCCTACGGCGCCCCGCTTCGTCCGGTCTATGCCTTTGACAGAGCTGAAGTGATTGTCAGTCTGGACGCTGACTTTCTAGGGCCCGCCGCTCGTAATTCAGATCATAATACGCGCACATTTGCCCGCGGGCGGCGCCTTCAGGACGACCGGGATACCATGAGCCGGCTCTATGTGGCCGAAAGCACTTATAGTGTGACCGGCTTAATGGCCGACCATCGGCGCCGCATGACCAGTGGACTGGTATCCAGGCTGGCGGACCAACTGGCCACGGCCTTAGGGCTGCGTGACGGTGATCATCCGGATGAATTCGCCCGAATACTGGCTGCTGACTTGCAAGCTGCCGGAGGCCGGAGTATCGTACTCGCCGGTGAAACGCAGCCAGCTGAAGTTCACGCACTGTGTATGGTCATCAATCATGCGCTCGGGGCCGTAGGCACCACCATCGAGCTGCTGGATACGGGCATGTCCGTGCAAGTACCTCAATCGCAGGCCTTTGCCTCGCTGGTGGAAGACATGCGTGAAGGACGCGTCGACGTGCTTCTCATGCTGGGGGTCAATCCAGTGTACGATGCGCCGGTTGCGCTGAATTTCGCCGGTGCGCTGGAGCGTGTCAGTGATACCATTCACGTTGGCCCGCATGTGGACGAAACCGCGCGCCTGAGTACATGGCATATTCCCGCAACCCATTATCTGGAGTCTTGGGGAGATGGCCGGACCTGGGATGGAACGCTTACCCCCGTACAGCCGCTGATCGCTCCGCTTTATGCGGGCGCACGCAGTGACATTGAAGTATTGGGCACACTCACCAGCGGCACACCGGTTCGGGGCTACGATTTAGTTCGCGAAACATGGAGCCCCCTACTGGACCAAGACGACTTTGAAGCATCTTGGCGCCGTGTCCTGCATGACGGATTCCTGACAGACACCAGCTATGCTTCAAGCATTCCGGAGACCGCCAGCTTCGATGGTGCCATGCCGGCGCTCGGCGGCGGGTTGGAGCTGGTCGTCCGGCTGGATTCCACGGTGCTGGATGGCAGCTTTGCTAATAATGCGTGGTGCCAGGAGCTGCCGGATCCGATAACGAAAATCGTATGGGACAATGTTGCGCTGATGAGCCCGCAAACAGCGAGTGAACTAAGCGTGTCTTCCGAATACTCCAAAGGCCGCTACCATGCAGACGTTATAACGTTAGCGGCTAACGGACAAAGTGTTGAACTCCCTGTATGGGTTTTGCCCGGACATGCAGACGGCACGATCACGGTATCGCTGGGATATGGACGTAACATTGTTACCGGCCGGCCCCACCGGGATACCCCCTTCTGGGACAAGGACGACGAAACGGATGTGTACGCGCGCGGTGCACTGGCTTCGGGCGTGGGCACGAATGTAGCCGTCCTGCGAGATGCGCTGGCACGGTCTGTGGTGAGTGGGCTGCAAGTTGCCAGAACGGGTCGCAAATGGACTATTGTCACGACGCAGGATCATGGTGTCCTCGACGTTGAGGCGCGACCAATGGTACGTATGGCCACGCTTGGTGAGTACCGGCAAAACCCTGCGTTTGCGCTGGAGCAGGAAGCGCCGACACCCGGCAAAGCCGAGAAAACCGACTTTCAGGAATACCCCATGCTTTGGGAAGACCAGCATCCGACCCGGGATCCGGCTTTCCGCGACAACGACTATTGGCGCAACCAGTGGGGTATGGTGATTGACCTAAATGCCTGTACGGGCTGTAATGCCTGTATCGTAGCATGCCAGGCGGAAAACAATGTGCAGGTCGTTGGCAAGAAGGAAGTCGGCAACGGGCGCGAGCTGCACTGGCTGCGCGTCGACCGTTATTTCGTCACGAACGGCGGCGAAGACGTGTCCGCAGATCCGCAAATGGTTGTGCAACCAGTGCCGTGCCAGCACTGCGAAAACGCACCGTGTGAATCGGTCTGCCCCGTAGCGGCCACGGTCCATTCACCGGACGGCACCAATCAGATGATCTACAACCGGTGCATCGGAACACGCTATTGTGCGAACAACTGCCCCTATAAGGTGCGGCGCTTCAATTACTTCAACTGGTCAAAGACGATTCCGGACACCGTTCAGATGGCCCAGAATCCAAACGTCTCGATTCGTTTCCGGGGCGTGATGGAAAAGTGTTCGTTCTGTATCCAGCGCATCAGGTATGCGCAGAAGCGAGCCGGATTGGAAAAGCGGCTGCTGAACCGGGATGAAGTAGTGACTGCCTGTCAGCAGGCTTGTCCGGCGGAAGCGATTACGTTCGGAGACCTCAATGACGAAGACAGCGCAGTTACCCGAATGCGTCGGAATTCACGCAATTACACGATGCTGGCTGAGCTTAATATCAAGCCGCGCGTCTCCTACCTGGCGCGGGTCAGAAACCCGAACGCGGAGCTTGAATCTCCGGCATGACCATAAATAATAAAGGGACTTGAACACCGTGACTTCGGTGACAGAAAAGAATGTGACCCTGCCAACCGGCGACGAACCGCCGCTTGTTACCGGCAATCTGGGGTTCCACGAAATTACGCAGCTGGTTTCCTACCACACGGAGAAACGGCCGCCCTCGGCCTGGTATCTGGCTTTTGCGGTTTCGTCCACGCTGCTATGCATTCTCCTCATCATGATCGCCTACTTGTTCTGGAACGGGGTAGGCGTCTGGGGCAACAACAATCCAGTGGGCTGGGGCTGGCCCATTGTCAATTTTGTGTTCTGGGTCGGTATCGGCCACGCGGGCACGCTGATTTCCGCCATCCTCTTCCTGTTTCGCCAGCGCTGGCGTACGGCCATTAACCGGAGTGCAGAGGCGATGACGCTCTTTGCGGTTATTTGTGCCCTGCTCTTTCCGACCATACATGTCGGACGCGTTTGGGTGATTTACTGGACACTGCCGCTGCCGAATCAGATGGAAATGTGGCCGCAGTTTAAGAGTCCTCTTTTGTGGGACGTCTTTGCCGTGAGTGTTTATTTCACCGTGTCGCTCATCTTCTGGTATGTGGGTCTTGTGCCGGACCTGGCGACCATGCGGGACCGGGCCCGTACGATGCTGCGCCGCCGCATCACGGCATTTTTCGCGCTTGGGTGGACGGGGGCCAACCGTCACTGGCGCAATTACGAGAAAACTTACCTCCTTCTTGCCGCCTTGGCCACGCCCCTTGTCCTGAGCGTACACTCCGTGGTTTCATTTGACTTTGCGATCAGCATTATTCCCGGCTGGCATACGACCATTTTCCCACCATACTTCGTGGCTGGCGCGATTTTCTCGGGCTTTGCCATGGTCATGACGCTGCTGATAATCGCCCGCAAGGTCTATGGAATCCAGAACATCATCACGATGGACCACTTGGAGAAGATGGCCATCATCATTCTGGTGACCGGCACTATGGTTGGTTTTGCCTACATCACGGAATTCTTTATTGCTTGGTACTCCCAAGTGGAGTACGAGCAATACGCCTTCCTTAACCGGGCCACGGGTCCGTACGCCTGGGCATACTGGACCATGATGTCGTGTAACCTGCTGTTTCCTCAGTTCTTCTGGATCAAGCGGCTTCGCCGAAGCATCCCGTTCCTGTTTGTCACTTCGATTATTGTCAACATCGGGATGTGGTTCGAGCGTTTCGTAATCACGGTCATCAGTCTCCATCGCGACTTTTTGCCGTCAAGCTGGGACTATTTCAACCCGACCATAGTGGACATCCTGACACTTGCCGGTTCGTTTGGCCTGTTTTTAACCCTTTTTCTGATTTTCCTGCGCTTTTTGCCCATGGTAGCCATGGCCGAAGTTAAGATGGTGCTCCCGGAAAGTGATCCACACCACTACGACACCCATAATCAGGCGTCCTGAATATCGCTACACCAGACCCGCACGGGACGGATATGCTTAAACAGCTGCTGCAGAGTATCAAGGCATCCATGGGGATTTACGAAGCCCGCGAGGATCGCGTCAGCGGCCTGTTGGCGGAGTACACACACCCTGGCGCCCTGATCAGAGCAGCCCAAGCTGTACGGGCCGCCGGATACAAGCATTTTGATACACACAGCCCATTCCCCATCCACGGCATGGATCGGGCCATGGGACTCGGGCAATCCAAGGTCGGCTACATCACCCTCATTGGCGGAATAACAGGGTTGGCGCTTGCTACGTGGCTGCAGTGGTGGACTTCAGCCGTGGATTATCCAATCAACATTAGCGGCAAGCCCTTCTTTGCCATTGAGCCCTCGATCCCGATCATGTTTGAACTCACTGTGCTTTTTAGCGCTTTGGCCGCTGTGAGTGGCATGCTGCTGCTGAATGGGCTGCCCCGGCCGTACAACCCGTTGTTTTACTCGCGGAATTTTGGACGCGTAACCGACGATGCATTCTTTTTGCACATTGCGGCAAGCGATCCGGCTTTTGACTTGAAAGTCAGCGAAGCACTGCTCAGAGAGGCCGGAGCACTGAGTGTGGAAGTCATTCATGATAATGGCTATTCGGAGCTCCACACTGCCTGATCCTCATGAAACGGACCTCGTACATATTTGGCTGTCCTTGTATCCTTGCCATGGTGCTCATGGTGACCGGATGCCGTGGCAGCCTCAAAGAAAACCCGCCCATCCATATCAATCCAAACATGGACTCCATGGAACGGTTTGAGGCGCAGGAGGCCAATCCGTTCTTTGCAGACGGGCGAGCCATGCGTCCGCCGGTGCCGGGCACAGTCGCTCGCGGTTTGTTGCGTGAGGATGTGGAGTTCCACACTGGACGCCGCAGTGACGGAAGCTATGTGGAGGTCATGCCGGTGGAATACACCGTGGACCTGGCCTTGCGAGGCCGCAGCCGGTACAACATTTACTGTGCTGTTTGTCATGGGGAAGCCGGTGATGGCCAGGGAATTGTCATGTCGGGAGGATATGGGTTTGCACCGATCGGCTACCACAATGACCGGTTGCGTACCATTGAAGACGGTTACCTGTACGAAGTCATTGCGCGTGGCGTCCGTACCATGCCGGGCTATGCGCAACAGATTCCGGTCGCGGATCGGTGGGCCATTGTCGCGTACATGCGTGCCCTCCAGCGCAGCCAGAATGCCCGTGCTCAGGATGTGCCTCCGGACATACTGAGCAACCTCGACAACCTGCCCTGAAGCTTCGCATCCATGCCTGATTCGCTGCAACGAAGCTCGCTGTTTGTGTCCCTGCTGGACCCTGTCGCACCGACCGCCCCGGGGGACTATCCCTTTACCGGCGGCAGCCGGAGCATCCTGGTACCATCGCTGCTGGGCGTGGCTCTGGTGGTCGTCAGTGGTATGCTTGGACTCAATGAAGCATTTCGGGCGCAGTTTTATTTCTCGTATTTGATTGGCTGGACCTTCTGTTTGTCGCTGGCTCTGGGGGCGCTGTTTCTTGTACTCATCAAGCATTTGGTGCGCGCATACTGGATCGTTTCGCTCCGGCGCATTCCGGAAGCCGTGGCCGCTTCGTTTCCGTTACTGGCCATATTGTCCATCCCGATCCTCATCGGTTTGTTTGATGGACACGGCACTTACCACCATTGGACGCAAGAAGGAATTACTGATCCGGCCAGCAGCCACTATGACGAAGTATTGGCGGGGAAGGTGGCTTACTTGAACCGCCCGTTTTTCCTGGCCCGGGTGGCTTTCTACTTCATTATCTGGACCTTTATTTCGGCGCGCTTGTGGCGGCTTTCGCTGTTGCAGGATGTAACGCGCGACGCAGCCATTCCGGCGCGCCAGCGTCACCTTAGTGCGTGGGGCTTGCCCGTAATGGGCCTCACGACGGCGTTTGGCAGCTACGACCTGCTTATGTCCGTAGACCCGCACTGGTTTTCGACTATTTTCGGCGTCTACTTTTTTGCCGGCGCATTCGTAGCGGCGCTGTCCTTTACCGCTCTGATTGTTTTGGTGCTGCAGCGCGCAGGCATGTTAAGGGGGGTCGTCACCAGAGAGCACTACCACGACTTGGGCAAGCTCATGTTTGGCTTCGTGGTTTTCTGGGCCTACATCGCGTTCAGCCAGTACATGCTGTACTGGTACGGAGGCATACCCGAGGAGACGGTCTGGTTCAAGCACCGGCTCGAACATGGCTGGGAGCAGCACAGCGCCTTGCTTTTGGTGGGACACTTCATCCTGCCTTTCATCATCATGCTGCCGCGAGCCATTAAGCGCAATGCCCTTTTACTGGGAATTATGGCCGTCTGGCTCCTTGTCATGCAGTGGTTCGATCATCACTGGCTGGCCATGCCGATGCTTCATCAGGAGCATGCCACCTTCCACTGGCTGGATTTCGTTTGCTGGCTGGGACTTACCGGCCTGTTTGCCGGCGCACTGTTGTGGCGATTGCGCCGGCACTCTATCGTTTGCGCGGGTGATCCCAAGCTTCGGCAGTCGCTTGATTTTGAGAACGCCTAGCGCTTCGCGTAATGATGAATGGACCAACGCCTCGATCGGCCCCAGCCGTCCAGCATGAGTCGGTGGAAGCCGGCCCTATTCTGGCGTTTGTGCTCATGGCTCTGGTGGGCCTGGGCCTGCTGGTCTGGGGAGCCATGTACTGGTTCAAGGCGGAAACGGAGCAAGTGCGGCGCAACCAGGCGATGGCCGCCGAATATCCAGATTTGGAACGGGTGCGCGTGGCGGCCCAGGCCCGGCTCAATCGCTATGCTCTGCAGCCGGACGGAAGCTACCTGATTCCGGTGGAACGGGCCATGGCCTTGCTTTCGGAGGAATTCTCCGCTGATGTGCCGTTTTCGGTGGAGATGGAGCCCTGAATGGTTTGGCTCCGCTACATATTTCTATCTGTCGGCCTGTGCGGCATTCCGGCACTGGGACAGGTAACGCATCAAGCTGCCCGGCTGTATGAGGGGGTGGGACTTGCCCCGCACCTAGGTGAGAAAGTGCCACTGAATTTGACGTTCACCCAGTCTGACGGAACCGGGATCGTGTTGGAGGATCTCTTTGAAGCGGAGCGTCCCGTGGTACTCACCTTTGTCTATCACACGTGCCCGATGCTGTGCAGCGCGCTCCTGGACGGTCTTACGCGGGCACTGGCCGACGTGCCCTGGGACCCTGGCACGGCCTACGATCTGGTAACAGTGTCCTTCAGCCCAGAGGATTCGCCATCTCGCGCAGCCGAGCAGCGGGCACGCTACCTGCGGCAATTGGGCCGTCCGGAAGCCGACTGGCATTTTTTGACTGGCCAGGAAGCCTCCATCCGAACCCTGACTGAGGCGACCGGATTTCAGTTCAAGTGGGTGGAGGAGCAGGAAGAGTATGTCCATCCGGCAGCGATCATTTTCTTGAGCCCGGATGGTACTGTGACCAGGTATCTGGCGGATGTGGCACCGCGCTCCAGGGACGTTCGGGCAGCCATCGTCGAGGCATCCAACGGCCAGGTGGGTTCCCTCTTGGACCGTGCCTTCCTGTACTGCTTCCGGTTTGATCCGGCGGCCAATTCGTACGTGCTGGTGGCAACACGTGCCATGCAGGTGGGCGGCGGACTGACCGCATTTTTCCTGTTGGCCTCGCTGAGCCTTTTGTGGTTGCGGGAATTCAGACGTCGCACAATTGCCTGACGATGAACAACCAAGAAACCCTTTGGCTGCCAGAGGCCGCGTCGACCGTGGCGGGGAGTGTGGACGCACTGTTCTACTTCATCCTCTGGGTCAGTACCGTGCTGTTTGTTGGTGTGATCGGTGCGATGATACTGTTTGCCTGGCGCTACCGTCGCAAGAGCCCGCAAGACCGCCCCGTGCCCGTTCGCGAAAACAAGCTGGTGGAGGCCTCATGGATCATCATACCGTGCATTCTGGTGGCCATCGTTTTTGTCTGGGGATTTCGAGTGTTCCTGGAGTTGGGGGTGGCACCACCCAACTCCTACGAAATCAATGTGCGCGCCCGCACGTGGAGTTGGCTGTTTGAGTACCCCAACGGGGCGGCATCCACCGAGCTGCATGTGCCTGTGAATCGACCGGTAAAGCTCAAGATGAGCAGCGAGGATGTGACGCACAGCTTCTTTGTGCCGGCGTTTCGGGTAAAACAGGACGTGCTCCAGGGCCGCTACACGTATGCCTGGTTTGAAGCCACTCGGCAGGACACGTTTCAGGTGTTTTGCGCTGAGTATTGCGGCTCTGCGCATTCGCTGATGGTTACCAGTGTGGTCGTGCAATCACAGGATGCTTTCGAGGCCTGGCTGGCTGATAATGTCCTGGACGAGTCCCTGACACCAGCCGAACGTGGCGAGAGACTGTACACACAGCAGGGCTGCTTTGCATGCCATTCGCTGGACGGTACTGAAACCACGGGACCAAGCTTTCAGGGACTCGCAGGCAGCGTGCGCACTTTTACGGACGGCACGAGCACGGAGGCCGATGCCAATTACTTGCGCACTTCCATTGTAAATCCCGCTGAGAAAATCGTTGCCGGGTTCGAACCGTTAATGCCGGGACAGTATGCCACAACTCTCAGTGCGGAAGAGGTTGACGCGCTGGTCGCATTTATTGAGGAGCAGTAGGCTATGAGTGCAGCATCGCACAGTTACCTGCAAGCCGGCAGAGGCATCGGATCGTGGCTGCTAACGACCGATCACAAGCGGATTGGCATTCTGTACGCGGTCGCTATTGCCACCTTCTTCTTGTTGGGAGGCATTCTGGCCATGCTCGTACGCACTGAGCTAGCTGCCCCTGGAGAGACGATCATTGGGCCGGATCAGTACAACCAGATTTTCACCCTGCATGGCGTGGTGATGGTGTTCCTGGTCATCATCCCCGCTATTCCGGGCATACTGGGTAATTTTGTGCTTCCGATCCAGATCGGAGCCAAGGACGTGGCATTCCCTCGTCTGAACCTGGCCAGTTGGTACATCTTTATGGCCGGGGCACTAATGGCCGTATGCGGCTGGATTTTGGTGGGGCGCGTGGATACCGGGTGGACGTTCTATACGCCCTATTCCAGCGGTGCGTCCAACGCGGTACTGTGGCTTACGTCGGCGGTGTTTGTGGCGGGGTTTGCATCCATCTTCACGGGACTCAACTTCATCGTTACCGTGCACAAGATGCGGGCCCCCGGCATGACCTGGAGTCGCTTGCCGCTTTTCGTATGGGCTGTTTATGCGACCGCTATTGTGCAGGTATTGGCCACACCGGTCATCGGCATTACAATGGTGCTGCTCTTTCTCGAAAAGCTCCTTCAGATAGGAATCTTCGATCCTGCACTGGGAGGAGATCCGGTACTGTTCCAGCACTTTTTCTGGTTTTACAGCCACCCCGCAGTCTACATCATGATTCTGCCGGCCATGGGCATCATCAGTGATCTCATGGGCACGTTTTCCAGGCAGCAGGTGTCCGGGTACACATTTATTGCGCTTTCCTCAGTGGCGATCGCTTTTCTCGGCTTTCTGGTCTGGGGACACCACATGTTTGTGGCCGGGCAGAGCGCGTTGTCGTCGATCATCTTTTCGATGCTAACCTTTCTGATCGGGATTCCCACCGGCATTAAGGTATTCAACTGGGTAGCCACCATGTACCGGGGTTCTGTGTGGTTGCGGACGCCGATGCTGTATGCACTGATGTTCCTGTTCCTGTTCACGATCGGTGGCCTTACGGGCATTATGGTTGGTGTATTGGCCGTCGACGTACACCTGCACGACACCTATTTCGTAGTGGCCCATTTTCACTACGTAATGATGGGCGGTGCGCTAATTGGTCTCATTGGGGGAATGCATTACTGGTGGCCCAAGATTACGGGTCGACTGTACAACGAAACGGCCGGCCGGATTGCGGCGATACTCGTATTTGTCGGTTTCAACCTGACGTTTTTTACGCAATTCATTCTGGGGAGTCAGGGCATGCCCCGGCGGTATCATGACTACGCCTCTTTCATGGCTTCGTACCCCGAGGCCGCCATGCTGAATATGGCCTCCACGGCCGGCTCCTACATTCTGGCCGTGGGGTTGGTCATGATTTTAGTGTATTGCCTGCATTCACTCCTTCGCGGGCGCAAGGCGCCGCCAAACCCGTGGGGGGCGTGCACGCTTGAGTGGACGCATACTGGGCCCGTGCCGGATGCGCATAATTTCCATGAGACGCCCCTAGTCACACGCGGCCCCTACGACTTTCATATCGCTGACGACGTGTTCGGTACGGCTGATAAAGATTTGTGAGCCATGAGCCTTTCTCCGAGCACACTCAAGCATTATTTCACTACGCCCGAGCAGCAGTTTGATGCCGCCAAACTCGGCATGTGGCTGTTCCTAGTCACAGAGATACTGCTATTCAGTGGTATGTTTGTGGCCTATGCCGTGTATCGCGCCTGGCATCCCGAGGTGTTTGCACACGCCAGCGAACTGTTGGACTGGCGTCTGGGCGGCTTGAACACGGTGGTTCTCCTGGCTTCCAGCTTTACCGTGGCCCTGTCAATTCATTTTGTGCAAAAGGGCGAAAACGACAAGGTCACGGTACTGCTCATCCTGACCCTCTTGTGTGCGGCCATCTTTATGGTGGTGAAGTATTTCGAGTATTCGGGCAAATTCGACCATGGAGTTTTCCCGGGGGCTGCATTTGCTCCACACGGTGAAGGCGGCGGGCATGACTATGCGGAATACGACATGCCCTTTGCTGCACAGTTTTTCAGCATTTATTTCGTAATGACGGGCATTCACGGAGTTCATGTGCTCGTGGGCATGGGCCTTTTCGCCTGGCTCGTTACCCGCGTCATTCGCGGCCATTTTTCCCCGGAGTGGTACACGCCCGTTGAGCTTACCGGTCTGTATTGGCACCTGGTGGACATCATCTGGATTTTCCTGTTCCCACTTCTCTATCTGATTTAGGCGTGGCACTTATGGCTGCGGGTCACCATCATATCATTCCTATACGCACGCTGGGATTCGTATTTGGCGTGCTGATTATGCTCACTATCCTGACAGTGGTCACGTCCCGGATCGATTTGGGCGTACTGAATGTGCCACTCGCACTGGCCATTGCCGGGGGAAAAGCCTTGCTGGTGGCTCTTATATTCATGGCCCTCAAGTATGATAATCCGGTGAATGCGCTGGTACTATTGCTGGGGGTCGTGTTTGCGGTGGTATTTCTGACGCTCACGCTGACAGATACCGAACTCCGGGGCACCTTGGGCATCACCGAATCCGGCACGACGATTCTTGAAGGCGGACATACGGAAGAGGCGGAGCAAGCAGTGGAGATGCCGGCTCCGGCGACCGGTACGCTTCCGGTGGCGAATCCGGAAGAAACGTTTGAGACCTACTGCGCCTTATGCCACAACTTTACGGGAGAAACGGCGGTTGGCCCCACGCTGATGGGACTGGGCGACCGGCAACCATCCGACTCCATTCGGGCATCAATTATGGAGCCGGACGCAGTTATTATAAGCGGCTATCCACCGCAATTGATGAGCACCACGCTCAATGCGATGGGCTTTTATTCCAAGGTCGACGATGCCAGCATGGACACCCTCATCGCCTGGATCGCCAGTCAGTAATTGCAGCGCGAGAATCATTGGAGCAATTCGGATCCTTAACTCCTTAATGCCGCGCCCGGCAATCGGCATAGACGTGGGCATCAAGTGGAACTATACGCTGTCGGACGGCACCAGTATGCACCGGTGAAGGTTTCTGAACGCAAGCGCAGGAAGGCGAAGCGGGCGAAGCGAGACTCCAAGTCCCGCCGCAAGAAGAAACAAGCGCCGGCGAAGGAATCCCGCAGGATTGCCGCGCGCAGGCACAGGCAGGCACAGCGCCCTACACGATATCACGACAGACATTGTCAAGAGCCATTCTGCAAATCTCGTAGCAGCAGATTCGCAGATCAAGAACATGACGCGTTCGGCCAAGGGCACGATTGAAGCCCCGGTCGGAACGTCGTGCAGAAGGCGGCCTGAAACGCAGCATACAGGAACAGGCATTGGGCATGGTCTTGCAGCAGCTTGCCTACAAGGCTGAGAGTCCTGGAGGCGGGCTAGTCAAAATCCAGCTGCAGTACACGACGCAGAACTGTTCCAATTGCGGGCACAGGCCCAAGGAACGTCTGCCGTTGAGCGTCCGGTCCTATGTGTGCGTCAATTGCACGTACGAAGCGGACCGGGACGTGAATGCGGCGCGGAATATCCTTTCCAAGGCCCAGCGCGTCTGGGCAGGGCGGGCGGCCCTGTGTATCGGAGAGGGCGCCCGCAAGGGCGATACCCCGGACAGTGAGTGGTCGGATACGGCACAGGATCGTATACTTGCATGAGTAGGTATGTAATTCCCATTCTATATCATCAGTCACCCATGGAGGCAACGACAATGACGAGGCCTGGCTTTTCACGCGAATGTCTTATCGTACTGGTGCTCTTGGCGTCATTTATCCTCCCCAGCGCCAATCTAATGGCTCAAAACAGGCTTTTCGTATCTCCTTCTGAGGAGGAGAGAGTCCTAAATGCCGAGCAGCAGCAAAAGTACCGTTTCCTCGAACAACAACTTACATCGGCACGTATTGACCTGGTACGCATCGGCGACCTGCTTCCGGCTCTTCGTAGACGCACGCTCCCCATCAATCTCCCCGGCCGATTGATGGAATTCAGCGCCGAGCCAACCCACGTACAGTATTATTCTCCCGATCATTACATCTGGAATGGGAGACTGCTCGCAGGAAGTGGTCGCATAGCCTTGGTCAACAACCAAGGGGCCTTCACAGGAATTATCCAGTTGGACGGCCAATGGTACAAAATCGAGCCACTGGGGAGAGGCATGCATGCCCTGATCACGGTGGATATGACGCGGCTTCCAAGTGGAGATGACACACCTCCTGGAGGGCAAGGCGAAGGGAAACAAACCAGAGCTCACAAGGCCAGCGGCGGCAACAAAAACATTGAGATATTGGTGCTTTACACCGACGCCGCGGAGGATGCCGTAGGGGATATAGCCGGGACCGCTGCCTTGGCCGTCAATGACGCATCCGTGGCTTATGCAAACAGCGCTATCACCAGCAGTCAATTGTCCATCGATCTCGTCGGTACGAGTAACATCAGTTTGCAGGAGAGTGATGATATCTCCGACGATGTAATGGATCTTGCAGATGATACAGAGGCCAATAGCAGAAGAGATAGCTTCTGGGGAGATGTGGTCATACTGCTTACAGATGGTGACTACGGTGGCGGAAACATTTTCGGTATAGCCAAAGAAATTGAGGCCGACGAAGACAATGCTTTTGCAATCGTAGAGGCGGATCATGCTACAGTGAACTTCACCTTCGCACACGAACTCGGCCACCTTCAAGGCGGACATCATCAGCAATGCTCGGTTTATAACCGAACAGGGTGTGACGACGCAGCCGGGAATGCCCATGGATATGGGTGGACGATTGGTGGAGGAGAGTATAGCTGGACGATCATGCACCAGCTGGGGCGTCCAGGTGATCCGATTCAATATTTCTCAAATCCCAGCGTCAGCTCTAACGGGAATGCAACGGGCACAACCCAAAACAACGTCGCACAGAAGATTCGAGATACCGCCTCCAGCATGGCTGATTTTAGACTGGCGACCGACTCAGCGCGGTTATAATAGGCACCACCAATGTGGCCTGCTCCGGTGATCCTCTCAGCTTTAATGCGAGTGTCTCGGGTGGCACGGGTTCTTACTCGTATCGTTGGGATACGAGTCACAACGGTCTCTCGTACAGCTACGCAGGCTCGGGCTCGAGCTACGCGACGAACATGCCGCCGAGTCTGGATCTGTATGTGAAACTGATGGTCACCTCCGGCGGGCAAGAGAAAATCGATTTCGAGTATGTCGAAAATATAGACGGCTCACCCTATTGCAGCCCGAATAGAGCCGAGGACATAATTCTCGCGGAGCAGGGTCAGCTACCAGAGACGTTTGTTATCAATGAAGTCTATCCCAATCCGTTCAATCCTTCGACGGTCATAGCGTATAGCCTGCCCGAAGGTACGGACGTGGAACTGGTGGTGTACGATGTCTGGAGCCGGGAAGTGGCTCGGTTGGTCGACGGCTACAAACAGGCCGGCTATCACAGTATCGTCTTTGACGCGTCGCACCTGCCCAGCGGGGTCTACCTCTACAGGTTGCAGGCCGGCTCATTCGTAGCGTCCAAACAGATAACATTGCTGAAGTAAAGCTAATGATACACATGAGGACGCAGTTGTTAGTCCTGGTACTCGGCGCGCTTGGTCCCATTGCGTGCGACTCCCAGCAAGATGATGAGGGGCTCTTTTGTATGAACAGGCTGGAGCTAGGCGAAGATCCTTACCGGGGCGAGATGTCAGCATTACGCAATGACGAACCTTGGATCGCTAACCCTTGGCGCGGTTTACTTTATGCCGTCAGCAACGATGGGAGAGAAACGATGTCCATCCTGATGGATGTCTTTGATGAAAAGTATACTAAAGGTGAACACCTCTGGCGTGAACGCATCTCATTTGCAGGTGTCCCTAAACGCTTAGGGACCTACCCCCTGCCGGGGCGCGTTGTGCAAAGAGACACTGAGCAACGAAACTATTTTTTAACTAGTGATCATGGCGATGTACTGGGACTGGTCTATGTACTCGACAAATCTGAGGATGGATTCATATCGATTGACGCTTATGACCGATCCTCATGTACGATTCAAGGCACCTTCGCCTTATCTGTTATTCGCGAAGAACCAGGGGGTGCGTATCCGTATGTCGACACGCTACGATTTTCAGAAGGGCGATTTCACACTCATGTGGTTACTTGGCCAGGTGCTAAATAGTGCTTGTCCGAGAATTGCGCCAATTTGAACCGCCAATTGAAGTGTCAAACGCAACACTCTGACAATTTGTGTTCTAAAGCGTCGGAGCACAAAAAATTGGGCGATTACATACTTAGCTATGCACGCTTCCGTCCCCTTCGCTGCCCTCCTCGGCTTCGGCGGGCTGGTGAGTAACCGCTTTGCTATTGCAGTGACACGCTCATGGACGTCCTTGTCCTGCCAGTCCTTCGTGCGATTGGCACGCCCAAGTCAAGTCCCAATCTACAGTACAATTGGGACTTGACTTAACAACACCCGCCTAAGCTTCTCCCCACACTCCGACACCGTTACCATCCCCCGCCATCACCTCAACCCCACCCCTGAGGCCTCGGACTTACCTGTGTGAGAAATGTGCACTAATCCTTCTCAAAGCCCTGACTCATGAAGCCCAGTGTCCTCGCGTTCTCGGTAACTGTACGAACCACATGCTCCGGCGCTCCATCTGGAATCTGTGCCTTGATCTCGAGGATCAGCTCCACCTTCGATCCGACCAGACCAGTCAGATGCACAACTACCTCTTCGGCGATTTGGCCCACCCTCTTACCTGCCCGGAGGGGATCAATATCGACACTTCCGTGGAAGCGCCGGAAATTTGGCGGCGGGTCTGGACCCGGCCCCACTACTCTATCTATCTGCTCCCGAGCGACCTCCGGTCGAACCACCAAGCCTAGACTGTCTGACGTCAAGGGTTGTTGTAAAGCCTCACCTGCACGGAGCCCCACGTAACGTCCCTTCTCCCCGTCGTAGCCTTCCGCGTATGCGAAAGTATCAGTCTCCCACGTTAATAGCCCTACTCCTCCTCTCACCGCTTCTGCGATCACGGAGGGATCCTGCACCCTTTGGAGATACGTATACCGCGAATAGTAGTCCGCGAGCTGCCGTATCTCCACATGATCTTCGTCTTTTTTCCATAGAGGAATACGGTCCAGCTCCATCCGGAGGCGGGTGCTCCCGTAACTGGTCACCAGCAGCTCCTCACGCTTAAGCCTCGTACTGGCCCGGACGGCCAGTTCAGCTATTCCACTCAAACGAAGAGTCTCCCAGCCGACCTCATCCGTCGGCTTGCTCTGGACCGGAACCAGAAGCCACTGGAATACCTCAGGTATCTGACCCTTAACCCGCCCGCCCTCTTCCTTCCTACGGGTCTCTGCCTGCCTGACTTGAAGTGGATCGAGATTCAGGATCTCCTTTTCGTCAACGATCGATTGCCAGGCGAGGTACATCCGAACCGTCTTCTCGAGGTCTTGGAGCCGTGTCTTGTCCGGGGCGAGGAATACCACCGCGTTGCGGCAGAGACGAGAGGCGGTGCCTCTGGAATCCAGCAGCTGGCGAGCCGCAGCTTCAGCGGGGCTCCTGCCGCCCCTGATGTAGTGCGCGTCGGTGGCAAGGATCACCAGACGAACGCTCGGGTCATCTGGAACATCCGCCGCCTCGCGCGGAAAGCAATGGACGCCGTGGAAGTCGCCCCGCTTCGTGGCATCTGTTTGCACGCGACGCCTGATCTCCTCGACAACCTTGTCAGGATCGCGCTCCAGTTGCGCGGCCCGGTCCCGGGCGAGCTTGGTCACCGTGGGCTGGGTATCGTACCAGACACGGGAGCCGTCCTGGTACAGATAGGTCGCTTTTCCGGCCAGATGGCGCAGAGCGTCACCGAAGATCGCCGGTGATTCCCCGGGTAACACGCAACCCAACTTCACTTGACGGTCGTCCATGCCCTTGCGGGCTGCGTGCTTTAGTGGTGCGGATCCGAGATAGACGGTTCGAGCGACGCGCCGGCAGGCGTTCAACTTACCCAGATTGCTATACTGGCCGTCCAAGCGAAGCGGGAGCGAATTCGGACCGTCCACATCCGATTCGATGATCGGCACCCAGCGGTTGGGCAGATAGCTCGCAAGTTCGGACCGCACTCGCGGGTCATCGATCGGCACCAAGGACGGCATGATCAGCGGGCTCTTGTCCCCCTTCTCCCACAGACTGTGAATGACGGAGGCCATCAACCGTAGTACGCCTCGTGTGCGCTGGAACCTAAGCAACGTGGACCAGTCTTCGTACAGTCGGTCGAAGATCTCGGGATGGATGGGATAAGCCTCCTTCAACCGGCGTTCATACTCCCCGTCTCGGCACTCGATGGGGAATTCTTGATGCTGCCGATGGTAGAAGTCCACGAAGGTCCGTGCCACCACGTCTCGCTGTTTGTACGCCTCGTCGGTCATGGGCGTGAAGAGCCGTCGTCTGACGATCGCAAAACCCTCTTCGGCCGTGGCCGGATGCCAGGCGGACTCCAGCCGACCGACAACGTTGCCGAGTCTGTTTAGTGCTTCCCGGCCGCGAACGCCCCCTACTTCCACATCGTCGGCCTGGGTGTGGGGTGACCCGGCCGTATCCGATGCCGGAAGACTGATGACGAGGAGACAGTTTGATGCAGCCTTGGCCGATTCGGTCAGCGTTTGGGCGAATGTGAACTGCGTCTCGAAGCTGCCCGCCGGCAGATCACTGCGGTCGTGCAGCTGCCTTGCGTAGGCCACCCACTCGTCGATGAGCACCACGCACGGCCCGAAGTCATTTAGTAGACCGCGAATGGCGTCACCGGGACTGGTTCCCTTCTCGTCGTCGGCCGCAATCTTGGCGTAAGCATCCCGCCCGCCGAGCTGCCAGGCAAGTTCGCCCCACAACGTGCGGACCACAATACCGTCGGGTTTTCGGTCCGGTCGTGCCGGCGAGATCTTGTTTCCAACTAAGACGACCCGTCGAACCGAGGGGAGCTCTGGGACCTTCGCTTCGGCCATGAGCTCGTC
>JAAXGT010000119.1 GCA_012271205.1 Rhodothermales bacterium
CAAAATCCCTTGCCAGTAGTCTCTCCGCCACCAATCTGAAGTGTCTCGATATCTCGTGCCTTCAACCAATGCAGGACTTCTCCTGCCGTCATTTTGCAGCTCGCAAGCCGACTGTCCTGGCAGATGATGAGAGCATACATCAGCGTTTCAGCTGGCAGATATTCCTCGTAAAAGAGCGCCCCTTTTCTCACCGTTTTCTGCTCGTAATTCAAGCCTATGCGAGCTACGACTTCTGTGGCGTTACGCACAAAATGAGTAAAGGCGTCATCGTGTAAGACCACCAAGTGTTTCCTGAGCCGTCGACGTGTTGCGTTGTCCTTAACCGCATGGTCCGCTATCCAATCTGCAACTGTCATATCTCCACTGTCCACTGAGAACTCAAACTCTTCCAGTATGATCTTGCCTTCCGAAGCAATCAGTGGACTTTCGGAATTGCAAATGGCGTTATCCCTGTCATGGGGACCCGAAGTCTTCAATGGTGGACTGCCCAGTATAGTCAGATCGCGTGAAAGGCGATCCAGTACCGCAGGACACGTAACCCAAGCGAAAACGCCTGTGAGCGATCGAACAGGAAATGCCAAGATTCGCGCATCCGTCACGGCTATTGCACCCGCATGGTCTGCGGCATTCTTCGTTTCAGGCCCGAAGGCTGCAAGCACCTCCGAATCAGCACCGTTAAATTGTCCGTAACAAGTTGCCCGAAGCACCCCCTTGAGTGACGAGCCCGCAATAATGGGCCAATCCGTATGACGTTCCCGCTGAATCGGCAAGTCAATCACCCCCAATGCGGAACCTCCACCCGGATGCAGACCCGTTAGTGCATGCACAAAAAACAAAGCATTATCCGACATATGTCCAGTTCCCCTCCAAGAATTGGCCCCAACCTACCAAGGTATCATCACGATGCAACAAGGAGTCGGGAACATGAGTGCCCTTGGGCAAGAAATATACTGAGCCTGCGGTGACCATAAATCGATTCGGTTTTGGTCCTCCTTTAGCCAAGTCCCATCCGGAAATTCCCTCGTATCCAGCAATGGCCGCTGCAACCGGGTTCAAGGTCTTGGGCTTCCAATCTTCAAACCAGGCGGGCGTGGTGAGCAATAGAAGCCGCCCGTCTGATCTTTCATCCGGCGCGGGCATCCATACCGATGAATCTTCGCTCGTCCGTACTACGACACGCCGCCCCTCACCCCCAAACTTCATCAGGGGCGCCGCTCCCCGCAGGGGACTTAGCAATTCCGAATTGCCACTCACTATCGCTTCGAACGTAACCTTTGGTTTCAATGAGAGCATTCCCGCTGAATAGATCATACCCTCAACCACAGTATTGCGCTTGGAGTCAACCGCAATACCAACCCGTCGCTCCACACTGTAGAGCTGATTCGCATCAACAAATTCTGAACTATCTGGCACCGCCCCATTCAAGAACGCCTGCAATCCAGCCGGCTTCAGGTAGCCTTTGCGCGATTCTAATGAAGTACGACCGTAGTACCATAGAGGCAACATACCACAAGCCTTGGGCTGCCAGCCAAGGGGCAGCGTTGACATTGGATCCAAACGAACCAGCATGCCTGTCCCACTTCCTTTCTCAAAACGCAAATTCGCCGGCACTGGTGCGAGAACGTCACCGCCAAACCCAAACCACGGACCCGAGACCCGCATTGCCGCCAAGGCCTGAATCGGAGTACTAAACGCCCTAACCGCTGCCACAAATGACCCGACCATCTTTACACGTTTGCCAAATTCGGTTGGATCGACTCCGTGAAGTTCCAATAGTAACGTGCGTATGGCGCCGGTCAACGTCTGTGGTGTCGGCAGACCGGAATCGGCTTGATCGGCAGGCCCAAAAGGGCGCGCGTCCCTAAAGAACAACGTGTCCAGTGGATCCAAGGAAAGCCGAAGTCTTGTCATTTTCAGCTGTCGTATCCGCGAGCTACAAATGACGCGCCAAGGCAAAGCGTTGTAAAGCTCTTGAGCCGATCATTACCCCCTTCGCTGTTGGCAGAATAATGCGCCCACCACTGTTCCATACGTAATGCCTGCTCAGGTAAGCGCGATCCGAGCCCATCATTCATTGTGGATCTCCTGATGAGGCGGCATATTTCAGCTTTAATGGCTTCGGGATCAAGCTCTGAATCAACGAGCACATGGAGCTCACGTCGCAACTGATAAATCCAACGATCAGTCTCCCCGATAGTAAAAGCGTTCACGGCTTCCTGAAACCATGGGGCCAGCGCCCATGACAAATTAGAGCTCGGCCTTTCTCCAGATCGACGCATGAAGCGCAACGTCAACCGATCTCGCCCCGCATCCTTTGCATCTTTTTCGGCCTGTTTTGCAGCAGCTAAAGCTGCACGGAGATCCTCCTTATAGTGGACAAATGCAATTCCAGCAGATAGTGTGGCCTTATTGCCCATAGCCAAATCCTGTTGCTGCGTCCATCCGGAAGGGTCGTTGGCCTCACCCCGAAACGCCTTGCGCAGTTCCAATGCACACGGGATTGCATTCCTGATGGGCAACAGTGCCAATACGTCGTCTCCGCCGGAGTAAATCAGCGTGCCTCGAAACTCCTTAACGATTGCCGGCACACTGATGCTCGCAAAGTTGTTGAGCGCTGTGCTGATGGCAGCATGCAGCCCCGGACCAACAGGCCGCTTGGCTTCCAGTCCGGGAGAGCCTCCGTAGTACCGGCACAACTTGGGGTGCATCACGTCTTTGACAGCCGGTGCCTCTTCTCCCTTCAGCCACCGCCCCATGTGATCTGCATCCATGGACAATATGGCATAGTACGACGGCGGCACGCCGCGTTTCTTCGCTTCGCCAATTCGGCGCCACAGGGCTTTGGGTACCTCTTCCTCATCCTCACAACGCTGGCGCTGGTGGAGCCACCGACCATTGGTAATGGCATCGAATGCAATTGAAGCTTCGGCTAGCCACCGAGCAGCCGCTACTCTCGCCGTATCGGGAAACGACAAATCTTGCTTACTCAGTTGGAGCTCGTTGCATAGGACTGTTTCAGACGCAAATCGCTTGCACAGTGCCAGTGCACAGAAGCGTTCACCTTTTCGCAGCCGAGTCCACTCTTGGCTCATAACATCCCAAACCGTTTCCCAGAATTTCCTGGATTCCTCCAGATCTGCGGGGCCCATTTGCTCGTAAGTACCGAGCAAACTGCATTTGGGTGCAGCTGGCTCAACCGGACTTATCACCGGCCCATGCCTTATAGTGCGCTGTGCCTCGGAAAGCCGGGCAGACAGCTCGAGTTGTGCCTGCCATCGGCCTGCTTTGTCCTGGGAATATCTGGGTCGATCTGATTCCGGAATATCCCACTGCATGTCACGCACTTTCTGCGCGTGCTCCCAGACGTCACCAAACTGCTTTCCGGCCCCACCAATCAATCGTGCCAAATCGGTGTCATTAAACCCGTGCTCAGGGCAAATCGAAGCTGTTACCTCGAAGTAGCTCTCGATCTGCGCGTCCCAGTGCTGCGCCCAATCGGAATCTATCCTTGAAAATTTACCGCACAACTTATCGCGTACTCCCTGTGCCAGTTGTGACCAAGCCTCACGGATTCGCCGCTCGCAGGCATTGGCGAATCGTTCCCCAATCTGTCCAGTATTTCCATAGGGCACAAGTGCAACGAATCGGTTGGGCAGTGACGGCGCTCGCCGCGCATTTCTATCGGGCAACTCGATCAGCTTGTCCAGTGAGGGGTTCTTGCGCAGCCACAAATCAGCCAACGGGTTACCGCGCAGCGCCGGGTATACAAGTGCCGTAGGCCCCAGCTGTTCAAGAATTGGTTCCAACCCTTGGAAGATCAACCACGAGAGCAGCGCACTACCCGACCACAAGTCTCTGACCGTGCGTGCCGCACGTATGAATCCCTGCACCGGACCCAACGTGACAGAAAGAACCGCATACCCGTTTCCGCCCTGTCGCGCGACAGAAATCCCGCTTGAAATATCCGCATGTTGGATAAGCGAGTGATCCGGAACGCGTGTATCTGCCGGCAAACGGATAAAGTCAGCCCCCAATTGCTGACTGACCCTATCCGGAAGTAATCTCCACAGTGCCAGAAATCGGGCCCGGGGATCTGGTGGTAAACCATCAACAATCCCCCTGATCACTTTCAAGACGGCTTCAGTGTCCATAGCGGGCACCGCTAATGTATGCCGCTCGGCACTAACTGGATGATAGATCTTTATCGCCCCACCTACAGGGCTCACTACTCGCTCACCATATTCACCGGAAGTTGGCATCGGCAGCCGATCGGCGATGGATGCATCGATGTCGGCACGCTTGATGGGTTCGGTATACCGAGATGAGGGCACGTCGTTACCCAAAGCAGCCGTCAAGTATGTTCTTGCACGGGATTCGTGATCCTTTATCGACAGGGCCTTGTCGACTGGGTCATGCATCCAAGCCGTCAAGACCTGCCACCAGTCTGTATCAATAATTTGTTCCATATTGATCGGGGAGGACGGACCAACCCTGCCAAGCGTCGCTTTACAAGATTACGGAAATGGCGGAATATAGAAAGCAATCGGATCAGTTCTGTGAAAATTCTATGCGTGGAGTGTGCAATTCCGATGCAGGTTCAGCGATGAGTCTGAAGGCTACACGCGCTTCGTAATGTTCCGCTTGAATCCAAACAATTCGGAGATCGCCTTACCTGATTGTGCATGCGTGATTATTGTTCGCTGCAGGCTTTTTTCCAAGGGACCACAGGCAGTGGAGATCCCCCATGAATTTGCAAATTGTGCCGATTCGACTACTTTCTGATCAAACCGTTTATATAGCCGACTACCGTGCCTGATTGCCAGAACAACCCTGTGGTATCACTGTGGGAGCAACTCCAAGGCCTTCTTAGCCAGATCACGATAAGTGCGTGGCGGTTGATGCTTCGAACTCCACGCGTTTACGCCACTACTGCTATGATTCGCGGAGTTTGGGGGCGTGCACTGAAGCACTTGGACAGTGATTTGTACGAGAAAGTGTTTGTTGGTGTGGTCCCGGGCGGTCACAACCTTCCACGCTACATCATGCGTCCGGCACCGCCAGATCCAGACACTGCGCCGGCCTTGGACTGGATACTCTTCAATGTTCAGCAGAGCCACGAAAAACCGCTGTGGCGCGGGTGGGACATAGCCTCCGGTATGGGATTGGGATCAATTCGCGAACCCTTTGGCATTCGGCGTCGAGTCTTTCTGGCACCTGACAATGTGCCACCAAGCTGGAATTCATGGAATCTGGCGGAAGTCGATTGGCCCCTCAAGGGTGACCCCTGCATCACTCCTGCAATCCTGCGCTTCGAGGTACCGCTAAGACTCATTCGACAACGCAGGCTGGTAGCAACACCCGGATTCTCAGACATTGTTCTGGCAGCACTTCGCCGGATTTCTGCTTTGGCCGGTTTAGGACGGAGTGATCAATACAGAGATTTGGTGCGCGCAGTCCGTGCTGAAGCTGCCAAGATTGATGCTAATGCATGGACTGGGGAGCGGTGCAACCTAGTTCGGTGGTCCGCAGCCCAGCAGCGCGAAGTAGAATTGTTTGGGATCACGGGGTCAATCCCTCTGCCCCATGGCCCAGGGTTTTTGTGGCCACTACTGGCTGCGGCACAATGGAGTCATATCGGCAAGGGCACGGTGTTTGGAATGGGGGAGATCCGGATTTTGCCCTACTCAATAGCCAACTGACAGGCCGACTTACGGGCAAATGCAAGACACCCACAAACCGCACAGACTATTGCGCCATGCGGCCAATTGGCGATCATCTTCTGCAGACTCCGGTTTTCTTGCAATACTTACAAGGCTCGTTGCTGCCGGAGTATGCAAAATATGTGAAGGCGAGACAAGAAAAAGCCTATTCTTGGCACGTGAACCGAACTGCAATGGGCGGGTCGGAAGTCCATACATGCCTAAGCGCTGGTGCCGCGTCTAGGTCCAGTCCAAGGACTGGCGACCCACTGTACGAACCAAAGACATACTGCAGGAGCCACAACCTCAACCCTTGTAGAATGACGTCCCTGTAAGGCGTGCACTGCCATAAATAAGCAGGCCCTGTAGTAAGTACACTTACATTCACAGCGTTAATTGCTTACGCGGTCTAATCGCAATATCATGTTCGTCCCGAATCACCTTTGATAGATCATTTTGAGGAGGACACACCGATACAGAGGGTCGAGGTATCTGAGGAAGCGCCTTGAAGGTCAGCCAAGAGGAGAATCCCGCCCAGACTGCCGCGCAGGCTCACTAATTCCTCGGCGCAGCCGTAGCGGCGGCATCTTCTACGGATGCTCAGAATACCCTGACTGTGACTATACGCGAGGTCCGGTCCGTACAGCGATTGTCCAAAGTGTTCCGGAAGCATGAAGCCCCGAGAAGGCCAATATGGCACCTTCATGGGTTGCTCGAATTATCCCTCCTGCACTTTTACGCAATCTATCCAGTAGTAGGTGGATCCGCTTTGGGGTGGAGCGCGCAAAACCTGCCTGCGTCGCAACGATGCCTGGGCCAACTACGCCAGCTCCTGCAACGTCTGCGCATAGGGCGGCCGAACTACGCCACACTCGGTAATGATGGCGCTGACATACTCGGCCGGCGTAATGTCAAAAGCCGGGTTGTATACGCTGATTCCCACAGGTGCTGTCTGACGGCCGAATCCATGCGTGATCTCATCCGCTGCCCGCTCTTCAATTACAATATCCCCTCCCGAAGGCATGGCAAGATCCAAGGTTGAGAGTGGGGCCGACACATAGAACGGGATGGTGTGCACCCGCGCCAATACAGCCAGCGCATACGTCCCAATCTTGTTCGCGACATCCCCGTTCGCCGCAATCCGGTCTGCCCCCACAATTATGGCATCCACTCTCTTATCACGCATGACATGACCAGCCATTGAGTCGGTAATGAGCGTCGCCTCCACACCGGCCTTGGCCAACTCCCATGCCGTTATCCGGCTGCCTTGGAGCAAGGGGCGCGTTTCGTCCACGTAGGCGGACAGCTGCACGCCCACTTGGGCCCCCAGAATGAACGGCGCCAGTGCAGTACCGTACCCCGACGTAGCTACACCACCGGTATGGCAGTGCGTAAGCACCGTCATGCCATCCCTTAGCAGGGACAGACCGTACTCGCCCAACTTGCGTCCAGCCGCCCGGTCTTCCGCCTCAATAGCCCGTGCTTCACTCAATAGCGCTTCACGCAAACGTGATTGATCAGGCGCTCCGCATGCCGTAACAACGGCCCTCATGCGCGCCAGCGACCACGACAAATTGACGGCGGTTGGACGTGTGTGGCCCAAGAAGTCAATCGCGCGGATCGCTGTCTCATGGGGCGCACTCGTGGCTGCGCGCAGGGCAAGCACGACACCGTAAGCCGCTGCAATACCGATAGCGGGCGCGCCGCGCACGCGCAGCATCTCAATGGCTTCCGCCATTTCATTCGGCGATGTGAGTGTCAACCAGACCTCCTTTACGGGAAGCTGCGTTTGATCCAACAGCTCAACCGCGACCGCTTCCCCGTTCCACCTGATCGGAGAGATCATGCCCCGGTCACGATTCACCCGGCCCACTACGACGCATTCCTTCGCGCTCCAGACTGAAATGCACCGAAATCCTGTGCGAATAGCCCAGCTCGGAGGCCAGCCCGCCAAAGTCTCCAAATCCGTAGTCGACCGAAAGTGACTTCAGACGCAGCCCGGCACCCACCGATGGCACCACGTCCAGTCCGTAAAGATGGGTACTGTTAATTCGGTTGACGCCAGCACGCAGCGCCAAGACCTGCCGGAACATGAACTCGGCACCTGCCCGCGGATGGAACGAAATCGCGCCCGCATTAAAGGCATTGGCCTGCTGCCCGTCAAAAGCCATATCCAGATCGAGTCCCAAGGTCAACGCACTCAAAAGACCCACCGGAAAGACCAAGCCCGAACCCAGCCGCAGGACTGGCAATACCAGAAATGTCTCCCCGGTCGGCAATTCCTGTGCAAAAACCTCTTCGAAGGTATACGACTGCCCCGTATCCGGATTAGTACCCCCAATGGCGAAAGCGGACGGATTCACGCTCCAACTCTGAAGCATCGTGGAGGCATCCTGAAGCTGTACACCCAGCAGCAGGCGCCGGCCGCGCCATTGTGCGCCCACGTCGAAACTGTATCCCCATGCATCCGCAAAATCCCCGATCGCCCGCCGTATAACCTTCCCGGTAACACCCACATGCAACTGAGGATGAAAGCGACGAGCGTAACTGACGAAGAACGCCATGTCGGCCGCGGAAAAACTCTCGATATATGACTCAGGATTAGATTTGGGTCGGTTGCGTTCAGCATCCCATGCATTGAGCGTATTTTTGATGTCGTTAACGCCGCTGCGGAAAAAACTCAGCCCGATTGTTGAGATGGCATCGATGGGATACGCCACTGCCGCATAATCAAACGATACGACGCCGGCAAAGCGTTCTGCGTGCATGTAAGCAAACTCCGGGTAGACCGTTTGCGACAGACCCGCCGGATTCCAATACACACTGTTTACATTCTGCGTGAGCGCGACGTGAGCGCCTCCCATCGCCAGCGCACGGGCATCCACCCCTCCTGCCAGGAAATCAGCGCCGTATTTCGCAACTCGTTGGGCCATCGCAGTCTGGCTAATGAGAGCCAGGCCCAATAGCAGCATCCACTTCACCCTAGCCTGCATGCAGCATAATTGTTTAGTTCTCAATACACGCAGTACTACAGTGCTGACGCTTCCGTGGTGCGCAAGAATGCGAAGAGATCCAGCACCTCGCGCTCGGACAAGGACTCCAACAGCCCCCCCGGCATCAACGACGCTTCAGACACTTCCATCGACTGCACCTCCGCACGACTCAGCACAATGTCCGCCTGTCCTACTGGGCGCAGCGTAACTTGGCGATCATTCTCGGCCACAATACTGCCGAGCCAAGTGCGTCCATCCCGCATGGTGACAATCACCATTCGATAACCGTCCTGAATAAACTCTTCCGGGTATATCAAATTGCTTAGAAGGTAATCCACACTTGTCCGATTGGCTCCGGTCAAATCCGGCCCCAAGAGTCCGCCCTGTCCATACATCTGGTGACAGACGCCGCACGTGCGCGTGAACACCTCCGCACCCGCCTGGGGATCTGCTACACGCCCAGACTGCACCAGTTCTGAATAACGTGCATACTGGGCCGCCTTGTTGCCTGGCAGCTCATCAATTGGGCCCCAAAGCTCCACAAATCCGCTGCCCACTACGCGCCGCATTTGCCGCGCAATCCAAACAGGGATATCGCTGCGTGTGAGGGTGCTGTCTCTTAAGGCCTCCACGAGCATCCAGCCGTATGCCGGACGCGAGGCCATCGTCTGGATGATTTCCTGGCGGGTAGCCGCATCTGCGTCCTGATACGATGCAAGGAGCATTTCTCCGAGGCCCACATCGTCGTATCCACCCACTGCCCGAATCGCTTCCCTCCGCATTATATGCTCATCCACCAAACCCGGGAGCGCATGGCGCAATGCATCCGACTGCCGGGCCGCCAGGCTGCGCAATGCCTCCCGACGGGCTGCTGCGGTATGGGCCGTGTCCAGAACCACATCCGCGAGTTCACGCATGGCGTCGGCGTCGCCAAATCGCTGAGCCACGGCCGTCGCAAGCGACCTTGTCTCCTTGCTGCGCCGCAGGCGCCTATAAACACGTGCCCAGCCTTCCGGTGTTTGTAAATCGTTCATGCCTTCCAGGCCCGACAACATGCCGCGCAAGAGATCTGCGTTTCGATGAGTACGCAAGGCAACAAGGAGCGGCGCCATTTGCCCTGCATCAACCAGACGTCGTCCGACATATTCCGTGATCTTGGGAATGCGGGATACGCGTGCCACTTCCAAGGCCCGCTCCGGCTCCTCAGCTACGAGTGGCTCGATACCCAGCCACAAAAGCATCGGAATGTTGTGATCGGTGGCGTCTTCCTCGTGCTGTACCAGCGCATCTATTATGGACCAGCGTTTTGCGTGGGCAAGCCGCTGCAAAGTGGCCGCCAGATACTTCCGGACAACGGGCGAAGCGTCGCTGCGCGCCATCGCAATCAGCTTCTCCAGCGTCTGCCCCTGCGGCTCACCATCTTCGAACAGCATTTGCACAGACCAAGCGCGCACATATGGCTCCGTATCGTCGAGTGCCGCTTGCAATTGCAACTCCGTGAGCGAGCCGGTTACGTGCAGGCTCCAGAGCGCCTTGAGCCGCAGTGTCAGGCTTGTACCTCCTGCGAACAGAGCCTCTAAGTACTGAATCGCAGCCGGATCCAGCACGCGCTGCGTGCTGCGATGCTGCAGGATTACGCGCGCCCGGCGGGCGTGCCAGTCACTGGGGCTCTCCTGCAACGTTGCCAGCACACTGTCAGACATTGCACCCAAGTCAGCATAGCGGCCTTCCCAGCGCTGTGCACGCGACTCTGTGGGCGTGATCCTGAAAATGCGCCCGGTATCCTTGTCCAACACATCTCCTCCGCAAATGTCCGCGTCGTGCCAGTCGAGCACATAGAGCGCCCCCTCCGGCCCGATCTCCATGCTGAAACCGACCCACTGGGCGTTGTGCGCCATCATGAATTCATCACCGTGCCGCGCAACAAATCCACTGTTTATGGGCTCGAGCACATCACTTAGCACCGCATGTTCGTGAATATTGGCCATGAACAGTCGCCCCGATTCCTCCGGGCCAAATGCATCTGACTGATAAATACGCGCCCCGCCATGTGCGGAGCGGTGGCGATGATCCACAATGGGCCCAATATCCTCGTAAGCAAACGGATTCAGGTGGGTGCCGCCCTGCCGTTGGTAGAGGCCTCCTTGAATGACGTGAAACACGTGTGGAATCACGCACGCACTGATGAAGAACTCGCCGTTGGCATCATAGTCAATGCCCCACGGATTGCTGAAGCCGTGCGCCACAACTTCGAAGCGATCCTTGACCGGATGATAGCGCCATACGCTGCCATTGATTTCGGTGCCTTCGTGATCAAGCAAATTCTCCGGGAACGCGTCCATGTGGCCATACAATCTGGCATCGGACGCAGGTTTTCGGATCACCGAGGAAGTAGCAAAGCCTTCCAACCCGTAAAGCCAGCCGTCTGGCCCCCAGTGGAAGCTGTTGATTGTTTCATGGCGGTCCCGTATGCCCCACCCGGTGAGCCGGATTTCGATGTCCGCAACATCGGCACGGTCATCATGATCGCGGTCCGGCACAAATAGCAGATGCGGCGGCGCGCCGAGAAATATGCCGTCAAAACCAACGGCCAGCGCCGAGGGAAAGGCAATACCCTCCAGAAACACTTGGCGGGTATCCGCTCTCCCATCCCTGTCTGCATCTTCCAGAATGACTACGCGGCTGTCACCCGACCCCGAGAATCCCTCACTTCTGGACTCGTAGTCACGGTTTTCTGCCACCCACAAGCGACCCCGGTCATCCCAAGCGAAGGCAATAGGCTGCGTCATCATGGGCTCACCCGCCCAGGCAGTCACTTCATAGCCGTCCTTGAGCGTCATCTGCTCCGCTGCGGCCTCTGGCGTCAGAAACACTGCCTCATGCGCTTCGGCTTGCGCTATACCCCATAGGCTGGCCGTAGAGTACACAGCTCCGAGCTGCCCAGTATACGCCTCCCACTTGACTCGCATTTCCACGTCGTCCATGGGGCCGGTATAAACCAGGATGCGATGTTTGATTTCTTCGGTTTCGCCAGCCGGGATAAACCAATCCCCCAGCCGGGCTCGCACGGGCCCTGCACCCAACTGGGAATCCACCCGCCATGGCTGTGGAAAGCCAGCATTGTCCGGATGATCAAACATGACCACGTGTGCCATATCCGTGCGCCCCGGCATCATGAGCCCGACATCCATCCACATGGCGCGCTTGCCTTCCGCGAACGCGTTGCGTTGCCGCGCTGCGTTAACCGCCCGCCCTTCCATGCCCGGAGCCCAGGGCATGCGCAAAAACAAACCGCCGTAGTCGTATTCGCCAATGGTAACGTCGGTATGTGCCAGCCCACGCCAAATCAGATCCAACACCCAGGCACTATCTGCCCATTGCATAGTCCACGATTGGGTTTCGGTCAAGACCGTATTGCCAGACGCATCCAACAAGTCGTAAACAGTCTCCCATGCAACGCTATTGCCTTCAGATGCAAGCACGTGGACAGTGTCGCGCCGCCAGTAGTCACCTTCGGGGTGATGAAAATAGTCGCGTTCGTTGAGCCGTGTGAACCCCCAGTAGAGTCCAGTCTGGTGGCGATGATGATCAGGGCTGAACTGGGTTACTGGAGTATGGCCGTCCGGCGTCATTACCGGATGCAGAAACGGCCGGAAGTCGGGCTCTGCTTGCTGCACCAACACGGTATCCGTTTGACCCGCCCGTTGGACAACGACCCGCCCTCTCGCATACGTGGCTGTGAGGGCTAACTCCGCTTCTTCGGCGGGCTGTGCACAGCCCGCAATCAGGAGAACAAAGAAGCCAATCAGTCGAACTGGTCTACTCATCTTTATCTGATTCGTTGGAGCCGTGCCGCAAATGCCCCATCCATGCCGTGTACGTGGGGAAGCGTGGCCATGTGGCCGGCCGCCGTAACTAAGTCTTCGGGCAATCGCCCGAATGCCGGCACCAATTTAAAGCCTGGATCGCGCTTAAGGAATGCCGCGATGCGCTCCTCATTCTCTTCCGGCTCGATCGAACACGTACTATAGACTAGAGTCCCACCCACGCGTACACGCCGGGCTGCCGCATTCAGCAACCCATCCTGAACAGACAAGATCTCGGCCAAATCCCTCGGCGTGCGGCGCCAGCGCAAATCGGCCCGCTTGGCCAGCACACCCGTACCGGTACACGGGACGTCTAGCAGCACCCGGTCCGCATCAACTTCCGGAGCATCAATAAGGTTGTGCACTTCAGCGCTGATGACTTGAATCGATTGAGCTTCGGCAGCAGCCCTTAGGCGACCCAGCCGTCCCTCGTGCACATCCCAGGCCATCAGCCTTCCTTCTCCGCACATGCGTGCCGCAATGCCGAACGCCTTGCCGCCAGGCGCTGCACAAGCGTCCAGCACAGTTTCACCCGGTTGCGGATCCAGTAGGTCGACCACCAAACCGGCACTCTCATCATGCACTGCGCAGGTGCCATCCTGTGCCCATCCCGCACGTATGATCGGTCCGAGTTGCTCCACACGAAGATAATCCTTTAGGTACCGCGAAGGCGTGTATGCTACGCCCGCCTCATCGAGCAGTGCAATGATCTCCTCCCGCGACTGACGGGCCACGCGTACGTAGTGCGGCGGGGCTGCGTTATTATACTGCAGTAGATGCCTGGCATCAGATAATCCGAACCGGGCTATATAGCGGCGCACAAGCCAAGTAGGATGTGACCAGCGAACAGCCAGATCGCGCATCAAGTCGCCCGTGTCCGGCTCCGGCAAGGCCTCCAGACTTCTCGCCACGCTGCGCAGGATGCCGTTGGCAAGTCCCGTCGCCTGAGAACGCACCATACTGCGAACCAGAGATACATTCTCATACACGGCCGCATGCGGCGCAGTGTGCAGTATCACAAGTTCGCCAATTCCCAAAAGCAAAATCTGCCGCAGGGCCGGCTCCAGATCTCTGGCGGGCAGCCTGCAATATTCGCTCAATAGAAATTGCAGGTAGCGTCGCCACCGCGTAATAGTGGACACCATGGCTACCGTCCATGGAGAGGCTTCCTGGCTGACAAGTGCCCGGAAAGCACCATGATGCTCAATGCGCAGCAAGAGCCGGACCGCCTCCGCGCGATCCGAACGATGCGGATCCGCCGCCTTTTGCCCGCCTCGGACTGCTGCGTTGGCCTTGATTGCCAGCTTCTGCAAGGAACTGTTGTGCCGAATTTGGCTGCGATACACTTTGGTAGCTAAATGGTTTAGAACATCGGATCGCAATCAGCAGTACGCGTACGTACCATGCTGATCTTGGACCACATCGGCATTGCTACTGTCGACGCAGACCGCGTTGTCCGGCTGCTCAACACATTGACCGGCGGTGCCCCGGCGGCAGCAGAAGACGTAAAAGGTGAGGGAGTACGGGTGCAGTTCTATCCGGCGGGGTATACGCAACTGGAGCTGCTGGAAGCGGCAAATGTGGAGAGCCCGTTAAGCCGCCACATCAGGCGCCGGGGCGAAGGACTGCATCATATCGCGTTCACAGTTTCGAATATCGATGCGCAGATGGAGAAGATGCGAGCAGCCGGGTTTACGCCACTTGCCGACACACCGCAAGCCGGCGCCCGCGGCAAGCGCATATTCTTTCTGCACCCGAAACAGACCGGAAGTGTGCTGATTGAGTTCTGCCAACCCTCCGACCAGTGGGACATTACACCTATGGGCCTTTCCGAGACGCTGCTGACCGCACTGCTCCAAACAGGCCGATGCCGTGTGGCACACGCAGAACCACTTGGCCACTTGATCGCAGGGGCCGACAAAGCGGGAGAGGCCCTCAGGCTGGCGGCCGCCGGCCGGTGCGTCAGTCTGGCGCTCCACAATGCGGCCGACATCTCATTTGCAGATATTACCTGCCCGCTGTTTATTGGCGCCCTTGCGGACGTGGCTTCCGATGTCCTTGCGCTGCAGGCGTTGTGGCCGCACGCCAAAATGGCCATTCTTCCGGCTGGCACGCCGGACCAGGTGCTGGCCGGTTTGTTAACCGCGTTCTGGGAGGCGCTTGATGGCTGATTCACCGCCCTTGGAATCCAAACTCGCCGCACTGCCTGCCACTCCGGGCGTGTATCAACTCAAGGATGCCGAGGGCACAGTACTGTACATAGGCAAAGCCAAAAGCCTGCGCAGTCGCGTGCGCTCCTACTTTCGCAAGGATGGTCAACGCGAGGGACGCCTGAAGGTCTTGGTGTCCAAAACGGCCGACGTGGAAATAATCGTTACCGACAACGAAACAGAAGCACTCATTCTTGAAAATAACCTCATCAAGAAACTGCGACCCCGCTACAACATCAACCTCAAAGACGACAAGACCTATCCGTATATCTGCATCAAGAACGAGCCCTTCCCACGCATCTTTCCCACGCGCCGCGTCATTAAGGACGGCTCCCGTTACTTCGGACCGTATACGGACGTGACCAATATGAAGCGTGCACTGAAGGCCATACGCTCCATCTTCAAAATCCGAACGTGTTCGCTCAATCTGTCTCCAGAGCCTATCGCAGCTGGCAAATACCGTACATGCCTCGAGTACCACATTCATAAATGTGCCGGCCCGTGCGTAGGTCTCCAGTCTCCGGAAGACTACGAGGCCACCATTGTCCGAGTGGAACGACTGCTCAGCGGGCATACCAGCGCCCTGATTAAACTGCTCTCTGACGCTATGCGTAAGGCTGCCGGCCAAATGCAATATGAAGATGCCGCCCGGCTGCGTAATCAGATCGAATCCGTCCGCAAGTATGCCGAGCGGCAGAAAGTCGTAGCTGAGGACACCATTGACCGCGACCTGTTTGCACTCGCCGCCGAATATGAAGAGAATGTCGCCGCAGTGGTCCTGTTCAAGGTTCGTGAAGGTAAAGTCATTGGACGGGAGCACAAAATCTTGCGACGAATCGCGGGGCACGAAAGCGCTGCGCTCATGCAGAGCTTCCTGGAGCACTACTACATGCAAGCGGCTTTCTTGCCAGAGGAAGTGTTTTTGAATATCCCTACGGCCGATCCCGAACCACTGGCCGCATACTTGCACTCACGCCAGGGAAAGAAAGTGTTAATCAAGACCCCGCAGCGGGGTGAAAAGGCAGCCCTGATGCGGATGGTAGAAGCCAACGCGGAACTGGTGCTCGGCGAATACAAGCTCGATCTCATGAAACGCGGTGAAGATCGAATTCCATTTGCTGTCAAAGCCCTACAGGAGGACTTGCGCCTGCCCCGATTGCCGCGACGCATTGAGTGCTTCGACATATCGCATTTAGGTGGTACCGGCACCGTCGCTTCATGCGTCGTTTTCCAAAACGGGCGGCCGCGTAAGAGCGAGTATCGCAGCTATATAATTCGCGGCGCGGAAGCAGGCAAGCCGGATGACTTTCTTTCGATGGAAGAAGTGGTGCGGCGCCGCTACAAGCGCATCGCCAGTGAAGCGGAGGCGTCATGGCCGGATTTGGTAGTCATCGACGGTGGCAAAGGACAGCTCTCCAGTGCGATCAAGGCATTGCGGGAAACCGGCACATTCGGACAATTCCCGATCATTGGCCTTTCAAAACGCTTGGAGGAAATATACTTTCCGGAAGATCAGGATCCGCATCACATTGCCAAGCAGAGCGCCTCACTGCAACTCATTCAGCGCGTTCGCGATGAGGCCCATCGTTTTGCCGTGGAGCTACAGCGCAAGCAGCGCAAACAGCAGATGCTGCACTCGGAACTGCTGGACGTACCCGGCATTGGTCCAAAAACAGCGCAGAAACTCATCAGGGCGTTTGGCTCTGTACGACGTGTCAAGGCCGCCGACTTCGATGCGCTACGTCAGGCTGTTGGCACCAGAGCGGCTGATCGCCTCCAAGCCCATTTTTCGAACCCGGCATCTGCCTGATCGCGGGAGCGTGCGTCTGCAGTAGCCATTCCAGCCACATGTAATGGAGACTCCAAAAGATCGGCGTCACTTTTTAAAGCTGCTCGCGACCGGTAGCGCCACAGCCTTGGTTGCGGGCTGCAGGGAAACTGTTGAGCAAGACGAAGTGTCCACTTTCTACAAGGATCCGGCACCCTTCGTGCAACATGGCACAAGCAATCTCGAAACCAAGCTCGAGGATATGGAAAGTTTTATCACGCCGTTGGAGCAGTTTTTTGTGCGCAACAATGACGTCAGTCTGGACCTAAACATACAGGATTACCGGCTGGACGTGACCGGTGACGGCATTGAACGAAACCTGAGCCTTACCTACGAAGATTTGAAAGCGCTACCCAGCCGAACAGTGTTTTCGTATCTCGAGTGTGGCGGCAACCAGCGCGCCTTTTTCGGGGAATTGATGGGTCAAAATGCCAGGGGAACGCAGTGGAGGCGCGGGGCAGTTGGCATGGCTTCGTGGACCGGTGTTCCCTTGTGCGAAATCCTGCAAATGGCTGGCATCCATGATACTGCAGTGGCCATGCAACTTATCGGGTTGGACAAAAATGCTCCGGAAGAAGGCTTCCGCCGCCCGCTTTCGGTCGCCAAGGCCATGGATCCGGACACGCTGCTCGCGTACCGAATGAATGGGGCGATACTGCCGCGCGATCACGGTTTTCCGGTGCGGGCCATTGTGCCCGGCTGGGTCGGCAGCAGCAGTATCAAGTGGCTGGGCCGCATTGAAGTCTCCACTACCGAAATCTGGAGCCGTAACAACACAAGCTCGTACGTGCTAATCGGAGATGCCTATCCGCCTGAAGGCCAGGCTGCGGGCAAGGTGGCCAATGAACAGTCCATCAAGAGCGCCTTGGCACTCCCCTGGCCGGCCCGCCTTCGCCCAGGCCGCCAGCTGTTGTATGGCTACGCCCACTCGCCCAATGGCCCGATACAGCGTGTCCGATGGAGCATAGATAGCGGTGCAACCTGGCAGGACGCCACGCTGCTGGATCCGCGCACGCGTTACTCCTGGGCCCGCTTCGAGATTGTATGGGATGCTCCGGCAGGAGAGTCCATGATTATCACTTCTGCAATAGACGAATCCGGCGTGGAGCAGCCGGAAACGATCCCGTTCAATGAAAAGGGGTACCTCTTCAACATGCGGCTGCCGCATCCGGTGACCGTAACCGCATGAGGACTGCGGCGTGCGCGCTTATCGTGTTGAACCTGTGTGCATGCACTCAGATGAATTCGGAAGAGCAGCAGGATCGTGGGCAGGAGGCGTACATACGATACTGTGCTGCGTGTCATGAAACGGACGACGGCACCGGCCCAATACTGCGCCCCGCGATACTGGCGAGCCGGGGCACGGCAGGCCGTCTTTACAATTACAACCGTATGCAGATGCCGTACAACGCCGGAGGCACGCTCACCGCCAACCAGTACAGGGACATAACGGCGTTCCTGCTTCGCCGCACAGACCTTTTGCCGGAAAATGAAATATTGGATTTCAAGAGTATGGACCGGCTCGAACTGTCCCCTCCCTGAATCGACTCACCGGAAAGTCCAGAGCGCCATGTGCAATCTGGACGGGATCGGTGTGCGTGCTTGTGTTACTTTTTGGCAGTGTGCTTACTCACGCGTTACCTGTCAAACCCATTTCTGCCCCTAATTCCCCGGTACATTTGCCATGCTCAATTACATCTGGGGAGGACTTATTGTCCTTAGCCTCATCTTTGCCCTCTCCAGCGATATCAATGATTTTGCGCGTGACACCTATCGCAACGGCACGCCGCTGCCAGTCACCGTTTCGTTTCCAAACGAGTACGACTCTGAAGCCCGGAGGCAAGACGTGCGTGTGCGGCTTCCGGCGGACGTTTATCAGGCTCACTTTGGCCTCCCTCAAACCGTAAATCTTGCTTGGGACGGTACGCTGGTACAAAATGAAGATGGACGCGAGCTTCGCTTTGCATCCGGGGCCGATCTGCCTGAGCCACTGGCTACTCTTTGCGCTCGAACCGGGGACGAAGATTGTCGTGGTCCCACCGCCGGCGATCCCACATTGGGTAGCTGGACGACTGCGGTAGCCTTCCGACCCGTACGTTGGGTCAAGATGGACGCCATTGCCAGTGCAGCACTTGATTTCGCGGAAACCGCCGTCACACTTGCGTTGGGCCTCATCGGCGGCCTCGGCTTGTGGATGGGGCTACTCAAGATTGCCGAGGCTTCCGGCATGCTGCATGCACTAGTGCGCGTGACGCAGCCGCTTATCCGACTCTTGTTTCCACAGGTGCCGCGCGACCATCCGGCACTTGGCATGATCGTACTCAACCTGAGTGCCAACATGCTCGGGCTTGGCAATGCGGCAACGCCCCTTGGTATTAAGGCCATGCAGGAACTGCAAACGCTGAACTCCAACGAGGACACGGCAACCGATCCTATGGTCATGCTGCTGGCCATGAACACGGCCAGTGTGCAAATCGTGCCTCCGGTGCTGCTCGTTGCTATCATGGGTCTGCAAATCAACCAACTCTTTTTCTCCATCCTGATTACGACCTCGCTTTCGCTGATCGTGGCCATCGTGGCAGCCAAGACACTCGGCCGTCTCAAACGTTTTCGCCAGTCATGAACATTTTTCAACTGATCATCGACTACGCGTCCGCCCTCGTTTTGCCAGCCATACTGGTGGGGTTTCCACTCTATGGCATGTTCAAAAAAGTGCGGGTCTATGAAGAATTCGTCGAAGGCGCCAAGGAAGGCTTCAACGTTGCGGTCATGATTATCCCGTACCTGATCGCTATACTCTTTGCAATCGGCATGTTTCGGGCCAGCGGTGCACTGGATTTCCTGACAGACGGCCTGCGGCCGGTCCTGGCATTCATCCGCTTTCCGGCGGAGGTAATCCCGATGGCCATCGTGCGGCCGCTCACCGGATCAGGCTCTGCCGCTATTGTGCTCGACATGATCGGCCAGTATGGCGAAGATTCCATACTAGTCAAGATGGCAGCCACGATGTTCGGTTCCACCGAAACGACGTTCTATGTCATTGCGGTTTACTTCGGAGCCGTCAACATCAAGAAGACGCGACACGCCGTCCCGGCCGGCCTTATCGCGGATGTGTTCGCGATGCTGGCCGCTGTCTACGTTGTGCTCTGGCTTTTCGGCTAAAGTGCCAGTACACTGTTGTCCGAGAAGAATGGCGTCGGCACCCAAGCGTCGGCTTCGGCCTCGTTATGCCAGGCATGACCGTCCACGAAATAGCGAAACTGTACTTCAGTGCCTGGCTTGAATGAAATGGCTCGCTGCCACACGCCGCGCTTTTCGTCGAGTCGCAAGGGGTGACTTTCTGTGTCCCAGTCGTTGAAGGAGCCGGCTATGCAAATGCTCCGCTTGGCCAGCTGAGCGGGCACGGCAAATGTAACGCGCACTGATCGGCCTTTCGGACTTACTCTTTTGGAAATCATGATTAGCACAGTTTATTGAGGAATCTCCGCGGTGTACGATTCTCACACAATTGGTTCAGTGCGCAAGCGCTTCCGGAAACCATACTTGACCGAAGCTTAACATTACGGGACACTTGTGGCCAACATCGATGGGCTAATAGTTACTTTGGCGTCGGTTTTCTGGACGACCCGGTTCACGCGACCACCACTTTTGGGCAGCTCATGCTGATTCTCGTATTATGTTTGGCACTGCCTTCGCCAGCTATCCAACATCGCGGTAGGGACCCGGGTGGCCCCGCCCCCGCACCGATCCGGACGGGCCCTTTCATGCATCCGGCTCCGGCCTCCGGTCTGACGGTCCGCCGTTGGCTTGGCCACGGGTAGAGCATGCGGACTTTCGGCCCATAACGCTGGGTCCGCTGATCGACCGCCGGCGCAGCGCGCGTAAGAACCGGCGCTTGACAGTGTGGACCAAAGCACTCCAATACCGGAAACTCCCCGGGACGGCCTAGTCGTGGAGTCCGCCGCGGAGGACCCGGCCCCGCCCCCGGGCGTTATCGGGCGGATCCACCGACCCCCGCTGGCGAAGCCGCTCCCGGATCCGCCGGAGGGAGCCGGGGATTCGTTTACGAGCCGGCTGGCGCCCCCACCGGAACGGGCCCGTCCGGGTCCCGGTGCCAAAAGGCGTTCGGGCCAGAAAATCAAACGTCTCCGGTTGGCCCCAGCCCCGCCCCTTCCGGTCTTGGGCCGCATCGCGGCCCAACGCTAACAGCCGGATCTGGACCGGGGGCCACGCCAAACCGAATTCGGCCCACCGCGGCTTCCGGTCCCCCGTACGGCTCCGCCTCGGTGCGAGGCTGAAAGCCCCCCACCAAGTCATCCGCCTGGCGGACTACGAGGACGTCGCCGCCCGCTCGCGTCCGTCGCCCCTGCTTCGTCCACCGGTCGAGCACCTAATGGAGATCGAGGT
>JAAXGT010000129.1 GCA_012271205.1 Rhodothermales bacterium
CCACTACATCATATTGTGGTGCGGCGGGCGGCAAGACTTGTGCCCTCCCGCCAGCAGCCGTCCACAAGAATCCAAATGCAAGCGCAATGGCTCGCGGCCACATGCCTGAGAAACCGGAGAAACGCGCCCTGCGCCTATCTTGCAAAGTTCAGAAGCAAAGAGAACCGCATCGTGTTGGCTAACGGATGGTTTTCCTCCAGAGCGTATATATAGGAGAAATCGACGCCGGCAATATTGTAGCGAATCCCCACCCCGAATGTCAGGAATTCCCGATTGCCATTGTAGGGATTCTCATAAAAGTATCCGCCACGGGCAGCAAAGAGATTATTGTACCAGTACTCAAATCCCAAAGAGAAAAGGAGTTGCTGTAAGACCGAAAGCTGCTCGTATTCCTGCTCCTCGTCATTGACCGCACCACTCAAGACCTCTATCGGCGTCCAAGACGAGAATATGGCCTTGTAAAATGGATCCGAAGAATACGTCGCAAGGCAGGTTTTGGGGTCGTCCGGATCCAGACATGTCGTTGTCACGCGTTGCCGCACCAAAATCTTCGCAACATCGGTGGCTAATGTGATCCTGTTGTATTCGTCAAAATCAAATGTGACTGCTTGACCTGCGCGAAAGAAGGTGGGAATGGGATCGCTCTGCTCACTGTCGGAATACTGAATCTTGGGCCCCATATTCGCGAGGTTAAACCCGAGGCGGTAGCGTGTTGTACCTATACCCGGCAGATAAAACTGCGGAAACTTGTACAACAAACCGAGATCCACGCCAACCGAAACCCCGGGCTCAGCTTCCTGCGCCCCCACCTTCACGCTCGCCAGATTGGAGCGGATCCAACGGATCCCCGTTCCGATGGAGAGCCCCTTCATCAGCTGGAACCCGTAAGACAGTCCCACAGAAAGATCATACGAGCGAAACGTGCCCAAAGGCGTATTATTGGCATCCCGGTGTTCATGCTCACCGAGATTCAAATACGTCACATGTGCACCCAAAGTACCCCAGCCCTCGATATTGTGCTTGGCCACGAGATATTCAAAAAAGAGGTCCTTGCTTAGTTCAGGCAACCATCTGCTGTGTGTAAGTGCCGCTTCGGTGCCCACTTGGCCGGCCAGGCCCGCCGGGTTCCAAAACACCGCGTTAGCATTGTCTGCGATCGCTACACCGGCATTCCCCATGCCGGCGGCCCTGCTGTCAGGTTCAATCATCAGAAATACGACAGCCGCCCCGCCAATCTGCGCGGCTACGGGCCTGGCCAAAGCCACAGCTACAAGAAGAAGGGGCAGTAAAAGGCAAGCCCGGTAATGCGTTGTTCTGGTCACGGTACTCTAGTAATTGGTTAACGGGAAAATAAGAAATATTTTCAGGCACTTCACGGCCTCGGGTTTGTCAGCGTACAATGGCCAGCTTCTCGATTACCTCGGAAACCTGCCGCTCCTCCGTGTCCACTGTCTCCACGCGGACCTTGTATAAGTACACACCCGGCGCCAAGCTTACATAATCATCGTCGAGGCCGTCCCATGAAACTTGCATGGGACCAGCAGACAGCATGTCAGCTGCCTCCAGTGTGCGCACTGGCCGACCACTTAATGTATACACACGTACCTGTACGTTGACCGGTGTGCCGGGCAGTTGGTTATGCTCGAATACAAACCGCGTAGGCCCAGTAGTGGGATTCGGGTAGTTGAGCACATTGCGGATGGTTAGCGCATCCTGGTCGGTGACTTCAAAATCCAAGGTTGCCTTGCCTGAGTTGTTCAGCACATCCCACGCGCGCAGTGTCAGCGAATGTAATCCAGGCTCCAGCGGGTTCTCGAATGCGTACCGGAAGGATCCGCGCTGGAAGGAGTTTTCATCACTCTCATACAAGTCACCTACATTAATCGCTTCCTGCTCATTGTCATCAAGAATCAACAGCATTTCGTGACCAACACCCGCCCCAACCGTATTAATGCCACTTTCATCATAGAGCCGCGCCAGCACCTGCGGACTCGCCGTTGTCAGTCCACCACTGGTGAAGGTCTCATCCCCTAGGAACAGCTCGATTTCAGGTCCTTCGCCGTCATCGCTAACGTCCGCAGCTGTTCCACCTACAAGAAAACGCTCGCTAAACCCAAGTACATGCTCCGACTGTCCGGAAACATAAGCAGATACGCGACCAGGCTTGTTCGCATAGGATATGTCTTTGGGCACAACAAAGATCGCAGTAAAGCGGCCTCCTTCTACGCGTGTACGACCTCGCCAAATGAGATCTTCGCGCACTTCGTAGTAGGGAGTCGGCATATACCGCCGCATGTCAGCCGGAATGGGGACTTGGCGCACGGCGTCAAACACGGTCAACATCACGCTTCCGTCGAATGAGGTATCCAGGCTTCCATCTGCCCTGTGGATTTCGCCTTGCACGGTCACGCGCTCCAATGCGCGCATTTGTCCCGTGGCGTTTTCGACAGGATGGTCATTAATGTGAGTTATGATTGCACGCTGGGCCGGCAACCCCAGCCGCAGTGTAGGATCACCCAAAAGGTTAAACTTCCGGTTATTGCCTTCGTAACCCACTCGCTGATTCTTGGTCCGGCGCAGGGCGTCTCCCATGCGCGGCAGCAGTCCGTCGGCCTCACGTTTGAAGAGTTCCTTGTTAAGTGCCACGTTCAGTCCCACATTCAGCGTTGTGGCATCACCTGAGGTGTAGACTGTACGCACTGTTGTAAGAAGTGCTATGGCCCCCCCGCTGGGATTGAGCAGCAGCTCCTCCGCCCCTGTTTGCTTGTGCCCAAGATCCCAGCGTCCAAATGAACACGTGGCTGTAATGACAACCGGCAACACATCCCGATTCTGCAATGTGCGCGCGTCTTCGATCGTAAACAGGTTCTCCTGTGCCAGTGCCTCTTCGTTACCATGCCCGCTAAAATTCACTACCAGCATGCCTTCGTTAATGCCTTTGAGCAAATCCTGACGTGCTCTTGGAACGCGCCAGCCGTTCAAGAACTCTCTCGCATATGAGAGCGCATAGATTTTCTTTTGATTAACATCCGGCGCAACATCCTGAACGGCAACAGCCACGACGTCCGTGTTCTGTGTATGCAAGTCTTTGTCGTCTTGTTGACCGGAGCGTCCAGTGGGCCCGTCGTCAGCCAAGAACAGGTATCGCAAACGCCAGGGACCAAAAGTCTCCGGGCTCTCATAATGCCTGATCTTCTCGATCATGAGTTCAGCCTCTTTGACCGTAGTTACGGTAAAACGGCCAAGGCCCACATCCAAGCGCTCATTCAAATGATCATACTGACCTCTGAACGTCCCACGCGCGAACGGCCAGATACCTTCTTTATCGTCGAGTAGCCCAAAATAGTCGTCGGTTGTATAGGAGGTTTCCGGGTTCCAAGATTCTTCAGTTTCAAAGGGGGGAATGTGGTTCGGAAGCGTCGTTTCCGGACTCAAATTCCGATAGTCGAAGTGTCCGTCACCAAAGAAAAGAACGTAACGCAAGAGTTCCTCGTCGTTAGAAGCCCGGTCGTAGAGAAATTTCATGTAGTCACGAATGCCCCGTATGTCCTGCAAACCTCCCGAGAATTCATTGTAAATCTGTTGGACGTCCACAACTTCGACGGTCAGTCCCTCCGCTCGCCTCATACTGGCCAGCTCGTTTGCCTGCTCTATAAACAATGCGGGTGCAACTATTACAAAATCAGGAAAAGAACTTATGCCGTGCAGATTCTGCGGCACTACTCTGCAGCCCTGCTCCGCGGCACACACCGCGTTCGCGTCAAGACTCCGTACTTGGGACGGGGTAAAAGCCACAAGCTCGCGCGGTTCCATGTCGCGGCCGACGGTCACCTGTACCAAGTGCACATTACCCTGCGCGCGCGTGCTCAACCACCGGTAGGCTCCCGGCTCGGTTACATCCAACACGATCGGCGCAGTATCAAACCCGAACAGTGAAAACGTGAAGATTTCCTCCGCGCCCTCCGCTGTTAGCGGCGTTTGAAATCGCACCGGCTCCTCTCCCGCTGTAAGTTCCTTGGGGTATTGGATTCGCAGCCAGTCCAGAGCCGCCTGTGGAGCACCGGATTGGTCTTCAAGATCCATATCCAAGCTTATTGCCTGTCCGCGTGTCACCGATTGTGTGAATGCTGCCATACCAGAACGTGCGATGGGAGCCGTCACGTGTGAGGACGAGGGGCCCAGCTGCTCGGCATGCAACGTAGTGTTTCCACTTTTGAAATACACATTCGCCGAAGGGTTACTCTGAACGGCGATCCGAGCCAAAAAGCTAAGCTCTCCATCTTTGAGCCCGGGAAGAAGAAGGTTGTCCAACAGCTTGCGACCCGGTCCGCTACCCGGTATCAGTGAACTAACCCATGTATGGCCCGAATGGCCATTTTCACGCCCCCACATGTACTCGTCCAGATCCAGAAAGTACCTGCCGAGTACGGTTTCCACATCAGTGGCTCCTGCAATGTCCGGATAGTTCTCCCGCTCAAACACGCTGCTTTCTGCCCCCCCAATAGCCACGAAATAATAGTTTGTGGTGTCAAACGGATGGACATAATGCACCCACTCCCGGATAGGGCGCCCCTGTTCATCCACAATCGGCTGCTGGTATTGGTCTTTCAGTATGATGTTCTTCCAGCCACTGGGTCCACGGGCATAGAACCAAACTGCATCTCCAGTATCGAAACTGCCGTCCCCCCCACCTTGAACAAACACCTGATTTTCCGCAAGATCCGCAATGCGTGGTGCACCATTCAGGGCCGGAAGTGGTGCACCTCCATTGCCATAGACTCTTATCGTGTTTGGATCAACAGTGGCTAGACTGATATCCAGATCAGGCAAGGATTCCAGAAACGTATGATCAATCCGGTATACACCTTCTTCAGCAACGGCAATCTTGAAGATTCGTCCGGAAGCAAGTACGCTCTCTTTAATGGCCAGGTGGGGATTGTCATTCGCCGCAATCGGAGTCGCATCCTGCCCATACGTCACTTCAATACGCATATGCCGGTAGCGGCGCAGCATGGCCGTCGTCGAATCATAGGTTGCCAGCCGGGCTACAAGCGTTGCTTCCGGCCGCTTTCGTGCGAGCCCAAGCCCCACGACTTCAGCTGGCACACTGCCCGTGACAACCGGCAAAGGGGCGTCAGTCTCGTCATAGATCGAGGACACGATACGTACGTCCGGCTGTGCCAGAGACGGCAATTGCAGCACCGTCGTCTGTTCCACCAGCCCGCCCAGCTGCATTGGGTTCTCACCCCAGTCGACCGTAAGTTCGTAGATGGCTCGACCGTCCGTTTTTGACACAAGACGCAATGAAGCATCCTGGGCCGAGGATTTAGAAACGCAGAGCAGGCCTGCAATCAGCCCCAGCGTGTACTTCAGCACGTGACGGCTGGAGAACAAATAATGGACTACGCGGAAGTTGCGTGTGATGATCAACCGGTTTTCGGGCATGGATTACTCCATGCTGGGTCTGCACTTGGAGTAGCAGTAGCTGCGATAGAGACCAGGCTGATAGGGAACGGTACCCGGTCTAACCGGGCAGCACCAAGCCTGTTCCATATTGTGTAAGCCCCGCTCCCACTTGCCGTTACTCAATGTACAAACGCAACGCTCTACTGCAGGCCGTTGCTCCGTTGCAACCGTAGCCTCAGAAGAGCTCAGAGAGCGGACGTGGATTGCTGTATTGAACACCCCGTTCAGTCTGCTCCACACTCGCCACTGCTACATCCGGATCATGCTCGAAAAACAGTTGCCAATTGCGCGCCACGGCTTGATCCAAGAATACCGCCTTTTCCTCAAGCGTCTCAAGCGGCCGCACATCATATGCCATAATCCATGGCAGGCGCAAATGGTGCACCGTAGGCAGAAGGTCCGCGACGTACACGATCGTGCCCTGCGGGCCCGATATCTTGACGATCTGTTGCGCGCTTGTGTGCCCGTTAACTACGCGTACGGTTATCCCCGGCATTAGCAATCCGGATTCCTCCACAAGATTTAACTGGCCAGATGCCCCGATGGGCACGAAATCGTCCGGCAAGAAAGAAGCTCGCTCTCGATGGCTGGGCTTCAGTGCATACTCGAAATGGTCACGCTGCACATGATACATTGCATTCGGAAACCGCGGCACGCAGCGGTCGCCAACCCGTGTAGTACTGCCCCCTGCATGGTCAAAGTGCAAGTGGGTTAACACTACATCTGTAACATCGTCCATGTTGAAGCCCGCGTTATGCAGCGACTGTTCCACTGTGCACCCCTCCAAGTTGAACAGGTCCCGGAACCGGGGGCTATGCTTGTCGCCAGCCCCGTTATCGATCAAAATCAAGCGGTCACGTTGCTCCAAAAGAAGCGCGCGCATGCACAATTGTATTCGATTCCGGCTGTCCGCGGGAGCCCTCCGTTCCCAGAGCACCTTGGGAACCACCCCAAACATGGCCCCACCATCCAGCCGCAGTCGGCCGCATTCGATCGTGTGTAACTCATAGTCACCGATCCGAGGCATTACTACTTCTTCTCTGGCGGAAAATCCTTGAAGTGACCGTTCGACATGATCTTCTTTCGCAGGCTGCTGGTTCGCTCCACACGCGGAATAAACGCTTCTAAATGTGCAATCAAGAATTCTACCCGGTCCTTTTCCGGCATGATTTCCAGCAATTCCTGTTTCTGCGCCAAAGTGAGTCCGGCATTGCGTCCAATGATCCACGATACACCGTAAGACGACTCATACAGACCAGGACGCACAGTGCGCCCGGCAATTTCCATCAGGCGCATGTGCTGCGCAATGACGCGCTCCACGGCACCTTTGCGGGTTGGCCGGTTGGGCTCACTGAGCCAGTTTACTTCTCCCGTCAAATAAGGGTGGTCATTGTACAAAGTCACCCATTGGAAGCGCATCTTCCCCTCCACCATTATGTCCAAACGGCCATCCTCATAACGCTGAAGGATGCGTTTAATTCGGGCGCTGCACCCGACTTTAGCCATACGGCCGTCGTTCATGCACAGAATGCCAAATGGGGTATTCTGCTGCAAACAATGCGCAGTCATTTGACGGTAGCGCTCCTCAAAAATATGGAGGGGGAGCGGCTCACCAGGGTAGACCACTACTCCAAGTGGGAATAGCGGCAATCTCATCGCGGTGCAAACGTCATGCAGGTTCGTATGAGACTGCACCGTTTGTGTTTCCGGGAGCGATCACAAGCATATGTGCGTTCATGCGGCAAATGCCGTGTGCTGTGCTACGACTGTTTCTGTTTCTGACCTTTTGCCTGCCCTGCCTGGCCTCATACGCCCAAACCGGTTTTGGTGCGCAGGATCTATTGCGGGAAAGAACCACACAGTATTGGTGGGAACGAAAACTGCGCGTTCGGCCCATGGCCGGCCTTTCTCTTATCGGCGCACAATGGCGTGGTATCGGAACAGTTATGTTCGACTGGGTGCGATTTCCAGTAGCGGCGGAGCTTGCAGGGGCCTATCGGCTGGGTCCGCTGGGTAGCTACGAGTCGGATGTGGACGAATGGTATGACTTGGTGCGCCTGATTACTTATGCCCGTTATGAGGAACGCGGTGTGTATGCAAGAGTGGGCCCGATTCAGGATATGAGACTGGGTATCGGGCATGTGGTCAATTTCTACAGCACTACTGCAGCATGGGATACGCGCACGGTAGGCGCCGAGTTCAATTTGAGCCGAGGACCAGTTTCTGTGGGAGGCTTCACAGGTGACGTTCGACTCAATAACGTCTCAGGAGGACGCATAACGATCCGCGCCCCGCGCGATACCCGTCTTGGCCTCAATTACGTGACACATCGCCATGGCGATGTGTCCGCATGGAGCACCGATCTGCATATAGACCTCTTTGACCGCGGCGGGATTGCCTTTGCCCCCTTTATCAGTTATGCCTGGTACACGGGTCATGGAGACGGGCTTGCATTCGGCGGTGACATCCATGCAGAAGAATTCATAGATCTCCTGAGCTTTAATCTTCGCATAGGTGCCTTTTACAACAGCCGGCAATTCATCCCTGGCTACGTCGGAGCACTTTACAGCATCAGTAATCTGAAGACCCGCATAGTGAGCTCTGACGCTGACCTTGCGGCCTTGAATCTGGAAGATCTAACGGGCGTCCCGCTCCCCATGGCTCGAGGTGTCAATGACTTGGTCACCGAATTTAGCCTGAGCGTCGGGCGCAACTTTTCATTCTGGTACTACTGGCGCAAACATTTTGGGGCGCAAGCTCTAAGCGAATTGCATGTTCGGATATTTATGCGCCACGGCCAACACTTCTTGTTGGACGTGGGCATAGACCGACTTGGAGAACACGAATTCTGGGGCATCTTTACACCTTTCTCAGACCAAAGCAAGCTGGAGTTCACCACGTATCTCCGTGTCGCCCGCCCGCTGTATATCCACATACAGGCACGCTACTCATTCGAAGCCTTGCCATTGGCACAGGAGGCACGCTATCTGGTGCAGCGCCGCTTCGAGCCACTTGCCGGCATAAGTATGCGTTTTTAGGAGACCCCTGCACTCATTTCCATCATGCGTTCGATAGGACGCAATGCCCGGCGTCGGATTGATTCCTCCAGTATAATTTCGGGCAGCTCGTGCTTCAGGCACGTGTAAACTTTCTCTATTGTATTAAGGCGCATGTGGGGGCACTGGCTGCAGTTGCAGCCACTTTCAGGGGGAGCAGGAATAAAGTGTTTGCTCGGGGAATCCTTGCGCATCTGGTGCAGAATGCCTTCCTCGGTCGCCACAATAAAGGCTGTTCCTTCACTTTCCCGTGCGAAGCGGCGAATTGCACTCGTTGATCCCACAAAATCCGCGTGCCTCAAAATGGCCTCCTCGCATTCAGGATGGGCCAGCACGAAAGCCTGAGGGTATCGCACCTTGAGCGTCAGGAGCTTGCGTTCACTAAAGGTTTCGTGCACAATGCATACGCCGTCCCATACCCTGAGATCACGCCCGGTCTGGCGGATGAGCCATTGTCCGAGATTGCGGTCCGGCGCAAATATTACCGGCTGACTTTCCGGAATCTGGCGCAGCAGATGCTCCGCATTAGTCGAGGTGCAAATCACATCACTAAGCGCTTTGACAGCTGCGGAACAGTTTATGTAGGACATGACCAAATGGTCGGGATAGCGCTCGCAGAAAGGAGCAAACTGATCCGCCGGGCAAGTGTCAGCCAGTGAGCACCCCGCATTCAAGTCCGGCAACAGGACCTTCTTGTTTGGGCTAAGGATCTTCGCCGTTTCTGCCATGAAGTGGACACCGGCAAAAACAATGATGTCTGCGTCCGTTGCAGCAGCCTGCCGTGACAGACCTAACGAATCGCCGATAAAGTCGGCAATATCCTGGATGGCCGGCTCCTGGTAATAATGCGCAAGGAGGATGGCCTTCTTCTCCACCTTGAGCCGCTCAATCTCCTCATACAGATCCAGCGCGGGATCAATTTCTTCTTCGACGAATCCTTTTTCTGTCAAGATATCAAGCGGAATGGTCGCCGGCAGTACCATGCTCACAGTTGCATATTCAACGAATAGTTACAAGAAGACCTATTCATACGTTCCCAATTACAAGCTCTTTGATAAGGGAATTACATACCAAACTAACATCCGCAAGCCGATCTCATTTGACTTCGATGGCCAGAACCGTATCTGGGTGGCCACCACCCGCAACCGCGACACCTTCTCCTACTTCGACATCTGGACCGGCCCCAAGTACATAGGTGCCGTGCGCGTCCAGGACCGACTCATGGGCTTCGACATCTTCGGTTCGACCCTCGTGACCCTTTTGGAGCGAACACCCGGTGAGCTGGCGATCGACTGGTACGATCTAGCCAGCATCAAGTGGAGCCACTGATCGCAAGTCGGCTTGAGTACCGGGCGCTGGGTCGAACTCTGGCACGAAAGCATGCTCAACCCCATCCTCGCAGACGCCATCCTCGATCGGCTCGTCCAATCCGCCTACCGCATTAATCTCCAAGGCGAATCCATGCCGAAACGCCAGTCCACACGCAGCTATAAATTCCGTAAACTCGTTAACCCAAACAACCGACAACATGCACCCGACTCAGCCCGCCCACAGGCCCCAAGGGGTGGCACTTTCGTCAGAATACACAGAACGAAGAACCTTGCTGGCAGCTACAGTCTGCGTCACACTCTTGGCGGCATGCTACAACACGGAAACCGCACGCGAGTACAGCGAATTTTCTCCGGTTAACCTCACGGAATTGTTGCGCCTAGGCGATGAATCGGCTGGCGACACAATACTCTTTGCAACCATTAGCCACCTCTCGGTCAACAGCCGCGGAGAAATCTTCGTGACAGAACCCCGTCCTCTGGCGGTGTCGGCGTTTGGCCCCGACGGCACCTATCTAGCTGCAATCGGAACCGAGGGCCAGGGGCCAGGTGAATATCGCTACATATCGAAAGCCGTCGTGGGACCAGCTGATTCGGTATACGTCTTTGAACATCTCCTCAATCGGCTTCTTATTTATGATCCCCATGACTATATGTTCGTCCGCCATGCCCACATCGAGGACGAAGGCCAGAAACAGGTAAGTAGCCTCATCGGTGTTTTTGAGGACAGCTGGCTTATGACCATAGGCCTGCCACCATTTCTTGAGTCAGACGACGGCTCAACGGTCGTCAACGAAGACGACCATTATGAAGTGCGGAAGGTCAATCTGGACGGCAGCTACGGGCCGGAAGTGGTTGCTATCATGCAGGCTCCAGAGATGATCTACAACGTTGAGGAAAAAACCGGCAGCCTTCATTTCGTCAACGTACCGTTCGCCCGTCACACTTCGTATGCAGTGGGCCCGAATAACTTGTTGTACTACGGGTGGAACGATTCAATTCGAATTGCGGTGACGTCCTTAAATGGCTCAGTCCAAGGAACCATCAGCTATGACCACGACCCCGTACCCATTAGCGACGCGGAAATGGAGAAAGCACAGTATCGGGAAGATGAGTTGTTTCAGAAGCTGGTAGACGCCCGTGAGCCTCACAAAACGAAGCCAGCGTTTCAGACGTTTGTGGTAGATGATGCTGGCCGCGTGTGGGTCAAGCTGAGTTCCGCTGAGGGCACCACGGATGCTAACTGGTTGATTCTGGACAGGCGGCCGTCGGAAGCGGTCGGCATGGCATCACTCCCGGTAGCGGCAGACCTCAAAGTGATCCGGGAAGGTCGGGCCTATGGCGTTGAGCAACAGGACGGCAGCGGTCCTGTGGTCTTGGTGTACGAGATTCAGGAGTGATCTGCGCACCTTTGAATTGAGCGGCTAACGATTCCTCAGGTAGGCCGCTCAAACAGAGCGGCGATTCGTCAGCAAGCCCACCCTACCATCACACCCGCGCTGCATTCCGAAGTGTCACGCTCCCAGCACAACTTTTGCGTACGCCTTACGTATCTTTGCGGCTTCACAGACCTAGCAGCCCAAAATGAAATCCTGCTCGGTATTCTTCTGGCGGCAGCCCTCTTTCCGACATGAGGCTGCGACTGCTCCACAGCCAGTAACTGGTAAGACTTCGCCCCCTGGCCAGGCGTATGTACCGCCGGTACACACAGTGAATTTAGCGGTGCCCTTGGCCATTTATACGACGAATACAAGCAATGTTTGAAGGGGCCTGCAATCATGTTACGAACATACTTGTACCTGTCGTGTCGACATGGCAAGACGACAATGGCAACATAAAAGCGGGTATGGCCGCAGGAATGTTCGCAAATGACCAAGGCGGGTTCTTAACTGCAGGGCATGTCTTGATTGGCCTTGCGGAGTTGAGTGTGCTGCAGCGCAAATAAACCTATTTGGTCGGACACAGGACCCCTACCCCAACTGATCTTTCGGTAGATCGCGAAACAGATTTAGGGCTGTACAGAATCGAAGGGTTTACTCCTCGTCAGAACCTGGAGTACCCTGTAATGCGAAAACGGGACGTAATGCAGGACGAGCTTCTATGCCGTGTGGGGTATCCATTCTCCAATCAGTTCGAGGTCGAATTCGTAAATGACGAGTTTGTATTCAAGAACGTTTTACTGGCCACACTATTTGCAAATGAGGCCTTCGTAAGCCGTTTTGTAATTCGAAGCACAGGAAGGTGGATCGAAACAAGTTCTCCGGGCTTAGCCGGCCAGAGTGGAGTGCCGCTGATTTGCTCGAACGGATTTCTATGTGGCATCCAAGTGAATACGGCCCATTATCCACTAGGCTTCACGGGAACTGGAAAGGACAGGTGCTCAATGTGGACAGGACGGTTGACGTGGAATGATAAGGGAATTACATACCAAACTAACATCCGCGCTCGCAAATCGAGCACAAGATCATTGTCCAGAACATGTTAACAAATGATTTTATAATGCAAAATTGAAACCTTGGTGCACCGCACACGTATCAATGACTAACATTAAGCAGCCGATACAATGGCCAACAACACACCGGGCAAGCACTACCGCAAGGGAATTGGAATCGCCGATGTGATCCGTATGCTTTCGACGGAACAGAAGGCGTACGACTGGCTGGCCAGCTACATTTGGCCGGACGGCCCAGTGTGCCCGCTCTGTGGTACGGGTAACGTCCAGGTGGGGATCAAGCACCCTGAAATGACACACCGCTGTCGTGAATGCCCGCGAAAGCCCATGTTCACGCTCAAGACAAGGACGATCATGGCGCGGTCGAAGCTGGACTACCGGACCTGGGCGATTGCCGCGTACCTGCTTGTTATCAATATCAAGGGCATTTCCAGCATGAAGCTGCACCGGGAACTTGGGATCACGCAGAAATCGGCGTGGCACCTGCTGCACCGTTTGCGCAAGGCGTTTGAAGTGGGTACATCCCCGTTCGATGGGCCTGTGGAGGTGGACGAAACCTACATGGGCGGAAAGGAACGCAACAAGCATGAATCCAAGAAACTCAAGGCCGGACGCGGCACAGTGGGCAAAACGGCCGTGCTCGACATGAAGGATTGTGAAACGGGGCAGGTAACGGCCAAGGTGATTGACGATACGTCGGCGGCCACGTTGCAGGGCTTTGTGTGCGACAACGCGGACATAGGGGCTGAGGTCTACACAGATGACGCGGCAGCCTATCAGGGCCTGATCGGGATACAGCACGAGACAGTCAGGCACAGCGTGGGCGAACACGTCAACGGGAAGATTCACACGAACGGCATTGAATCCTTCTGGTCCATGCTGAAGCGGGGCCACATGGGCGTGTACCACAAGATGAGCAAGAAGCACCTGCAGCGCTACGTTAACGAGTTTGCAGGCCGCCACAACACGCGGGAACTGGATACGGAGAAGCAAATGGGCGCGCTCATGGCGGGTGGCAGGGGCAAGGTCCTGCACTACAAGGACCTGGTGGCAGAGAAATGAGGAAGCACGAAAGAGGGGATTCAGAAAGGACGAGAGTGGGCAGTGGTTCAAAACGAGTCCTCAGGGTGACTATACTGGCAAATCCGTTGCACGGCTTCGAAGCGAGGGGAGGATACACGAGACGCGAGCAGGCAATATTAGAGTCAAATACTTCTTGGAGGAAAATAGGCGGGGGAATGGTAATCGAATACAAATTGGCAGGCGACACATGGTTTGATATTCCAGACGCCATGCACATGCCAAAACGTGAGCGCCTTGGCTACCCCACGCAGAAGCCCCTTGCTCTACTGGAAAGAATTATTCTGGCATCCAGTAATTGAGGGCGACATGGTTTTCGATCCTTTCTGTGGCTGTGCCACTACATGCGTTGCAGCAGACAGCCTTGACCGCAGGTGGGCTGGCGTTGACATATCACCAAAGGCCGGTCAACTGGTAAAGCAGCGAATACGAGAAGCACACGGTCGTTTTGGAGACATTGTGCATTTGTACGATCCACCTAGTCGCTCAGACCTGGGCAAATTGCCGAGGTACAACTGCAAGGAGAACAAGGACGAATTGTACGGTAAGCAACGAGGGTGTTGTGCGGGCTGCAATGTACATTTTGAGGCACGCAATCTGGAAGTGGACCATACGATCGCAGTCTCGAAAGGCGGCACGGATCACATAGGCAACTTGCAGCTATTGTGCGGCAACTGTAACCGCGTCAAGGGACAGCGCGGAATGCAATATCTGCAAGAGAAACTGAGACTGGCGACTTAGATCGACAGGACCAGTGGCGGGCGGTTAAACAATCCCTGCCAGACTTTGTAAAAGAGGTGTTCAAGAAGTGAAAGTAGAGTCGGCGGGAGGCGCGCCGC